>NZ_JASISN010000012.1:0-98994 GCF_030063085.1 Planococcus sp. S3-L1 | reverse complement strand
TGTTCATGACGGTGATTTTTGACGGGACCAATCATGGGACTTCGCTCCTTCTTTTTCTTTCAGTTTACATCAAAAAAGTATCGAAATAAACAAAAAAAGACTGTCGAGAGGGTTTCTCGACAGCCTGAAAACTCACAGTCATCTTTGACTGTGAGTTTTTTGTGCTTTTCGTTTGTGGAAGTTACTTGAAATAATAGATTGCTGCTTTTTTACGCTTCTTTTTCAATAATCTCCGATAAAGACTGAACCGCTTTTTCTTCATCCAAGCCTTCTGCAGAAATGGTAACTTCTGTTCCTTTACTAATTGCCAAGCTCATAATTCCCATAATACTTTTAGCGTTTACTTTCTTATTGTCTTTTTCCAAATAAACATCTGCGCTGTATCGATTTGCTTCTTGAACGAATAACGCTGCTTGTCTTGCTTGAAGACCTGATTTCAATCGTACTTTTACTTGTTTTTCAACCATACGGATCCTCCTCCAAAACTTAACTCTCTTCTATATAAACGAACAGCCTAGCTAGCGGCCGATCATTTCTCCATTTCTCAGGGATGCTGCAATCTCATCAATTTTTCGCAGACGATGGTTTACCCCCGACTTGCTGACGGTTCCGCCCGATACCATTTCCCCTAGCTCTTTTAACGTCACATCTTGACACTCTACCCGGAGTCTGGCGATTTCACGTAGTCTTTCAGGCAATTGGTCAATGCCAATTGTTTGGTCGATAAATCGAATATTTTCTACTTGCCGCAATGCCGCATCGATGGTTTTGTTTAAGTTAGCGGTTTCACAATTTACTAACCGATTAACGCTATTACGCATATCTCGAATAATTCGAACATCCTCAAATTTCAATAAAGCAGAATGTGCGCCTGTAATGCTTAGAAAATCAGAAATTTTTTCTGCTTCTTTCAGGTAAGTCACAAATCCTTTTTTACGTTCAATCGTTTTGCTATTCAAACGAAATTCGTTCATTAATTCAACTAACGAGTCTGCATGGTCTTTGTAGAGCGAGTAAATTTCGAGATGGTAAGATGACGTTTCAGGATTATTGACAGATCCTCCGGCTAAAAAAGCACCTCGGATATACGAACGTTTGCAACAGTTCTTTTCAATCAGCGACTTGACAATCTGGTGCTGGAATTGAAATCCCTCAGTCAAAATTTCGAGATCTTCGAGAATATGCTTAGCGCCTTCTCGGATTCTACAAATGTAAATATTATTCTTTTTTAAGCGCATCTTTTTTCTAACCAGCAATTCGACGGGATAAGCTTTGTAAAAACGTTTTAATAACGTGTAAATACGGCGGGCAATCGCCGCATTCTCAGTTTGAATATCCAGGCTCAATTGCCGATTGGAAAACGATAGAGTGCCATTCATCCGGATCATTGCGGAAAGCTCTGCTTTGCCGCAGCAATCATCTATCTCTATTTGTGTCATTTCTTTTTTTGTTTCGGATGCAAAAGACAAAATTCGTTCCTCCTTTCAAAGCGTCAAAAATACAACTGCTTCGAATCTTCATTAGCACGGCCATCAGCATATTCGAACAACCATTCTGCAACTTTCGTCGGCTCGTGACGTACAGTTTCTCCAGAAATATTAGCAATGTCTTTTCTGTAGACTTCGAGACCCATTTTTTTCAGGCGCTCTTCGTCATACTCAACAGGCCATGCTTTCTCTTTTTCGTAACGTTCTGCAATATTAGACGGCATTTGGACTTTATCAATTAGAATAGCATCTAGAAATTTTTCTCCGACATGATTGTAAAGTGCTTGAACATGGTCGGAGGCTGTATATTGATAAGTCTCACCTGCCTGTGTCATTAAATTACAGATATATATTTTCTTTGCCTTAGCAGCTATAACTGCTTTTTTAATATCTTTCACTAACAAGTTCGGCAAAATACTGGTATATAAAGAACCTGGACCCACAACAATTACGTCTGCATTTTTAATTGCTGCAATTGTTGCAGGCAAGGCTTTAACATCATGTGGTTCAATAAACACACTTTTAATTGGCTGTAAATAGGCAGGAATTTTGGATTCCCCTTTTATAATCGTCCCATCTTCTAGCTCTGCGCTAAGCGTAACAATTTGGTTGGCGGCAGGTAAAACCGTGCCATTGACACTTAATACACGACTCATTTCGCGGACTGCATGGGAAAAGTCGCCTGTAATATCCGTCAGTGCCGCAAGCATTAGATTACCCAAAGAATGACCGTCAAGATCTAAGGAGTGCTTAAATCGATATTGGAACATTTCAGCAACTAAAGGTTCTGTATCTGATAAAGCTGCCATAACATTTCGAATATCTCCCGGGGGTGGAATATCCAGGTCATTTCTTAAGCGTCCCGAACTTCCACCATCGTCTGCCACTGTTACAATAGCCGTCAAATCCAGTGGATACAATTTTAACCCACGCAACAATGTAGACAGTCCCGTGCCGCCGCCTAAAATAACGATACGTTTCCGGTGCTGATTATGTTCCATGCACTCAATCCTTTCTAATTTTAATGTCTCTATGCGTGATAATCACTTTATTATTCTGTGCCAGAAGCTTGCCATAGTACTCAGCTAACGTAACCGAGCGGTGTTGGCCTCCTGTACAACCGAAGGCGATAACAAGTTGTGCCTTCCCTTCATTTTTGTACTGTGGAATCATAAACTGCAGTAAATCAGTTAATTTTTCTAGCAGCGTTTGCGTTTCTTGCCATTTTAGTACATAGCTCGACACTCGCTCATCAAGCCCTGTTAGCGGGTTCAACTCTTCAATATAATAAGGGTTTGGTAAAAAGCGTACATCAAACACCAAATCAGCATCAATCGGCATGCCGTGTTTAAATCCGAAAGACAAGACGTTTACGGTAAAGACATTACTGGTCTTTGATGAAAAATCGGCAATGATTCGTTCTTTTAGTTGGCGAGGCTTCATGTTAGAAGTATTGTATATATGCTGTGCTCTCCCTTGAAGGTCACTTAGCATATCACGCTCTTTTTTAATGCCACCCAAAACCAATCCACCGGGTGACAGTGGGTGAGATCTTCTCGTTTCCTTATAGCGGCTCACTAAGGTTTCGTTTTCTGCATCCAAAAATAGAATCGTGATGGAGACGTTCGGATCTTGTGATAGGTGGTCAATTGCGTCTACTAAACTATCAAAAAAATCGCCTCCGCGCAAATCCATAACTGCAGCTACGCGCTTCATCGATTTCCCCGAATCTCTCATCAAATTGATAAACGTTGGCAATAACGTAGGAGGCAAATTATCGATTGTAAAAAAACCTAAATCTTCAAAGCTTTGGATTGCGACCGTTTTACCTGCACCTGACATGCCTGTAATAATGATTAACTCTGTTTCTTCTTTATGCTTTTCCATTAGGATGATTCACCTCTTCAATTGATGATTGGATGGTTTCTTTGATCAGCTGAAATTCTGGCGTATAGTAGAATGTTCCGTACTGAACTCCTTGCTGGTTAGCTGCAAATTGCAGATTGGTCCGGTCCCCTTCAGCCATTGGCAAAGATGCCAACGCTTCTACTGGATGCCACTCTAACAGCCCCTCGGTCGTTTCTTCAAATAACTCTCCAATTACGCGGTTTGCAGCGAACGTAAACAACATCCACTCATCCACCGTTTTTTCATGTTCTTGAATCATCATGGTATAGACCCCTTTTAAATGTGTACCTATTGGGGTAGCATTCGTTTCTTCTTTGAACTCACGGACTGCAGCTTCGATAATCGATTCTCCGGCTTCCATTTTACCACCGGGCGCTACATACCAATCACGTCGTGGTTTTTTCAATAACAATACTTGTCCATTTTCAATGACTAATAAATTCGCGATTCGCTGCACATTCGACACTCCGTCTCTATTGTAAACTCTCTCCATTATACATCTATCCTGGCGTGTCATGCAAAAGAATAAAAAAAGAGGCTGTCTTTCGAGTTACTCGAAAGACAGCCCAACAAAATCTTTTATAAAAAGGGGGTCAATTTACTCTTCTTACTATAAACCTTATTCATGACAACCACGTTACAAAACAGTTAAAAACTAATTAAGCTTGTGCTTTCATGCTAATTTTCTCTACTAACTCTTCAATATAGTGTTGAGCGGCTTGTGCGGCAATACTGCCATCGCCTGTCGCAGTAACTACTTGACGTAATGTTTTTTCACGAACATCGCCTGCTGCATAAATCCCTGGAACAGTCGTTTCCATTTTGTCGTTCGTTACAATATATCCGTCCTTATTCAAAATGCCCAACTCAGCAAATGGTTTTGTTAAAGGAAGCATGCCGATATAGATAAAGACACCATCTGCTTTAAATTCTTTTTCAGAACCATCTTCAGTAGACACCAGCGTAACTGCACCTACTTTGCCATTGCCATCATCGTGAATTTCTTTAACTGTATTGCTCCAGATAAAGTCAATTTTTTCATTTGCAAAAGCACGATCTTGAAGAATTTTTTGTGCACGTAATTCGTCACGTCTGTGGACGATTGTTACTTTACTCGCGAAACGAGTCAAGTAAACACCTTCTTCAACCGCTGAATCACCACCGCCAACTACGACAAGTTCTTTTTGTTTAAAGAAAGCTCCATCACATACTGCACAATAACTGACACCACGGCCTCCTAGTTCATTTTCACCTGGAATCCCCATTTTCTTATACTCAGCACCGGTCGTCACAATAATTGCACGTGCTTTGTACTCTTTAGATCCGGCTTTAATGGTTTTGTATTCTTCGCCATCAATAATTTCGGTTACGTCACCGTATGCATATTCTGCACCGAATTTTTTTGCGTGTTCAAACATTTTTGTTGAAATGTCTGGTCCTAAAATGTGTGAAAATCCTGGATAGTTTTCAATTTCTTCCGTATTGGCCATTTGACCACCTGGAATACCGCGTTCTAGCATCAATGTTGTTAAGTTCGCGCGAGATGTATAAACAGCGGCTGTCATGCCTGCTGGTCCTGCTCCGATAATAATTACATCAAAAATTGTAGTTGCTTCAGTCATATTAATAGGCCTCCTATTTCTCAGTAGTTAAATCGTATAAGATTCATGCGAAAGCTTCAACTTTTATGCCTATGATTCGATGTGTGGTAAGAAAACAGTTAGTTCTTTACTGTATTTTGTCAACGTAGCAACCGATATACCAAATTGATCCGCCAGTTCTTTTTTTGTGGTTTTTTCATTTTTAGAAGAGTGAATCATATATTCTGCAGCTGCAGCAAGAGCCGCGGGATTTTTAAATGCATAGTTTCCGCTAAAGCCTTTTTCTAGCAGTAAAAACCACAGTTGAAAGAGTTCTTCTTGCTGTTTTTTCACCATTCCATATGAGCCATAAAGAAGTTCTGCTGCTTCCATCGCACGCATAAAAGCCTTTTCAGCCGGAACGCTTTCTTTGAAAGGATGACCAAGTGCATAACCCAAAACAAAAGTTTCCAAAACAGAAGGCTGATCAGATGCCAACCAATTTGGGTGTGAAATAATTTCTTGCTTATGTGCTGATTTGCCTAACAAAAACAAGCCGAATAACCGTTCACTTTTCTTTTGGTGATCCAGTTTTCCAACCAAATAATCTCGATCATGCTCAAGCGCATCGACGTGCGGCATTTCTGAATGCTCGTTCCATGGCGCATAACCGTCTTTATCCGGGTCCATTTTTTTCAATTGATCCCAGGCTTGCCTTGACGCGTCTTCATGGCCTGAATGATAAGCAGCATGCGATAACCAAAAGTAAAACGCTGCATCCCCTTCAAAGCCTTTTTTGTGCAAACTTTTGAGCCAGCGATAAGCTTCTTTGTATTTACCAACCAATGCAAAAGTCGCACCTAATTTATAGCGATGCTCAAATACATAAGGTTGTATTTTTTTTAGCAAATCGAGTACATCATCCAATTCTGCGTTTTTTTCATAGTAATGAAAGACTGCTAAATTACACAAAGCGTGCAAATTGCCAGTATTTCTCCGCAGTACATCGTAAAGCAGCGCTTTCGCCATTTCTGCTTCTCCGATATAAAAGTAAGCCAAAGCTAAGTTATTGCAAGCTCCCCAAAAATCCGGCTTTTCTTCAATTAACTTTTCAAGCAATTCAATAGCACCAGTAAAATCACCTTGCTCCATCATTCGACGTGCTTTTTCCTGTCGATAATGGTGTTCGCTGTCCTGCAAGTCCCCGTCCTCATCAAAATTTTGCCAATCTTCTTGCTCGGCAAAATCAATAATTCCCATTGCTTCAGATGCATATTTCCCTTGTGTTTCATAAACCAAGTACTTTTTAGCAAATTTTCGAGCATCCCAAAACAAGCCCATATGTGCATGGACTTCAGCAAGAAAATACAGAATGTCGGGTTCTTTTGAGTCTAGTTCATGTGCTGTATGCAGCACATCCATTGCCTGCTCAAACTCTTGTATTTCCATTAGCACAATTCCGTATTGCGTCAAAATGAGCGGATCTTTCGGACTCAACTCTGAAGCACGACGCAAATACTTATGTGCTTTTGAGTAATTTTCACGCTGAAGCTCTTTCAACGCTTTTCTGTAATAGAATTCTCCTGTCGGAATAAACGACAATACGTTTTTAGTATTTATTTTTTTATTCTCCAAAATATGCCTCCGAAAAAGTAAAAGAGACGATTTCCATCGTCTCCATACTCAAATATGCTGTAATTATAGCATATTTCCCTATTATTTACTTGTCGCTTTTGTTTCATGACGTTGTTTTAATACATTGGTCACTTTGTTAAAGTTTACCTTTTGTTCTTGTAAAAGCACCAACACATGATACAACAAATCGGCTGTTTCCATTGATAGCTCTTCAGCGTCACGATTTTTGGCTGCGATAATCACTTCAGCTGCTTCTTCGCCTACTTTTTTACAAATTTTATCTATGCCTTCTTCAAACAGATAAGTCGTATACGCCCCTTCAGGCATTTCTTTTTCACGCGCTTCGATTAACGCGGTCAATTGTGCGAACATATCGCCTGGAGATTCATTGCGCTCACCATGAATGGTTTCAAAAAAGCAGCTATCTTTACCCGTATGACAAGCGGGGCCATTTGGAATTACTTCATAAATTAGCGAATCGCCGTCGCAATCTAATCGCACAGCCGTCACTTTTTGAGTGTTACCACTCGTCGCACCTTTGTTCCACAATTCACTACGGCTTCTTGAGTAAAGCCACGTTTCATTTGTAGCCATTGTTTTTTGGACGGCTTCTTCGTTGGCATAAGCCAAAGTTAACACTTCTTTTGTTTCGGCATTCTGGATTATCACGGGAATCAGCCCGCTTGGATCATATTGTATGGTTGTCATCGGACGTTCACTCCCTCTTTCCGTAAATATTGCTTGACCTCATCTACACTGGTTTCTTTGTAATGGAAAATAGAGGCCGCTAAAGCAGCATCAGCATCCACCATTTTAAAGACTTCGCTAAAATGTTCTTTGTTTCCTGCTCCACCACTGGCAATGACCGGTACTTCTACCGCTTCGCGTACAGCTTGTGTTAATTCCAAATCAAAACCGTCTTTCGAGCCGTCTTTGTCCATGCTCGTCAACAACAGTTCACCAGCTCCAAGCTCAACACTTCTTTTTGCCCATTCAACTGCGTCCCAATCAGTTTTGTTGCGACCACCATGTGTGTAAACGTCCCAGATGTCGCCATTTTTCTTAGCATCAATTGCTACGACAATACATTGAGAACCAAAAAAGTCTGCGCCTTCTTTGATCAACTCAGGACGGTCAAGGGCAGCTGTGTTTAAAGAGACTTTATCAGCTCCGGCGCGCAACAAACGTTTCATGTCATCAAGACTGCGAATACCACCACCTACTGTAAACGGAATCGACAGTTCTGTTGCAACAATTTTCACCACTTCGACCATCGTTTCCTTGCCTTCGTGAGAAGCCGAAATGTCCAAAAACACCAATTCATCTGCTCCTTGCTCATCATAAAAACGAGCCAATTCAACAGGATCTCCCGCATCACGCAACGAAACGAAACTAACGCCTTTGACGACACGTCCTTCTTTTACATCAAGACAGGGAATAATGCGTTTTGTCAACATGACAAAACCTCCTCCAGTGTAAAACGTTTTTCATAAAGTGCTTTCCCTATAATAACACCTGCGATGTTACTTTGCGCAGATGCTTCTTTAACATTTCGTACATCTTCTAGCGAACCAATGCCACCTGAAACAATGACTTGTGCTGATTCAGCACCCACCAACGATTTATTGGCGGTAATATTTGGTCCTGCGAGCGTGCCGTCTGTTGCAATATCTGTATAGATAAAATGTTTTGCACCTTTTTGCGCGAAATAATCCGCTACTTCTGTCGCTGCTTGTCCAGATGTCTCGATCCAGCCTTCTGTTGCAGCCATGCCATTTTTCGCATCAATACCGATCACAATTTGGTCGGCTCCAAATTCTTCAATAAACGATACAGCAAGTTCCGGATTACGGATTGCTAGGCTGCCGATAATGACACGTGCTACACCATTTGATAAATAATGCTGGATATCTTCACGAGTTCGAATGCCTCCGCCGACTTGTACTTTAGCACCGAGCTTTGCGGCTTCAATGACCACTTGATCGTTAATGCGGATGCCGTCTTTGGCACCGTCTAAGTCGACCATATGTATCCACTCTGCACCAGCTTCTACGAATTTTCGAGCCATTTCGACTGGTGAATCTCCGTAGATGGTTTCCTGAGTATAATCTCCTTGAAATAGGCGTACACATTTGCCATCCCTTAAATCAATCGCAGGATAGATTTGAAACTTAGACATGTAGGTTCCTCCTAACATTTGAAATCCATTGTTCTAATAAATAATGGCCAAAATCACCTGATTTTTCTGGATGGAATTGCATACCCATTATCAAACCTGTCCCGACTACTCCCGGAACGTTGAGGCCTCCGTAGCTTGCTGTGGCTAAAACTTCTTGTTGCTTTGTATTTATCGCTAAAAAAGAATGTACAAAGTACACGTGCGTATCACTTAATACATCCTCTAACCAATACGGCATATGCGAAAATTCCAAACGGTTCCAGCCCATATGAGGAATTCGGTATGTGCCTTTTTCAAAACGACGAATTTGTCCTGTCAGTAACCCCAAACCTTTCGTCGGTTTTACTTCCGAACTATCTTCATATAACAACTGCATACCGAGACAAATCCCAAGAAGCGGAATATTTTTTTCTGGCAATGATTGGATAAAGCCTGAAAGTCCTTTGTCGTTTAATAACTCCATAGCATCTGGAAAAGCACCGACTCCTGGCAGCAAAATCCCTTCTGCTTCGAGCAGCACCGCAGGGTCATCGGATACAATCACTGTACATTCCAGCTTTTTTAACGCCTGCTCGACACTAAACAAATTGCCCATGCCGTAATCAATAATGCCAATGATCATGTGAGCAACCCCTTTGTTGATGGTACACCTTTAACTCGTGGATCAATCATCGTCGCTTCATCAAGCGCACGTGCTAGCGCTTTAAAAATTGCTTCGATAATATGGTGCGTATTTTTTCCATAATGAACGATAACGTGGACGTTCATCCTTGATTCTAGCGCAAATTTCCAAAGGAATTCCTGGATCAGTTCCGTATCAAACGTTCCTACTTTTTCAGTCAGCGGCTGACTACGGAATTCCAGATGTGGACGATTTGAACAATCAATAATTACTTGAGCCAACGCATCATCCATTGGTACAAATGCGTTGCCGTAACGACGTATGCCTTTTTTATCGCCAAGTGCTTCTTTAACAGCTTGACCTAAAACAATGCCAATATCTTCAGTAGTGTGGTGGTCATCAATGTGCGTATCCCCATCTGCCGTAATATCACCATCAAATAAGCCATGTTTAATGAACAAATCCAGCATATGATCCATAAATGGAACACCTGTATCAATTACCGATTTCCCTTCACCATCTAAGGAAAATTTGATGGCTACTTTGGTTTCATTGGTATTGCGTTTGATTTCAGCTTTTCTCATAATCGGTTCCCCTTTTCCCACGACCGCGATTCGACTGCACGCGCATGGCCTACTAATCCTTCAAGACGTGCTAGACGAGCAATTTTTTCTTTATTGTTTTGCCAAGCCTGTTCGCTATAATGGATAATGCTGGTTCTTTTAATAAAATCATAAACAGATAAAGCACTCGAAAAACGTGCCGTGCTGTTTGTTGGCAAAACGTGATTCGTTCCTGCAAAATAATCGCCAATTGGTTCAGACGAAAACCTTCCGATAAAAATGGCACCGGCGTGGCGAATCTTCTCCGCGACTGCTTCTGCATCTTCTGTCATAATTTCCAAATGTTCAGGCGCTAGTTGATTGGCGGCTGTAATCAGCTCTTCTACCGTTTGCCCTAGATAAATCATGCTGTGATTTATCATCGCTGGACTCGCAATGGCTTGACGAGGCAAGTTTGCTAATTGACGCTTTACTTCTTTAGAAACCGCATCAGCCAATTGTTCGCTAGTCGTTAATAACACAGCGCTCGCCATCGGATCATGTTCTGCTTGTGACAATAAATCGGCTGCCACTTCATCAGCATATGCGGAATCATCCGCAATTATCGCGATTTCACTTGGTCCAGCAATCATATCAATCGCCACGTCACCATTCACTTCTCGTTTAGCAAGCGCAACAAAAATATTGCCCGGACCGGTAATTTTATCAACGGGTGCGATAGATTCTGTGCCGTATGCTAAAGCTGCAATTGCTTGTGCACCACCTGATTTATAAACTTCTGTAATGCCAAGGATATGAGCCGATGCGAGTACTCCGTCAGACAATGTGCCATCTTTACTCGGTGGTGAAATTAAGACAATGCGTGATACGCCTGCTACTTGTGCCGGAATGACGTTCATCAACACAGATGAAGGATATGCAGCTGTGCCACCTGGTACGTAAAGTCCAGCTGACTCGATAGCTGTAACACGCTGTGCAACATACGAACCATCTTCGTTATCTAAACGGTAGCCTTGTTGTTGCTGACTTTCATGGTACTTCCGAATATTCGCCGCAGCTTCAGTTAAGTCCGTTAACAATTGCGGGTCAAAACGGTCGACTGCTTGCGAAATTTCTTCTTCTGTCACACGTAAAGAGGTTAATTTAGCACCATCCCATTTTTCTGTAAAGCGAAACATCGCTCTGTCCCCGTGATCTTTCACTTCTTGAATAATCGCTTTTACCGCTGTAACTTGCTGTTCTGTGCCTTCTACAATCGTTCTTCTGATGGAAATTCCTGAAGACAAACGAGTCACTTTCATAAAATGGCCTGCTTTCTCAGTCTTTCTACTAGCTCTGTGATGCGTTTTTGCTTTAAGCGATAACTTACAGGATTTGCAATCAAACGTGACGTGATGTCGACAATTTTTTCGTATTCAACTAAGCCATTTTCTTTTAATGTTTTACCAGTAGAGACAATATCCACAATACGATCCGCTAAACCAATCATTGGCGCCAATTCAATCGAACCGTTTAATTCGATGATTTCGACTTGCTCGCCTTTGCCACGATAATATTGCGACGCTACTTTCGGGTACTTAGTCGCAACACGCGGAGATACTTTGTTCATCGGCGTGTCCGGCATACCTGCAGTTGCGATATAACAGCGGCTGATACCAAGGTCTAATAATTCATAAACATCTCGGTCATGCTCAAGCATCACATCTTTTCCAGCAATGCCAATGTCTACAACTCCATGTTCGACATAAGCTGGAACATCCATTGGTTTAGCAAGAATAAAACGAATATTTTCATTGGGTGCTTCGACAATCAATTTTCGTGAATCATCGAGTTCTTTTGGCAAATCATAGCCTGCTTTTACTAATAATTCATAAGCTTCTTCAAATATTCTTCCTTTGGGCATGGCAATCGTTAATGCATCCATTACTTCACACCTTCCAATCTTAGAACCTTGCTGAAATGTTTACTAAATTCGTCAAGAGCCATAACCGCTGGTGCAAATTGCAATGTGACTCGTGTTCCTTGCTGACGAAGATTTTGTGCTTCATCATAGGCACGCTCTTCGTGTTGTTCATCAAATAAGATTAATGTATGGTCTTGTTGTTCGGAAACAGCTGAAATTAGTTCTAGTAAACGATCTACACGTAAACCAAAGCCGGTTGCACCAACCTCTAATCCAAATTGCTTCATTAATCCGTCATAACGTCCCCCGTTGCCAAGTGGAAACCCACTGCCCGTTGCATACACTTCAAATACTAAGCCAGTGTAATAGGTCATATGGCTGTTAAACGACAAATCATACGTTACCGCGTCTGCTAAGCCGCTGCGATCCAATATGGTTTTCAGCTTTTTCATACCTTCGAATAAAGAACTTTGTTTGGCGTTATGAGGATCAATCCATTGCTGCCATTCTTCTACAGTAGAAGTGGACATCAAACCAATAAATGATTCTCGACTAGAAGCTTCTATAGGTAACTGGTGAACCAAGCTTTCAAAGCCTACACTGTTTTTGGAAACGAAAGCACTGCGAACTTGTTCAATTTGCTGCTGATCCAAACCGAAATCCTCTAAAATCAACTGCAATAATTGAGTATGTCCAATAACAAAGCGGCTAGACTCAATATCTAGATTTTTTAAAATGGTCCATGCCAAAATAATAACTTCTGCATCTGCATATAAAGAGTCATCGCCGATCAACTCAACACCCATCTGTTCAAACTCAGCCGGACGTCCACCTTCACGTTTTTGAGCGCGGAAAACATTTGAATAATAGCCAAGTCGTACCGGCATCTTTTCTTTTAGTAGCTTAGATGCAGCGACGCGTGCAATGGGTGAAGTCATATCTGGACGTAATACCAAGGTTTCACCTTGGCTGTCTAGTAATTTAAACAACGCATTATCAGCAATTGCTGAAATTTTACCGATGGTTTCGTAATATTCTAAAGTAGGTGTTTGCAGCAAATCATAGCCTGCCTGTTGAATAATAGACGTTCCATTTGTACGGAGTTCCGCTTTCTTTTTTGCGATAAATGGGAAATCATCTCTCATGCCTAGTGGTTTCTCGAACATTTGTATAGTCATTTATAAAACTCCCTAATATTGGTTATTTCACTTTAGTTCGCTAATGTGATGAAGTAATATTTATTTTAGCGCATTGTTCCATCTACCGTCAAGAGATATACTCGAAAAAAATCCTGAAAGCAATCGTTGCTTTCAGGATTTTGCTTGGCGCTCTGCCATTTGTTCAGCTGTATAAATAATATTCATCGGATTTCCGCCGACAAAAGCTCCAGCTGGCACATCTTTATGGACGAGCGTGGCAGCGGAAACAATTGCGCCGTTTCCAATCGTGATGCCGGGCAAAATCGTAGTGTTTGCTCCAATCATGACGCGGTTTCCGATAACTACGTCGCCAAGTCGATATTCATCTATTAAATATTCATGTGCAAGAATCGTTGTATTGTAACCGATTACGGTGTTTTCTCCAACCGTTATTTTCTCCGGAAACATAACATCCGGCATGACCATCAACGCAAAAGATGAGTGTTTTCCAATTTTCATATGGAGAAACGTTTTATACAGCCAATTTTTCATAGGCAAAAACGGCGTATATCTAGCCGTTTGAATCACTAGAAAATTCTTGGCAACTTTCCAGAATGGCACTGTTTTGTAAATATGCCAAAGTGAATTCGGCCCTTCCACAAAATGCCGTTGTGTGTCTCTCATTTTACAGCCTCTTTAGTTAATTCCAGTAAATCACTAATATGCTGCAACATAAAGTCCGGATTAAAACTGGCTAAGAATTCTTCTCCTTTTGCAGACCACGCCACGCCCGCAGTTCGAACTCCCGCATTTTTACCACCTTCGATATCGTGGGAATTGTCACCAATCATTAAGGCTTCATCGTGAGACGCACCTAATTGCTCTAATGCCAAATGCAAGGGCTCTGGATTTGGTTTCGGGTTTGTGACATGATCCAGACCAACCAACACATCAAACACATCGTTAACGCCCATTAGCTTCAAGCCATGACGTATTGTGTCACTTCTTTTTGTCGAGACAATTGCCATTTTCATTCCTTGCGCTTTCAGTAAACGTAAGGTTTCTGCGACGCCATCATATTCTTCGACTAGTTCATCGTGCAACGTACGATTGAGCGCGCGGTATTGAACAGTCAGCTCTTCCACGCGGTCCGGGTCAATCGCTGCAAATGTTTGTGTTAACGATGGGCCGATAAAATCCAGTGCATCTTGACGATCAAAGCGACCAGGATAATGTTCACCAAGGACGGCTAAGAAAGTTTGAATGATTAATTCATTGGTATCGAGCAAAGTTCCGTCAAAATCGAATAATAGCGTATTTATTTTTTTTGCAGTCATGTTGAAATCACTTCCTTTTGTTTTTCTTCCGCTCTACGCCACATATAAGAAACAAAGACCGTTAGTACTAATGCCGTAACGATTCGGATTAACAATAGCGGCCAGATTGGAATACCTAATGGAATAAAAATTAATGTGTCTTCCACTACCGCATGACAAGCAACGAGAAAGATAAATACCAGTGTCGCATCCTTTTTACTAACGCCATCTTCTCGTACAGCTTGAATCATCACACCCGCTCCCATAGCGAGTCCGAAAACCAGTCCTGAAGCAAGTGTTAACGAAGCGTTTTTCTGAACACCCAATAAACGAGTTAAAGGTCCGAGCAGATTGGATATTTTTTGAAGGTATCGTTTATCTTTTAAAATTTGAATCATAATCATTAATGGAATAACAATCATCGCCAGCTGAAGAACACCAAACGAAGCTTTTTCAAGTCCGATTAGCATAACCCCAATCCAACTCTCAGGAACAGCTGATGCTTCAGGCGCAAAACCGTATTGCGCCATCTCGCTGCCACCTTTCCAAAAGACATTAATGATAATAGCAGATAACGCAGCTAGACCAAAGCGGACAACTAAAACGATCCACAGCTTGACACCAACTTTTAGCGCTACGCCAGTTTCAATAAAAATATTATGTGAAAAGGATAGCATGACGGCCAAGATAAAAACTTCTTTAACCGTTAAATCTAATGATAGGATGCCGGCAATTCCAGCATAAAGATTAAGCGCATTACCGAGAACCAGTGGAATTGCCGCATCGCCGCTTAATCCGAACAAGCCCATAACGGGTGATACTAAATCGATAACAAAAGGCAAAACCGGTGTGTATTGAAGCATGGTGACGAGCAAAGTGATAGGGAAAATGATTTTCCCTAATGACCAAGTCGTTTTCAACCCTGCCTTCAAACCATTTTTCAGTGTCGACATCTGATCGCTCTTTTCCTAATTAGTTATCCTTATAATGAGGTGGGTTTTTAATTGTGACACGACGGTATACGATGAATACAACAGCGATGACAATAGCCAATACTGACACTAGTTGTGCAGCACGAAGTTCACCGATTACATACAGGCTATCTGTGCGCATTCCTTCGATATAGAAGCGGCCAACAGAATACCAAATCATATAGAAGAAAAACATTTCACCACGTACTAGATTTACTTTTCGTAGTAGCAACAAAAGAATAATTCCCACTAAACTCCACATAGATTCATACAAGAAAGTTGGATGGTAATAAGCCCCGTCTATGTACATGTGATTGATGATCCAATCAGGGATAAACAGATTTTCAAGGAAAGTCCGTGACACTTCTCCGCCATGTGCTTCTTGGTTGATAAAATTACCCCAACGACCAATGGCTTGTCCGATTAAGATACTTGGTGCTAATATATCCGCCACTTTCAGAAATGACGTATTACGCTTTTTGGTAAACAGATAAGCGACAATAACAGATGCAATCAAGGCACCATGTATCGCAATTCCACCGTTCCAAATAGCGATAATTTGACTAGGATTGTCTTTGTAATGTTCCCACTCGAACGCTACGTAATAAATACGTGCGCCAACAATCGCCAGCGGTACCGCCCAAATTAGTAAATCAGTTAAAAATTCAGTATGCAGTCCTCGCTTAACCATTTCACGCTGGCCTACCAAAAAGGCGATGATAATACCAACAGCGATAATAACACCGTACCATTGAACCGAAATCGGACCGAGTGAAAAAGCGGTCGGATCTATTGAAGCTAATATTGCAAACATGTCGTGCACCTTCCCATTCGCTTAGTTTGTATCTTGTGCAATCACGTCATCCAGACGCTTCGAAAACTCTTCGGCGGCGTTAACGCCCATTCGTTTCAAACGATAGTTCATCGCGGCAACTTCGATAATAACCGATAAGTTACGACCTGGACGAACAGGAATTGTTAGTTTCGTCAATTGTGTATCAATAATCTTCATTTTTTCTTCTTCTAGTCCTAATCGATCGTAGGTTTTGTCTTGATCCCAGATTTCTAAATCAATGACCAAAGAAATCCGTTTAAATGTGCGAACAGCGCTCGCACCAAATAAGGTCATGATATCGATAATACCGACTCCACGAATTTCGAGCAAATGCTCAATTAGTTTAGGTGCAGATCCTACTAATGTATTTTCACCTTCTTGATGAATTTCTACACAGTCATCGGCAACTAAGCGGTGACCTTTTTTGACAAGTTCTAAAGCTGTCTCGCTTTTACCAACACCACTTTTTCCCGTCAGTAACACTCCAACACCGTATATATCTACAAGAACGCCATGGATTGCCGTCGTAGGAGCTAACTGACTTTCTAAAAAGTTCGTCAGCAAACTCGAAAACCGAGTCGTTGACATTGGAGTCGTCATGACTGGCACATGCCGATTGCTTGAAGCAGCGATCAATTCTTCTGGAACTGGTACACCATGCGAAACAATAATTGCTGGCGTGTCGTCTGTGCATAGCTTCATCATACGATCTAATCGTTCTTTAGGTGATAGCATAGAAAAAAAAGAAAGCTCGGTTTTGCCGAGCAATTGCACACGATTTGCTGGATAATGGGTGAAATAACCGGCCATTTCCAACCCTGGTCTTGAAATATCGCTAATGGGGATATGACGGCCAATGCCTTCTTCTCCACTAATTAATTCCAAGTCGAACGTCTTCATCACTTGTTTTGTCGTTACTTGTCCCATTTGGTATTCCTCACTTCCTATCCACACATTATTTTGAATTTTCATCAAAACAATTATTTTTATATGCGGTTTGCTTTTATTTTAACATGGAAACTATATATTTGAAGATTTTTGTCCCCTTCGTCATGTTTCCTTCCTATATAGATTGCAAAAGGAGGTCTATCCCAATGAAGATTATGATTGATGCCGGACACGGCCCAGATACACCTGGAAAGCGCTCACCCGATGGCAAATTGAGAGAATTCCATTTTAACGTGGCCGTAGCAGAAGAAGTTAAAAAGCGATTGGTACTGGATGGACATATTGTCTTTTTCAGCCATCAAAATGACTTTGATGTTCCATTACACGAACGCACGAACCTAGCAAATCGTATGAAGGCAGATGTATTCGTCTCGATTCACGCCAACGCAGTGGGGCATACATTTAACTCTACAAATGGCCTAGAAACGTTTACCTATAACCACCCTCAGCCTGCTACACACACGCTAGCATCTGCAGTCCAGCAGTCACTAATACAAGTAACTGGACGAAAAGATCGCGGGATTAAACAAGCAGATTTCGCCGTACTTCGGGATACCCATATGCCAGCTATTCTGGTAGAATGCGGCTTTATGACACACAAGGAAGAAGTCGAATTACTTAAGTCAGCTGCTTACCGAAAACGCTGCGCACAAGGAATCTGTTTCGGTATCGCTTGTTTTGAAGCAAGTCGGTAAAGGGGTAACTTTACACTTATATGAAAACGGGGCTGTCTCAAAAGGTCATGAACTAAGACTTTTGAGTGCAGCCTCTTTTTCTTGCAACAGAACAGGTCGCTTTTCGCGGGCACAGTCTCAGCCGGTTGAACCATCTTAACCACACATTGTTTCCATTCCCATCAACCCCTTTAAAACTTTTAAAAGTGCATTTCTGTAACCTGAAAGTACAGGCCAAAGTAGCTCTTAAAGTGGCATCGATAACGCAAAATCACAATAGAAAGTGTGTTCTTTTATAAAGGAAATTAATCATTCCCAAGAATTCACCTCTGGAACCTTGAAAAAGTAAACCGAGTTCGGAATCGTGGGGCGCGATTCAAAAAAACAGACAGAGAAAAAGATACTTTTTCTCTGTCTGTTTTATTTTAAAGACTTATGGGACACTCCCTTTTTTATAATTGCATATAAATTCTGTTAAACTAGAGATAAAGAGGTGACAACATGAACAAAACGATTGGAATTCTTGCGCATGTCGATGCCGGTAAGACTACTTTTTCAGAACAACTGTTATATCATACGAAAAGTATTCGGCAGCGCGGGCGAGTCGACCACCAAAATGCTTTTCTCGATAGCCACACCATTGAAAAAACCCGAGGCATAACAATTTTTGCTGATCAGGCAACCTTTACACTAAATGATTCTACTTATTTTCTTATTGACACACCGGGTCACGTTGATTTTTCCCCAGAAATGGAGCGGTCAATTCAAGTAATGGATTACGCCGTTATTATCATTAGTGCAGTTGATGGCATTGAAGGGCATACTGAAACTGTTTGGCAGCTTCTTCAAAAACATAAGATTCCGGTCTTTTTCTTCGTTAATAAAACAGATCGCGAAGGAGCAGATGCCGTTCAAGTTTTAGCAGACATTCGCTTGAATTTTTCCGAAGATGTCTGTAACCTAACAAATAACTTTCATAATGGTGAGTTGAGCGAAAGTCTCATTGAATTTATTGCTGAACGAGACGAAGAATTGCTGATGCAGTATGTCGAGACTGGTTTTGATAAAAAAACCTGGATAGAGGCTTTTCAGCGGTTGATTGCAACTAACCAGATTTTCCCTTGTGCTAGTGGCTCTGCTTTACAAGATATCGGCATCTTAGATTTCCTGCTCCAACTTGATCAATTAACGACTAGTGCTTATTCAGAAGATCAAGCATTTGGTGCACGGATTTATAAAATTCGGCACGATGACAATGGCAATCGAATCTGTTTTTTAAAAGCGTTTAGCGGGACTTTACAGGTTCGTGATAAACTCGTTTATGGTCCTAATCAGCTTGAAGAAAAAGTGACGCAAATCCGCAATTATAATGGCAACAAATTTAAACTGGTTGAACAAGCAAGGGCAGGCGAACTTTTTGCGATAGCGGGATTGACAGAGGCTCTGGTCGGTGATGTCATTGGGAATTATGCTACTGACAACCAATCTGAAGTAGTGCCAACATTAAAATCAATTGTCCTTTTTGATGCGTCTCTCCCTGCAAAAGAAGTACTATTAAGTTTCCAAATTCTCGGTGCTGAAGACCCTTCTTTGTCGGTTTTTTGGAACGAGTATTTCCAGCATATCCAAATTCAAGTAATGGGCATTATTCAATTAGAAGTTCTCGAACAAGTAGTTCTAGAACGGTTTGGCCACCACGTCCAGTTTGGGGAACCTGAAATTCTCTATAAAGAAACGATTAACTTACCCGTTATGGGCTATGGCCATTTCGAACCTCTTCGCCATTATGCTGAAGTTCATTTGAAGCTAGAGCCGGGTGAGCGTGGCAGCGGCTTACAGGTAGACAACGTCTGCCATGCTCACGCTTTATCTGTCGGAAATCAGAACCTCATCTTGCATCACCTTAACGAGCGCGACCATCATGGCTTACTAACTGGTTCTCCTTTGACCGATGTTAAAGCAACGCTTGTAACTGGACGTGGTCACAACGAGCACACCTCTGGGGGTGATTTCCGGGAAGCAACTTTTCGAGCGCTTCGGCAAGGACTTGAACAAGCACAAAACCGTCTACTTGAACCCATGTACCGTTTTAAAATCAAAGTAAGTTTAGAGCAAATGGGAAAAGTATTATCGGATGTTCAGCAAGCACATGGTAGTTTTAATGCTCCTGAAACCATTGGTAGCAAAACGATCATCGAAGGTCGTGTACCCGTAGCGACATTTATGAAATACAGCACAGAATTTGCTGCACTTACCCACGGCAAAGGCGCACTCAGTTTACTATTTGATGGTTATGACTTCTGCCATAATGAAGAACAAGTAATCAACCGGATTGGCTATGATAAAAACACTGATCCTCTTTATACATCCACTTCTATTTTTTGCGCAAAAGGCAAAGGTTATAAAGTTTCTTGGGACGAAGCAGAAAAAGCTATGCATTGTTTGTGAAACCTATCTGCATGAAGGAGGAATGGGCTATGTACGAACAAAAAACAAAAGAAACCGATGCCGACGTTATTGAATTTATCGAATCTGTCGATCACAAAAAAAAACGTCAAGATGCTTATAAGTTACTGGAACTATTTGAAAAAGCGAGCGGTCACTCCGCAAAAATGTGGGGACCCAGTATTATTGGCTTTGGCTCTTACCATTATGTTTATAAAACCGGACACGAAGGCGATGCGCCACTTGTCGGTTTTTCTCCACGC
Source organism: Planococcus sp. S3-L1 (assembly GCF_030063085.1). Taxonomy (NCBI): domain Bacteria; kingdom Bacillati; phylum Bacillota; class Bacilli; order Caryophanales; family Caryophanaceae; genus Planococcus; species Planococcus sp. S3-L1. The sequence continues at coordinate 78,526 of NZ_JASISN010000012.1, read as the reverse complement.
AAAGCGAAGATTAGTTTGTATGTTGCAACTGGTGATGAAAATCGCGGTCCTCTACTCGAGAAATTCGGCAAGCATACAAGTGGAAAAGCCTGTATTTATATTAATAAAACCGAAGACATCGACCTTGATGTCCTTCAGCAATTGATCCAACAATCTATCAGCTTTCTTCAAAGTTTGTATCCACCTCTAAAATAATAATGTAGTTTCGTCACCTAAAATCGTTAAAAAGCCGGCACAGGAAATCTGTGTCGGCTTTTTGTTTTATCTATTATTTAGTCGATTGTTAAATAGCGTAGCAAGACAGAACCTGTTTTGGTTTCTCCATAGACTAATAACGGAGCTGCAGCTGGTTCAGTTCCTTGCTTTGAAAAACGTATCGATTTTTGCATGAATTGTCCTTGTTCGTGCGTAGAATCGATATCCGATAGTAAGACATCTATTTTGCCCAAGTTTGACGAAACTTCACCTTTTAACGGCAAATGAGCTGGAATATAAATTTCTACATTGCCTGCCAACGTTTTCGTTTCAAGTTTGCGAGCTTCTTTGCATCTTGTTGTAGCGACAATATTGCCGTTTAATGATTTAGTAACGATTGTTTGAATATCGCCATCAATATAAATGCGGCCATTTAACGTCTCTGCTTCCACTACTTTCCCTTTTGCTTCCTGAACATGAATAGCACCATTAGCCGTTTCTAGTTCAGCATCATCAAACTCTACATTTTTCAAATCCACTTTACCATTTGCTGTTTTCACTTTTATCAATGCAGCATTCATGCGTTTCATTGTGAATCCACCATTGAATAAGCGAGCTGTAATATGTTGATAGGAAGCTTCTGGAACATACAGGATCACATTTACTTGCGTTGTTTTCAAATCACTGATGACACGTAACTTTTGATCGTCGGCAATAAAAACAAACTTATCAAGAAAATCTTCTTTCGCTTGTGTTGCTGACTCTGAACGATATGCTTTAACGTTGCATTCTGCACGTAGCAAGCCGTCTTGAGATGGGAAAATTTCCAGCTGACCATTTGCGATATCCGCAACGATGGTGTTCAAGTCTGTCATATTTTCTGTAAATGTATGAGTAAACTGAACTGCTTCCCCGAATGGCGAGTCAAATTCCATCGTTTTTAACTTGCCAACAGACGACTGCATAAAGTCCATCATTCGTGTACCCAAATCATTAAAGTCTCGTGACACATTTTTGGAAACGTTTTTGGAAACGTTCTTTGAAAAATCTTTGGATACTTTTTTAACAATATCTTCTGGTCTAAAAAATCCACGTTTGCTAGGTTTGTCTCTTTGGTTGCTACGGCCATAATTTGACTCGTTCGACGATGAACTACTACCATCAATTGCCCGCAGCAACTCAACTGCTTCACGTGCTGAAATCGTACCATTCTCAACCATATCCAAAATGCGTTCTTTTTCACTTTGCATGTATTGCGGCCTCCTCTTTGTCTGAATGCCGATAAGTAAATCCTTACCCTTACAAACAGATGGTTCTTCTTCTTCTATGTTGATACGTTTACTAGCAGAAAAAGTTTCATTTAACTGTTTTTTTCTTGCGACTTGCACCTTTGACGACTGCATCCATACGTGCCCGGTCGCGCTCCAGTACTGGTTTCAAGTACTTTCCGGTATAAGAATTTTCAACAGCGGCGATTTCCTCGGGAGTACCTGTAGCTAAGATCATGCCGCCTTTATCTCCACCTTCGGGACCTAAATCAATAATATAATCCGCCGTCTTAATGACATCTAAATTATGTTCAATAGTCAGTACTGTATCGCCATTTTCTACAAGCCGCTGCAGAACGACCAATAACCGAGAAATATCATCTGCATGCAGACCTGTAGTCGGTTCGTCCAGAATGTAAAAGGACTTACCATTTGAACGTTTGTGAAGCTCAGATGCTAACTTAACGCGCTGCGCTTCTCCGCCGGATAAGGTAGTCGCAGGTTGGCCAAGCTTAATATATCCCAACCCTACATCGACAATCGTCTTTAGCTTGCGATTGATCTTTGGAATGTTTTCAAAAAATGCGTAGCCATCTTCCACTGTCATCGCAAGAACATCCGCAATGCTTTTGTTTTTATACTTCACTTCCAATGTTTCCCGGTTGTAACGTTTACCATGGCAAATTTCGCACGGCACATAGACATCCGGTAAGAAATGCATTTCTATTTTTATAATACCATCTCCACGGCAAGCTTCACAGCGACCGCCCTTGACGTTGAAACTAAACCGGCCTTTTTTGTAGCCACGAACTTTTGCTTCGTTCGTTGTGGCGTAAACATCACGGATATCATCGAAAACACCTGTGTAGGTTGCTGGGTTTGAACGTGGCGTCCGACCAATTGGGGACTGGTCAATATCGATAACTTTTTCCAATTCTTCAGTTCCTTCAATTAGATCAAAATGTCCTGGTTTGGCTTTCGCACGATTCAATCTATGAGCCAATGTTTTGTACAGAATTTCGTTAATGAGCGTACTTTTACCTGATCCTGAAACCCCGGTCACTGCTGTAAATAAACCGAGTGGAATATCGACATCTACTTTTTTCAAGTTGTTTTGATTCGCACCGCGGATTGAGATTTTCCGGTCGCTTGGTACTCTTCGCTCAGCAGGCACGGGAATAAATTTCTTGCCGCTTAAGTATTGACCCGTTAATGATTTTTTATTTTTCATTACTTTTTCAGGTGTTCCTGCAGCAATAATTTCTCCACCATGCGCTCCTGCTCCCGGTCCAACATCAATCAAATAATCAGCAGCTAACATCGTATCTTCGTCGTGCTCTACGACAATTAAGGTATTGCCAATATCTCGCATACTTTTCAAAGTCTCAATCAATCGATCATTATCTCGTTGATGAAGACCTATGGACGGTTCATCGAGTATATAAAGTACACCGGTAAGTCTTGATCCGATTTGAGTTGCTAGGCGGATTCGCTGCGCCTCTCCTCCGGATAAAGTTCCCGATGCACGACTTAACGTTAAGTAATCCAGTCCAACATTGATCAAAAAACCAATGCGTTCTTGAATTTCCCGTAAAATCAGTTTGGCAATTTGCATATCTTTTTCTGACAATACGAGCTGATCGAAAAACTGATTGGCTTCGACAATCGAAAATTCAGCGACGGTTCCGATATGAAGACCATTTACTTTCACTGACAGCGATTCAGGCTTTAGACGATAGCCTTCACAAACTGTGCAACTTTGCTGACCCATGTATTTTTCCATTTGGTCACGGATATAATCTGAAGATGTCTCACGATAACGACGGTCCACATTGGAAAGGACACCTTCAAAATTAATGTGATTGTCTCGAATTTGACCATAGTCATTTTCATAACGGAAACGAATTTTATCGTTTCCAGAACCGCGTAAAATAATGTTAATATGCTCTTCTGGCAATTCACTTACTGGAATGTCCATATCAATTTTATAATGCTGACAAACCGCTTTTAGAAGTTGCGGATAATATTGCGAACTGGTTGGTTGCCAAGGAACAATTGCTCCTTTGTTCAACGTGGCAGTCCAATCTGGAATGACCAATTCAGGATCAACTTCTAGCTTTATCCCTAAACCGTCGCATTCTGGACATGCACCAAAAGGTGAGTTAAACGAAAACATTCTCGGTTCAAGCTCACCAATAGAAAATCCACAAATCGGGCAGGCATGATGCTCACTAAACAGCAATTCTTCTTGCTCCATCACATCTACTAAAACACGGCCTTCTGCTAGCCGAAGGGCTGATTCTAAAGAATCACTTAGACGTGGCGCAATGCCCTCTTTAATGATGATGCGATCAATAACAACTTCAATGTTATGCTTTTTATTTTTATCTAATGCAATGTCGTCATCGAGATCAATTAGTTCCCCGTCCACGCGCACCCGGACATACCCTTGCTTTTTAATGTCCTCAAGTAACTTGACGTGAGTTCCTTTTCGACCAGAAACAATTGGAGCTAAAATTTGCATTTTGGTACGTTCCGGGTATTCCACGATGCGATCTACCATTTGTTCAATGGTTTGAGAAGAAATTTCTATACCATGATTTGGACAAATCGGCTTACCAATCCGTGCATACATGAGCCGCATGTAATCATAGATTTCCGTAACTGTCGCTACTGTAGAACGCGGATTTTTACTCGTGGTCTTTTGATCAATCGAAATAGCCGGTGACAATCCTTCAATTAAATCAACGTCAGGCTTATCCATTTGTCCTAAAAACTGGCGTGCATAAGCAGACAACGATTCAACATATCGCCGCTGTCCTTCCGCATAAATCGTATCAAATGCAAGCGAAGATTTACCGGATCCTGACAGTCCAGTCATAACCACAAGCTTGTCACGTGGAATTACCACATCAATGTTTTTTAGATTATTTGCACGCGCGCCTTGTATACGTATTTCCTGATTTCTCAACTTGCATCATCCTTCCGCTTTCAATTCAAGAACTGTATCACGCAGTTCTGCGGCACGTTCGAAATCGAGTGCTTTTGCCGCCTCTTTCATTTCTGTCTCTAGCAAACTGATCAGCTTTACGCGCTCTTCTTTTTTGAGTTTTTTGCCTGATACTGCTTTAGAGATGTATTCCTCTGACTCTTCTGCTGCATTGGTCGCACGAATGACGTCACGGATTTTCTTCTGTATCGTAATCGGCGTTACGCCATGTTCTTCATTGTATTCAGCTTGAATGGTCCGACGTCGCGTCGTCTCATCCATCGCTCTTTGCATGGAATCTGTTATTCTGTCTGCATACATAATGACACGACCATTTGAATTTCTAGCTGCCCGGCCCATCGTTTGAATCAATGCCCGTTCAGAACGCAAGAACCCTTCTTTATCAGCATCTAAAATGGTGACTAGTGAAACTTCTGGAATATCCAATCCTTCACGTAGCAAGTTAATGCCCACCAATACATCGTAAACGCCCATCCGCAACTCTCGAATAATTTCAATACGTTCAAGTGTTTTAATCTCCGAGTGCAAATAATTCACTTTGATACCGGCATCTTTTAGGTAAGCTGTTAAATCTTCCGACATTTTCTTTGTCAACGTCGTTACTAGTACACGCTCATTGACTTCCGCACGTTTGCGGATTTCATCCATCAAGTCATCTATTTGGCCTTCAATTGGACGAATCTCAATTGTTGGATCTAATAGACCTGTCGGACGAATGATTTGTTCAACCATTTCTGGGGTATGTTCCAATTCGTAAGGACCTGGTGTTGCGGATACAAAGACCGCTTGGCTAATATGCTTTTCAAATTCATCAAAAGTTAACGGTCGATTATCCATAGCAGAAGGCAAGCGGAAACCATGATCAACTAGTACTTTTTTACGTGCTTGGTCACCATTGAACATGCCTCTTACTTGCGGTAAGGTTACGTGACTTTCATCCACTACTAGTAGAAAATCTTCTGGAAAATAATCAATTAACGTATACGGTTGAGTCCCCGCAGGACGCAGAGTTAAATGACGGGAGTAGTTTTCAATACCCGAACAAAAACCCATCTCTCGCATCATTTCCAAATCGTAGCGCGTTCGTTGCTCAAGTCTTTGCGCTTCTAGTAATTTGTCTTCTGCACGCATTTCTTTTAAACGTTCCTCTAATTCTATTTCAATATTTTCAATTGCTTTAACCATCTTATCTTCGCGTGTAACAAAGTGAGATGCTGGAAAAATTGCTACATGGTCACGTTCACCGATAATTTCACCTGTTAACGCATCGACTTCGCGAATTCGATCAATTTCATCGCCAAAAAATTCAACGCGTAAACATCTTTCGTCGCGGGATGCTGGGAAAATCTCCACTACGTCTCCACGAACACGGAATGTTCCACGAATAAAATTAATATCATTGCGCTCATATTGAACGTCAACTAACTTTCTCAATAGCTGATTGCGTTCAATTTCCATTCCTTTTCGAAGGGAAACCACGAGTTCTCTGTACTCTTTTGGCGAACCAAGACCATAGATGCATGAAACGGACGCAATAACGATAACATCATCCCGTTCAAATAACGAACTCGTGGCAGAATGGCGTAATTTATCAATTTCATCATTTATACTTGCATCCTTTTCGATAAATGTATCTGATTGAGGCACATAAGCTTCTGGCTGATAATAGTCATAATAACTAACAAAATACTCAACTGCATTATCGGGGAAAAATTCCTTGAATTCGCTATAAAGCTGGCCTGCCAATGTTTTATTGTGGGCCATAACTAATGTTGGTTTTTTAACTTGCTGGATGACGTTTGACATCGTGTAGGTTTTCCCTGTACCAGTGGCACCTAATAAGGTCTGGCAGCGTTTGCCACTAATGATGCCTTGTGTCAGTTCAGCAATAGCCTGAGGCTGATCGCCAGCGGGTTCGTAAGGGGCTTGAAGATTAAATTCCTGTTTCATAGCAAGGCGTCCTCCCATTCTTTCAATACTTCTACTTTAACATATGCCCTAAAAAACCCCTAACAAAAAGCGAACGTATGTTTTTTATGTGAAGATACTCAAAAAATAACCGAATTTACTTTTTATTAGACACAGAAAAAAGAGGAATTAGATTAGCTCTAAATCCCCTTTTTACGGCCATTCTTAGGCAGCTATTTATTCAGTTTCTTCGTAATTTAAAGTTTGCAATTGTGCAGTATATCTGGTGAACGCTTTTTGATCATGATTGTCCAAGGCTTCATCGATGAGTGTCATCAGCTGTTCTTCTTGCTGGGAGCGGTGAACATGCTTTAAGAACAAATCCAAGTAAATATCATTCAGCAGCTTTTCCGCTTCCGTAATTTTTTTTGTTTGAGCCATTGCCTTCATGAAATCAGCATAAGAATAATAGTTTTCCATTCTACTTCACCCCGAATGCTTTTCATTAGTATACATGACACGAATAGAATAAATCAATATTTATTTGAAAATTATGATTAAATAGAAAAAATTTTATTTTCAATCTAATGCATATTGCAGAATTTCCATTTTTTATTATAATAAGGTATGTAAAGTAAATTTAGGGGGTTTTTCTTCATGAGTAAAAAGAATCATCGGCCGTCATCATATACTATTTGTACGAACACCTATGCTCTTTTACCTTATCCAGATGGTCATCGAACGTGGACGCGTGTCATTGAAAATCGCAGCGAGCTTGTCGTTGAAGAAGCTGTTTACAAAACAGTTACAACATCTTGTCGGTTTTATCGCGCTTCTTTAGAAAGTGCTACACTCTACGCTCAAAAAGCAGTTGGCGTAAAGCATAAGCCCCCGGTTATTATTGGCGAGTATTATGGCAATCCGCTCATTTTCTTTCCGACTCACTCTCCAAAAAACAAAGAATGTGTGTGGTTTAATTACGATGCAATCGATTTGATAGAAAGTGACAGCAGCGGAAAAGGCAGCATTGTTTATTTAAGCAATAGTGAAACCGTTTGTTTGGATGTATCGCCTATCGCTTTGCGAAATCAGCATTCGTTTGCCGGTTCTCTCCGCCGCTATTTTAAGAAGGCGCAGCGTGTCCATAACCAACCGATGGCTTACGTAACAAAACGAACATTTCTGTCCCGCAAACAGCAGCCACTCGATTAGTTTTGAGGCTGTAAAAATTCTACTGGAAAAGAGTCTCTTCAATAATGATGTACAACTTTCTTGATTTATCGAGTATGATTGCGTAAGGAGCTCTGCTTCCCTCGCTTTTTACTACACAAGCTTTATTGCTCCACCCACTAGCTCCAGAAATACTCATGTTACCACCAGTCCTTATTTATACAAAAAAAAGTTGCCGACCCAAGTCAAAATGTCTGACTTGGGTCGGCAACTCTTTTTTTGTGGAATCTAGACTCTGGCTTAACTCTTCGGAATGTAAATCACCTTGTTGTGCGGCAAAGAACGCCGCTTGGAGCGCGTTTTTTCTTTTCTTATTTAATCGATCGGTAAGCCCACAGCGATCCTACGAAAAATACGGATGAGACCCACATGTACGGTTCGTTCCAAAACCAGACTGACACTGAAATTCCAACGAAAGAAATGATGGTGAAAATTCCAGCAAACATTCTTGATTGTAGATCACGACGGTACTCACGCTCTCGGCCATCTCGATTTTCAATGTAACGGCGGAGACGTTCAGGCTCTTCCAGGTAATTAATGACTTTTTGCGGAAAGATTCGCAGTGGCCCCGTTGCATTCAATACCCAGCGTAGAATATCTTCTTTTCCGAAGATTCCTTTGCCTTCCTTCTGCGAAGCTGCCCACTCCAATATTCGAGGACGGGCAAGTGCTAATAAATCTACTTTTGGATCTAATACGTGCAAGACGCCAACAAAAATAGAAACAGCACGACCAAAAAAAGCAAATTCTGCCGGCAATTGAACCGGTTGGGTTCGAACGATTTCTTGCATGTCAGTAAGAATCCGCTCAACAACAAAACTATCCATCTGTGACAGTTCGTTCGATTCATAAGCTGCGACTAGCCGTGAAATGGCATCTCCTAAAATGGCGCGATCCGCCTGCGGCAATAAGAAACGCAAATCTTCTAGTGCATCTAATACTTGATCATAATTTTTAAAAATAATTCCTTCTGCTGCACGTAACACTGCTTGAGAATCTTTTGGTGTTATATTGCCAATCATCCCAAAATCAATTAAGACAATGCCACCATCCGGTTCTAATAAGATGTTTCCTCCATGAGGGTCTGCGTGAAATTGTCCACCGTATAAAACTTGTTCTAAAAACAAAATAAACAAGCGCTCTGAAATTTCATGACGATCTAACTCATTCTTTTCAATAAATGCTAAATCTGTAATACGTGCTCCTTCAATCCATTCCATAACTAATACACGACGTGTCGTGTATTCATCGAAATACAACGGAATGCGAACGCCTTCCATTGCGTCAAAGCGATCGGCAAAAGCTCGACCATTTTGAAGCTCTCCCAAGAAGTTCAACTCTGCGCCAATGGTTTCAGTCATTTCTATATACAATAAGTTAAAATCAATTTGTTTTGTGAACGGCGTAAATTTTTCAGCCAACCAAATGACTATGCGAATGGCCTTAAAGTCTGCGCGTAAAATACGATCTGTTCCCGGCCGCTGAACTTTCACAGCAACCTCTACACCATTTTTCAATACCGCTTTATACACTTCACCAATAGAAGCTGAAGCGACAGCCGAATCAGATAAGTTATCTAAATAATCGGTGTGAACGGTATTCCACTCTTGCTCTAACACCGAAACGATGCTATTTCTTGAAACAGATGGCACACGATCTGTTAATCCTTCTAGTTCCGCAAGAAATGAGGGCGGCATAATATCTGCTCGTGTCGACAGGAACTGACCTAACTTAATCATTAGCCCACCTAGTTTTAAGGCGAGATTTTTGTATTCTTTTGCTTGTTTGGTGATCATTTCATTCCATCTTTTTTCAACTAGCGGAGTCCATTTTCCACGATTTCGCTTTTGGAAAAACGTCACTTGCAAAAAGATTTTAACTGCTAGCCAAACAATCCGGAAGATACGGATAAACGTAATTTTATTCATAAATGCAGTCCCTCCCATATTTTTCATTATAGAGTCTGATGGCGAAATAGTCCAAAAAGTGATATGTTTTTAATGGATGGCATGATACAAGGGGGATGGAAATGGACACAATTCATTATGAACAGCAAAACAATTTAGCTTTTATTACCTTAAATCGGCCCGATTCAATGAATGCCTTTAACTATGACATGCTTCTTGAACTTGGACAGGTCGTAGAAGCAATCCGCATCAACCCAGATATCCGTGTAGTGGTATTTACCGGCGCTGGAGAAAAGGCTTTTAGTGTGGGAGCAGATTTGAAAGAACGTAAAAACTTAACGGAACAGCATGTTAAACGCAATATCTTTAAAATTGGTGAAGTGTTCTCAACAATTGAGAATTTGCCGCAGCCTACCATCGCGATGATGAATGGTTTTGCCTTTGGAGGCGGAATGGAATTGGCACTTGCCTGCGATTTCCGCATTGCTGCAGACGATACATTGCTTGGTCTGACTGAAACCAGTCTCGGCATTATTCCAGGAGCTGGGGGGACGCAACGTTTACCTCGCTTAATTGGAGAAGCCAAAGCACTAGAACTGATTTTGACTGCTCGTCGTCTAAAATCAACTGAAGCACTGGCATATGGATTAGTAACACGTGTAGCAGCACGTGATGAGCTTGCCGACGTGACAGCGGCTTTTGCTGATGCGATTCTTGCCAATGGTCCAATTGCTCTTCAACAGGCAAAATTCGCCATCAAGAATGGCATGAATACGGATTTACAAACAGGCCTGCACATCGAACGCAAAGCCTATGAAATCACTATCCCCACAGAAGATCGAGTTGAAGCGCTAACTGCTTTTGGCGAAAAAAGAAAACCCATATTTAAAGGTAGATAAAAAAACGGAGCGGCTAAAAATAGCTGCTCCGTTTTTAATTTTCACACGTTATCTGCTAGCCAATTCACAATTTGTTCTAAACGAGCAATCCGGCGGTTTGGAGTGTCAGTACGTGATAAATCTGGAAAATGAACGAATGTTGTTGCGATATTCATGCTTTCCAACTTCAGAGTTACTTGCTCTGCGACTTCTTCACCCAGCACAGCTATGCGACTAACATCAATCCAGTCAGCCGATTCCATAGTATCCGTGATCGCGCTCAGAAGGTCTTTATAAGTAAAGTCCCGGCTTGCAGTCGCAAATTCCTGGCTATATCCTTGACTGCCGCTTGGATTGACGTAGAAAATGCCGAAACCGCTCGCTGCATAAAGTTGCAACTCCAGAGAAAAGGTATTGGCAAACATCTCAAGAGGGGTGTCATGAACTTTAATGATTAAGGGATAGTTCTGACCTTCCTCAAAACTAGCAGGTTTTATTAGCCAGCCATGAACCCCATCAATTGAACCTGTTGTAAAGGTAGTTTGTGCTTGGACCAACTCCGTATCTTCCATAAACTTTTGGTTAAACGAGGTCAACGCCTGATATTCACCGGTCGTAATCGTCAAACGATGAAGCTCTCCCGGTTGAATCGGATTGCTACTGGCTAAAACTGCATAGACGCCGTCTCGTGAAACATTGTAATCATACACATGTTCCATGTCAGGTGAAGCTGGGAAAATCATTCCATCAAGCGACGCAAAGTACAAGCGCACATCCCCCATCGTCGATACTTGGAAATACAAATGATCGTCTTTTGTCCAGACAACGGCAGGTGCAACTGCCTTCTTGTAATCACTAATTGCGTAATCACCAATAGGTGCATCCATCCCTTCCGTCAAACAAAAGCGAGTATTTGTTAGTAAGTCTGCGATATAAAGTTCAGTATGGGTTGCATCTCCGTAATAACGCATGCTACCGGCATAAGCGATTTTTGAATCGTCATGTGAAAAAGCGGCACCATTAAAATATCCTTGCTCTTCTGTCAGCATGGTTTGTTGCGCTGTTTTAGTATCGTACAAATAGAGAGGCTGATGAGGATTTTTTTGTAGATTGCCGGCCAAGCCAAAGACTATTTTTTCACCGTCATGCGAAACGGCTTTTAAATGATGATTGAAATTTCCTTGTGTCACAAATTCCACACTTTTCGATTTATGATCTACTAAGCCAATTTGACTGTAGCTTTGTGACTGCGTATCTTCTTTTTTCACTGCGGCATTAATCCAAATTTTTGTTCCGCAAGGTGCCCATTCGAATCGATCTACCCCATTCTCAAAACGGGTCAACCTGTTCATTTTTCCATCAGCGATTGATAATACAAACAATTGCTTTTCTTTTCCTCGATCGAATAAAAAAGCGACAGCTGTTCCATCAGTTGACCACCGCGGGGAAAGAACTCTTCCTGCGCCATTTGTCCACTGACTTTGTTGCCCCGTTTTTAAGTCGATATGATACAGATGCGTTGTGTACGTATTTTCCTTTTCGTCTATTTGCGTACGGACGAAAACTACTCTTTTTCCATCCGGTGAAATTTGAGGATCTGTCACTGAAATCAATTTCGTTAAATCGCTACTTTCTACTACTTTTTTCACCACTTTTTATACTCCTTTACGCGTTTATTGCTTGCCAATGAAAACTACCAGTTTTACCAATCAAAGTCTACCACAAACGACGATGCAGAAAGAATATAAGGTATGTGATAGCCATATAAAAAAGGCTCCGATTCAATCTCGGAACCTCTTTCTTATACTTAATCTGGCACTGCCTTATTTCTGCATCGCTTGGTCTTTTAGCGATCGCCGTAAAATTTTCCCAGTTGTATTCTTCGGCAACTCTTTAAGAACTTCAAACTGTCTTGGTACTTTGTATTTTGCTAAATGCTCTGTGCAATAAGCTTTAAGATCTTCTATAGAAACCGCTGGATCCTTTAATACTACATAAGCATTAACTTCTTCACCGAAGTCTGGATCCGGCAAACCGACAACTGCGGCTTCTAAGATTGCAGGATGAGCAAAAAGCACTTCTTCCACTTCTCGTGGATAAACGTTGTAACCGCCGACGATAATCATATCTTTTTTGCGGTCTACAATATAGAAGTACCCTTCTTCATCAACACGTGCTAAATCACCCGTATAAAGCCAGCCATCACGAATTGCTGAAGCTGTTTCTTCAGGCATTTTGTAATAACCTTTCATGACGTTCGGTCCACGAACAATCAATTCACCCACTTCGTTTGTTGCTACTTCTTCACCTAATTCGTTAACCACTTTGTTTTCTACATTGATAATGGAAGTACCAATTGAGCCCGCTTTACGCTCACGATCAATCGGGTTAAAGCACGTAACTGGTGATGCTTCAGATAAGCCATAGCCTTCTGAAATACGCACATTGAATTTGTCTTCGAAACTATGCAACAAAGCAACCGGCATTGCGGAACCTCCTGACACCGCAAGACGAACAGACGCAAAATCCGCTGGGTCAATGTCTGGCAATTGGTTCATAAAGTTAAACATAGTTGGTACGCCAGCAAAAACGCTTGCTTTGTGTGTTTTAATCGCATCAAACACTTCTTTTGGATGAAAGCGTGGAATCAAAACAATTGTCGCACCTTGTAATAATGGTGCGTTAACTACTACTGTTAATGCAAATACATGGAAAACTGGCAAAGTTGCTACTACCCGATCATTTCCACCAATTTGCAAATATGCTCCAACATCACGTGCGTTTGAATATAAATTCTGATGTGTCAGTAGTGCGCCTTTTGGCTTTCCAGTGGTACCCGATGTGTATAAAATGACGGCATTATCATCTTCTGCAACTTCTGCAAAAGTATTAGTTGCTGTTGAACGAGCCAACAGATTTGTAAATGAATACACCTTTTTTTGAACAGCTTCAGGCAATTTCATTATTTTCTCTTGTGTCGATGGATCTGTTTCACAAATAATATACGATTCTACAAAAGGCAGTGCTTGATGTGCTTTTTCTATGAGCGGAAGTAAGGCGTCTAATGCTACTACTACTTTTGCATCACTATCATTGACTATGTAAGCGATTTCATCCGGGCTATAAATAGGATTGATGGGGACACTTGTAGCTCCCAAGCGCATTGTGGCGTATAGTGCAATTAAAAAATGTGGCGTATTGCTTAAAAGAAGTGCAACATGATCGCCTTTTTTTACGCCTAAACTTTGTAAAGAATTAGCAAAAACAGCAACTGTTTGATCAAATTCACCATAGCTTGTATCTTTCCCCATAAAGCTATAAGCGACTTTTGCAGAATCCTGTTGTGAAATTTCATGAACACGTGTCATTAAATTCATCTTCATCCCTCTTTCGCGTTGAATGAATACTCATTCATATTTAAATCTATTTTTATTATAAAATAAATCTTCAGACAATACAACAGGCACCGTAAAATTACGGTGCCTGTAAGTGAGCGACATAGCGCCAACGAATCAAGAAAAAGTATAAAATTTGCGCCACTGTAAATCCGCCAAGCACAATGGACATTTCACCAAGAATCGACAACTCAGCAAATTCATCCCATACAACTTGCAACGAAATGAACGCAAATGCACTGTGAAGTAAAGCAAGTAACCACGGCAAAAAGAATTGAGGAATAAGTTGCCGGTTCACAATTTTCCCTAGCTCTTTGTCAGTCATTCCTAGACGAGTTAGCAATTTATATTGCTTACGATCCCGTTCAAGACCTGTATACAATTTAAAGTAGATAAAGCTCCCCGCTGCCAACAAAAAGACAGCTGCTACCATAACTCCGATAAACAACAACAAGGCAAAAGAAGATTTAAACCACCGATAATCGGCGCCAGGATTTTCAAAGAAAAAATTAACGTCACTAAAATTGGCAGTTTCCACTGCCTCATCAACTGTCGCCGTTAACCGATTGCCGATATTCATTGTTTCTGTCCAGTTTAATACATCAAAGGCATAGTAAGAGAAATCTGATTTTCCAGCTTCGTAGCCTAGTAGCGGTTGATCGATGGCTCGATAATCGGCGTCACTAACAACAATCGTATTGATGTTTAATGTATGAATTGGAAACACAACATGCGGATACGTTGAACGAAGCGATAAAGGCACATCACTTTCGAGCAATACGGTATCGACGCTAGCACTTTGCAACTCTTTTAAAGAATCTAATGAAAATGGTACAAATAGCCCTTCTCCTTGCTGCAATTGGGCTGGTTCAAAATCAAGCGCTGTTGCTAAGCGATTAAATTCGGACAGCGCTAAAATATCGACGTCGTTTCCAGTAGCCGCTGAGGTTTGACGTTTGACCGTCAATTCTACCATATCGTAGGATAATTGCTCATCTCTTAATTGGCTCGCTAGTCTGTCGATATGCTCTTCTTCCAACTCATTGTCGTCAAATGAAATATAAACAAGGCCTAATGGATTTGATTCACGGAAATCTCCTGTATAAGACATAAAAGACGCCAAAGTTCCGACTGTCAAAAAAGCTACCGTCGAAACGATAGTGACAATAAAAAACATTTGAGCACTGTCTTTTAATTTAACTGAAGCCTCGGCCAACGACACTAAGCGCGTTTTTTTCCAATATACAATCTTTTTTCGTTTGTATAGTTGCAGGGAAAAATGAAGTGTATGCGTGAAAAAGAGATACGTACCGAAAGTCGCAAGTGGCGGAACGATAAAAACCATTTGGTACACTGTTTGATCTGATACATTTGCCGCAAATGTATAGGCAGAAGCTAAAAAGACAATACCCATAATCGCTAGCACAGTAGAAGATTTCGACTCTTCCTCGACCTTCCAAAAGCCTTGCAACAAATCGACGATTCGCTTCGTCCGAATAAACCCGACGCTGACAAAGGATATAATGACAAACAGACTAGCGAATGCCGCAATCGTCAGCAAAAAGGGCTCCCATGAAACATAGAGGGGCAACGCATCTAATTCCATAATCTCTCGGCCGATCATAAAAAAGAATTTAGAAAACGCAAAACCGAAAACGATTCCAGTTACAGTTGAAATTGTTCCAATAATGAGCATTTCAAAAAAAATTAACTTATTCAGTTGCTTTTTCGACATTCCTAAATGCATCAACACGCCGAATTCCTTTGAACGTGCCTGTAAAAAAGCGCTCATCGAATAAAACAAGAAAAATAACGTAAAAATATACAACACTATTTCTGCAATCATCATGCCTCGTATAGCAAGCAGTTGCAATCCATCCTTGTCAAATATCGGATGAAAAATAAACATCGAGCAGACAAAAAACACCATGACAGAAAAGACGCTAGCTAAAAAGAACGCTGCGTAATTTCTTCGGTTACGGACAACGTTATGGTAAGCGAGTTGCCGAAAGGTCATTAACGGATCCTCCCAACAACGACAAAACATTTAAAATTCGCTGGTAAAATGTCTGGCGTCGTTCATCTCCATAAATTTCATTGAAGAACTCACCATCTTTGATAAACAGCACACGATCACAATAACTTGCTGCAATCGGATCATGCGTTACCATAATGATTGTCGTGTTATTGTCTTTAGCAACATTCGATAAAATTTCAAGTACGTCACGTGAAGATCTAGAATCTAAATTTCCCGTCGGTTCATCTGCCAAAATAAGTGCTGGCTGATGGATAAGCGCACGTCCAATAGCTGTTCTTTGCGCTTCTCCACCTGAAATTTCGTTTGGTTTTTTATGAAGGATTGATGTCAATCCGAGACGTTTCGCAATTCGCAACACGCGACGTGCCATTTCATCAATCGGAACATAATCAAGCGTTAACGGCAAAACTAAATTTTCTTCAACCGTCAGCATCTGCAGTAGGTTAAAGTCTTGAAAAACAAAACCTAGTTGTCTTCTACGAAATAACGCCAATTCATTTTTATTCAACAAATGTGGATTGGTTCCGTCGATTAAAATCTCTCCAGAAGTTAACGAGTCAATTGTTGAAATCAAGTTTAGCAGCGTTGTTTTACCGCTCCCTGAAGGTCCCATTACTGCCAGAAATTCACCTTTTTCCACTGTGAAGCTCAACTGGTTCACTGCCCGGTGCGTCACTTTCCCCTCGTAGACCTTGGTCACTTCGTCGATTTTCACTACTGTCATCATTTTCCTCCTGTGTTGCAAAATCTTGGTTGAAGAATCGTACAGATACAGTTGTCCCTTCTCCTTGAACAGAAGAAATCGACAATTCATGACCCAGCTTCCCGCAAATTTCTTTTGCCAAGTACAAGCCCATTCCTGTGGATTCTCCAGTTTTCCGTCCATTTTCTCCAGTGAAGAACGCTTTAGTTATACGTGGTAAATCAGAAGAAGAAATACCGATTCCTTCGTCGCGAACTGTCAAGAGCGTATTGCCGTTCGAACATTCAGCAGCAATTAGTACTTTTTTATTCGGTTCAAATGTGTACTTAACCGCATTTGTTAAAAATTGACCCATGATAAATTTCATCCATTTTTGATCCGTTGCTACAACGTGCTCTTCTGCTATTGATATTTCGGGGTATACACGTTTTGAAATAAATAATCGTTTATTTTCTGTAACTACTTCACTGACTAAAGACCGTAAATTAATTTTTTCAATTTGCATATCTTGCTCAAATGTATCTAAACGTGCATTCATCAAAACTGTGTCCAGCCCTGCTTTTAAACGGTCCATTTCTTCATGAACACTTTTCTTATCAAGTTCCTGCTCTTCTTGAAGTAAGAGGTGCATAACCGATAAAGGAGTTTTCATTTGATGTACCCACTGGTTCATAAACTGCAAATGGCGGTTTTGAGAAGCATATAAAGATTGCACTTCATGCTGGTACAGTCGATATAATTTTTGCAGGTAGATTTCATTTTGTACTTGCTCAGGTGACTTCCCTTCACGCTGAAGCATATGTTCCATATTCTGTGGAGTGGCCAAAATACGTTGATAATATTGGTAACGTTTAACAAAGCGTGTCAAAAGAAACGAAATGACCAAAACTGTGCTAATGACGAATGAATAAATAGCTGTATCCACATTACGAAAACCATCTAGCCAGTACAGCAACATAATAAAAGCTACCAGCACAATTTGAAAGACGATGAATGCTGCGTGTTCTTTCAAAAATAATCGCCACATCATGCTTCCTCCTCGTGAAGCAATAGACGGTATCCCGCCCCTCTAACCGTTTCAATCGTAGACTTCACATTGTAATCAGCTAGTTTTTTACGAACTCTCGTCATGTTCACATTTAGCGTGTTCTCATCCACAAATGCCTGATCGTCCCATAATTCCTCAAGCAATTGCTCACGTGATACTACTTTCGGATAATTAGATAACAAGAGTTCCATAATTGTGCACTCTTTTTTTTGCAGCGGAATAACTTCAGCCTTTACATGCAGCTCCATTCGTTCCATATACAGTATGATGCGCCCCACTTTGACAGAGCGTTCTTCTTGTTTTGGTGCGTATTCTCCATAAGCTCTACGCAAATGGCTCCTTATTTTTGCAAGGACGATTTCATAATGGAAAGGTTTCGTAATGAAATCATCCCCACCATTTTCCAAAGCGAAAACTTGATCCATTTCACCTGAGCGAGCTGAGATGAAGAGGATTGGACACGTGCTTTGCTGCCTGAGCTGACGGCACCAATAATAGCCATCGTAAGAAGGCAGGTTAATATCCAGTAAAATCAAATGGGGATCAAAAGCTTCGAATTCTTCGATGATTTGATCAAAATCTTTTGCGGTCTCTACTTGGTAATGGTACTTCCTTAAAGTCTCTGCCAATAACTCCGCAATTTTCAAATCATCTTCTACTATGAAAACCCGTTGAACAGCCACATTGATTCCCCCTTTCCTTTTTCTTTCCATTTTAACAAAAGAGCCTGCATAAAAGCAGGCTCTCAGCAATTCTTAATAAATTAATTTTAAAAATTCATCTGTGGTGATGCCGCCCAGAAGTTTGGGGATGTCGATCCCTGAAATCGCTTCATCTAATGAGGCACGCTCGTATTTAGATCCAGCAATCGCCTGTTCGATTTCCGATACATCACCAACACCGAAAAAGTCTCCGTAAATATTGATATCTTGAACTATGCCCTTGTCTACTTGCAATCGGACATCAATACCACCAACTGGAAAACGATGAGAGTGCTTAATGTTGAACTTAGGTGACTTGCCGTAATTCCAATCCCAATTGCCGTAGCGCTCTTTCGACAATTCATGAATATTCTTCCAATCTTCGTCCGTTAATTCATAATAACGTACATTTTCTTCACCTTCAAAAATTGAATGTAAAATCGCATGACGGAATTCTGTCACAGTCATCGGCTCTTTCAAAAACTCAGAAATGTTCGCGACGCGACTCCGAATCGACTTGATGCCTTTTGATTCGATTTTTTCTTTACTAACTTTCAGCGCAGATACGACTTCATCAATCTGTGTATCAAACATCAATGTACCGTGGCTGAACATACGTCCTCTAGTTGAAAATTGTGCATTACCCGATACTTTCCGACCTTCTGCCATTAAATCATTGCGTCCAGAAAGCTCTGCGTTAACGCCAAGACTTTGCAATGCTTTTACAACAGGTTCAGTAAATTTACGGAAATTACGGAAGCTGTTGCCGTCATCAACTGTAATAAAGCTGTAATTCAAATTTCCTAAGTCGTGATAAACTGCGCCACCACCTGATAAGCGGCGAACGACATGAATGCCATTAGAATCTACATAATCCGTATTAATCTCTTCAGCTGTGTTTTGATTCTTGCCAATAATGATAGATGGTTCATTAATATAAAATAGAAGAAATGGATCTTTCTCAACATCCATTGTTTTTAATAGATATTCTTCGATTGCCAAGTTAATTCGCGGGTCTGTAATGCCTTTATTATCTACAAAATACATATTCTCTCTCCTTTTGGCTACGTTGCTCTTTCTAGTTTAACGGATTATTTAAATAAATTCACTATTTTGGGTTGACGAACCCAAACTGTTATAATACACTAACTTAAACACCAACAGTACTATAACAAAAAGGAGCTGGAAGTTATGATTGAAAACGTAGTCGAATTTTTCAAGAACTTGCCCCCGAAACAGTGCGCGTCTTGTGGAGAAAAAATGGAAGAGCAGCATGAATGTTATGGTACTAAATGTGACTCGTGCAACGATTTATAAGATCAACAAGCATACTTAGAAGAAACGAAGCAACGCTCTTTAGCGTTGCTTCGTTTTTTGTATTAATCGATATAAAGGATCCGATAATTCAATGCTGTACTACAACATGTGGTAGTTTTACGGGCGTAATCGCTGCCGAGCAATTCTAAAACCTAAGCTACCTTATCTATCACTATGCAGCGAAATCGCGTTAAAGGAGTCGATCGAGTGACAAGACTGGCATTTTCTCAACTTATCGCGAGAACCTACTCCGAAGCAATTTCCAAAACGTTAAAATCGATTTCTTTAACTCTCTCTTATTGACCATACACAACAAAAAAGACACCGCCTGGGCAGTATCTTTGTCATTTTATATCAATGGCCTGAATGATCTTCCATCTTATCCATGCCTTGTGTATCATCACTATCATCCGAAACAATAGATGCTGGATCTGGATTACCTACCGTAATTTCTTGTTTTGGCATGACATGCAGCGAACGCGCAGTCGTATGTGCCTGCATAAAATACAGTCCCTCTTCTTCAAAGCTTGTTTGTGCTTCGTAAATGCCCTCTTCCGTATGTTCAGCTGGAATCATTTCGCTATTGCTGCGATCTCCAGACTGCCACACTTCATAGACAACTTCATCAGCATCTTCCACAGCTTTATCGCCCTGTGTCACAGTAACAGACAAAAGAACTTCTTTAGCCGGGTCAGCTTGTGTATCGGTATTAAATGCAACTTTCACTTCTTCAATTTGAGGTCCGGCACCAGGAGAATCAGCTTCTTCTGTTCCGCAGGCAGCAAGTAAAAGAAAGGGGATACCTAGCCAAAATATTTTTTTCATTTTGTATTTCCCTCCGTAGTAGATGTTTCAGCAGAAAACAGTTTTAGTAGTTGAGTGGCAGCTGCTTTTCCTTGGTCAACGCAAGCTGGCAAGCCGAACCCTTCAAAAGATCCCCCTGCAACCTGCACTTGTGGAAAAGCATATTGCAACTCTTTCTTTGCTAAAGCTACGCGTTCATCATGACCAACCAAATATTGTGGCATCGCTTCTTTCCAACGGGAAACCACTGTGAATTCAGGGATTAGTTGAATATCCAACAATTTTTGCAGATCTTCTAAAACAGCTTTAACAATTTCACCATCTGATAGTTCTACAACAGCCTCATCCCCGACACGGCCAATAAATGACCGATAAACAGCTTTTCCAGACGGTGTTAGGCTCGGCCATTTCAAATGGGCTGCTGAACAAGCAGTGATCGTAAAATCACTATTTCGCGCTACAACAAAACCGGTACAATCACTTTTTTTCGCTCGGACACTTTCTGGTAAAACAATAGACACTGTCGCGATAGACGAAGAAGGCATATCTTTTAATCCATGTAACAATCCTAAAGGCTCAAAGATTGGCATTAATTTCGCATGTGGCAACGCGAATATTACGCCATCCACGGTTATCGATGTCTCATTGTTTAACGTAAGCTCTATTTCACGCCGTTGCTGCTCTATTTTTTCAACTTTGATGCCTTTTAAAATCGTGCACTTCTCTAACTCTTTTTCCAGCGCCTGCACAAGTGTTTCAAGACCACCTTCGAACGTTTGGAACAAACCTTCTTTTTCGGTATCAAAAGCACGATAATCTGATACTTTCTTTTTCTTTAAGCCATGAATCAAGCTACGATGTTGTTGCTTAATTGCCAGTAATTCAGGAAATGTTGCTTTTAAACTCAATCGGTCAATGTCCCCAGCAAAAACACCTGAAAATAAGGGCTCAATTAAATTTTCAACCAATTCGTTACCAAATCTACGTCTTAAAAATCTCCCCAGTGGCTGATCGTCAAGTATAGTTGATGCAGGCAAGACAAAATCTCCCAAAGTACGAATCTTGCCAAACCAAGAGCTAGTACCTGAAGTGAAAAACGAAGCGAAATTGGTAGGTATGCCCATAACCGATTCTGTTGGAATCGGATAAAGTCGATTCTCAACCACTACATGGGTTTTACCAGGAGCACTTTGGACCAATTGATTTTCTATCCCTAATTCTCGAGCCAGCTGTTGAATACTATTTTTTCGTGAGACAAAAGAATCCGGACCACGCTCAATTACAAAACCATCCTTTTGCAAAGTCTGGATTTTCCCGCCAAGACGGTGGGCCGCTTCAATCAAAGTGATTTCG
This sequence comes from Planococcus sp. S3-L1, assembly GCF_030063085.1. NCBI lineage: Bacteria > Bacillati > Bacillota > Bacilli > Caryophanales > Caryophanaceae > Planococcus > Planococcus sp. S3-L1. The sequence goes on along the minus strand of NZ_JASISN010000012.1, from coordinate 56,771 downwards.
ATTTCCAAACCTTGCTCAATTGCTTGCTTTTGTAAATAGTATGCCGCTGACAGTCCAGTTATGCCACCGCCTACAACGACTACTTTATGCGTTTCTACAGTCACGTTTAATCCTCACTTTTATCTAAGTTATTTTTCTGCTAGTTTGCGCAATACAACATCTGTTAACCCATCAATAAATAAAGGCTGAACGTTCGGCATTTCTGGACGATAATAATTTGCACCAATGTCATCGCATACTACTTTACATTCATAATCGTTATCGAAAAGAACTTCTAAATGATCTGTTACAAAGCCAACGGGTGTATAAACAAATGATGTATACCCTTTTTCCTCGAAAAGATCACGAGTTAAGTCTTGAACATCTGGTCCAATCCAAGGTTCGCCTGTTTGTCCGGCACTTTGCCAGCCAATTTCTACATTTTTAACGCCCGTTGCTTGCTGAATCATTTGGGCTGTTTCTTTTAATTGGTCTGGGTATGGATCGCCGTTTGCAATAATTTTTTCTGGCAATGAGTGTGCAGATACGATTAAACAAGCATTTGCTCGTTCTTCTTCTGACATTCCATCAAACGTTTCACTTACTTTTTCCGTCCAATATTGGATGAATTTTGGTTCTTTGTACCAACTTTCAACAGAAGTCAACGAGATGCCTGCTTTTTCAGCTGCTTCTGCTGCACGGCCATTATATGATTTTACTGAGAACGTTGAAAAATGGGGTGCCAAGACGATTGAGATTGCTTCTGTAATGCCGTCTTTTTTCATTTCTTCAACACCATCTTCTACAAATGGCTCAATGTGCTTAAGACCTAAATACATTTTGAATTCAATGTCATCTTGAACGTCATTTAAACGATCGCATAGGCCATTCGCTTGTTCTAGTGTAATTTTAGCAAGTGGCGAAATACCACCAATTGCTTTGTAACGACTCTTCAAGTCTTCTAAACTTTCTTCGCTCGGCTTACGGCCACGGCGGATATGTGTATAGTAGCGTTCAATATCATCTTCTGAGTAAGGTGTTCCATATGCCATTACTAATAATCCCATTTTCTTTTTCAACCTAGTCACCTCATTATGAATTTTGTTTTACTTCCAGTTATTTTTATGTGCAGCACTGTATTCGTGAACAAATGATGTTAAGCGTTTCAAGGTATCTGGATTCACCTCTGGGAATACTCCGTGACCTAAGTTAAAGATATACCCATCATTTTGCATACCCATATCTAAAATCTTTTTCGCCCGCTCTTCGATTACTGACCAATCTGCCAATAAATAAGCTGGGTCAAAGTTGCCTTGCAACGCTTTTGTCAAGCCCATTGAACGCGCTTCTGAAATCGGCAAACGCCAATCCAGTCCAACGACGTCGACAGGAAGTTCGTGCCATTCTTTAGCTAAATGACTTGCGCCTACTCCAAAGATGGTTAATGGTACATTTTCTGTACGCAATTCTGCGAAAATACGATCCATTACCGGTTTGATGAAAATACGGTAATCTTCAACGTTCAAGGCACCAACCCACGAGTCGAAAATTTGGATCGCTTTAGCTCCTGCTTTTACTTGTGCTTTTACGTAAGGAATGATTGTGTCGGCTAGTTTGTCCATCAAGGCAAACCACATAGCAGGCTCAGAAACCATCATTGCTTTTGTTTTGTTGTAGCTCTTCGAAGGACCGCCTTCAATCATATAACTCGCCAATGTAAAAGGTGCGCCTGAAAACCCAATCAATGGCACGTTTAATTGTTCTTGTGTTAGGATACGAATTGTTTCAAGTACATAATCGACATCTTGTTCAGGATTAATGTCTCCTAAGCGTTCGATATCTGCCATCGTACGGATTGGGTTATCGATAACCGGACCGATTCCTGACTTGATTTTTACGTCCACTCCAATTGCCGGCAGTGGGGTCACAATGTCTTTATACAGAATGGCCGCATCGTTATTATACTGATCCACTGGAAGCTTGGTAACATATGCACACAATTCTGGTTGATGCGTAATTTCCTCTAATGAGTATTTTTCTTTGATTTTGCGGTACTCTGGCTGTGAACGTCCAGCTTGTCTCATATACCAAACGGGTACGTGATCTGTTTTTTCTCCACGTGCTGCGCGAAGATAAGTATCATTAAATGTCATGAATGTTTCATCCCTTCGATGTGCTACTCTACTTTTGTCTACCTATATCCGTCTATACTATAGACGTTCCGTACTATATTGTATAGATTCCAAACGCATTTGTCATAAATTCGACGCTTCTCTTTTCACTTGATTGCCATTCCTGTTTCAGGAAGTTTCCTAAAGGGAAGTAGATATAGTAGTATTTATATTTATTAGGAGGGGTATTAATGAACTTTTACATGACAACTGGAACATACGATTACATGAAAAAAATGCGTGACAAACACCCACAACAGACAATGGTCGTCATGCAGGGCGAAAATACGACAATGATGATGCACGAAACAAAGGGAAAAACTATTTTCCAAACACCTCGGCGTTATGAAGTCGTCGATGGGACAGGTGACTTAACTGAGAAAGGATTTTTCGTTTTAAACAATATACCGGTAACTGAAGAAGGTCGTCCAATTTTTGAACACCGTTTTAAAAATCGTGCGAGTGCTATTGAAAATGAGCCCGGATACATTGCATTTCGTGTTTTAAGACCGCTTGATTCAGACACTTATATCGTTTTGACTGAATGGGAATCTCCTGTTTTTTATGAAAAATGGAAAGAGTCTCAAGCTTTTGCACAAGCTCATTCTGAGAAACCGGATAGTGGTGCACAGCGTCCAAATATTTTCTCAGGTGTTTCTCATATTAGTACCTATAGAGCAAAACCTGAAGAAGACTAATACGGCATACTCTTGCCCATAACTAAAAAGGAGGAAATCAATTGGTTTTTGTTATTTTTATATTAGCAGCGGCACTTACTGTATTTGCCTCCATCAAGCTATCTCAATATGCAGATGTCATCAGTTCCAAAACAGCAATGGGCGGCATGATGGTCGGTACATTATTATTAGCAGGTGCTACTTCTCTGCCTGAAGTTTCCACTAGTTTTTCTGCCGCAGCGATTGGCAACGCTGATATCGCTGTTGGAAACATGATCGGATCGAACTTGTTTAACTTGTTTATCCTCGCTGGATTTGATTTTCTCTTGCGTGGTCGACGTATTTTAGATCGAGCTTCACGCAATAATATTTATACAGCACTTCTTGGAACCTTATTAACCGTTTTGGTCATTTTGGCACTTTGGTTACGCATTGATGTCCAAATTTTAGGTATTGGTTTAGATGCATTAATCATTGCCATCACTTATATAGTTGGTATGATTGCTATCAATAAATTGCCGTCTCTTGATCCTCAAGCAGAAGCAATTGCCGAGTCAGAAGAAGAACCTGATAACCCAAGTGCTTCTTTATCGTCAAAAGCAGCCATTTTTCGTTTTGTTATCGCGGCACTAATCATTTTAGCTGCTGGGACGGCGCTATCCATTACAGGAGACGAAATTGCGGTCATTACTGGAATCGGCTCTAGCTTTATCGGTAGTTTCTTAATTGCAGCAGCGACTTCTCTTCCGGAAGCCATTTCTGTTTTTGTGGCGCTACGATTGAACAATGTGAACATGGCTGTTGGTGCAATTCTCGGAAGCAACATCTTTAATATGATCATTCTTGCCCTTTCTGACCCTGTATATACTGCTGGGACAATTATTTCAGGGGTATCTGGTGCGAATATGATTATCGCTGTCGGTGTATTGATCATGTCATTGCTCGCTTTGTTTTCGCTTTATAGAAAAAAGAGTGGTTCTACATTATCCTATGCACTACCGTCAATTATTATTGTCGTTGTGTATTTTGCAGCATCTTACTTTAATTTCACTTACTAAGATAAACTAAAAGCAAAGTCCGATTCCCGTCTGCGGAGTTGGACTTTGCTTTTTTTATTTCTTTTAAATCTTAAATAAATTAATAGTTCCTATACCATATATCGCATATTACATTTAGGTTCATTTTCATACTGCTAGTTATTTATGATATGCTTTTAAAAAAGAAAGGGGTTTTAAAAATGATTGATACGCTTTACGCTAAATTAGATGCTGCTTACCCAGAAATGGTCGAGATTCGTCGTCATCTCCACATGAATCCTGAACCGTCGTTTCAAGAAACCCAAACTGCTCAGTTTATTCGAGATTATTACGAAAAATTAGGCGTTGACGTTAAACACAATATTGGCGGAAATGGTGTCGTCGCAACCATTCAAGGCGCAAAACCTGGAAAAACCGTTGCATTGCGCGCTGATTTTGATGCTTTGCCGATTCAGGACCAGAAAGAAGGAGTATCTTACCGATCAACTGTTGATGGTGTCATGCATGCATGCGGACACGATGGTCATACAGCCACTCTCTTAGTTTTAGGGAAAATACTCTACACCATGCGTGAAGAATTAGCAGGAACCTACATATTAATTCATCAGCACGCTGAAGAACTCGTTCCTGGAGGGGCAAAGTCTATGATAGAAGCTGGTGTCTTGGAAGGCGTTGATGCCATTTTTGGTACGCACCTTTGGTCAACGACACCATTCGGAAGAATTGACACACGTGTCGGTCCAATTATGGCAGCAGCAGATAGCTTTCAATTGAAAATTCAAGGCCGTGGTGGTCACGGAGCAAGTCCTCATGAAACCATTGACGCAGTTGTCGTCGGCTCTCAAATTGTCTCTACTCTCCAGTCTTTAGTATCTAGACGTGTAGATCCTTTAGAATCTGCTGTCTTATCTATCGGTTCATTTGTTGCGCAAAACCCTTTTAATATTATCGCAGACCAAGCAGTATTGTCAGGTACTGTCCGTTCATTTAAGGAAGATGTTCGTAGCTTGATGGAAACAGAAATGGAGCGCGTCATTAAAGGAACGAGTTTGGCTAACAACAGTCGTTATGAATTTAATTTCAAACGAGGCTATCCGGCTGTCATTAATCATGAAAAAGAAACGCTTTATATTAAAAGCATTGCGGAAACCGTTCCAGGCGTTACAGAAGTCTTTGACTGCCCACCTCAAATGGGTGGAGAAGATTTCGCCTACTACTTAGAGGAAATTCCTGGAGCCTTCTTCTTTACAGGAGCTATGCCCGATGGTGATGTGTTCCCCCACCACCATCCGAAATTCGATTTTAAAGAAGAAGCGATGCTTGTCGCCGCTAAAACTTTAGGCACAGCAGCTATTCATTTTCATCAATAAAAACAAACCCGCCCTCTTTTTCAGAGGCCGGGTTTGTTTTTAAGTTTTTTTACTTTTTAATACAGCAACAGTCACGAAAGACACGACCAAAATAACCATAAGCGTTATCAAAGCTGTGATCAACTGACCCATGATTACTAACATGATGGCTGTAGCGATGCTCTGCACTAGTTGCAACGCAAGAATAAGTTTAAAAACAGCTTGTTGTCTACTAAAGCGAGATAGTGGAAACAAATTGTCCATTCGGAAATGTTGTGTGTGTGTCAAGCCCTGCCAAATTTGAATAGTGGTTGCGAACGCCAACGCGCCTGCAAACAATGCCACACCCACTTGAAACGGAATGAACCAAGCACCTATCATAACAATGACAGTTAGCCGTACCCATAAATAAAATAATTCATCTGATCGGATAAACGTTCTACAAACCAAATACAAGTGAGCATTTTTTGCTCCCGGCTTAATAAAGCGATAAATCCAATTGAGCCATGACCTGACTTTTATTTTTCCCTTTAGATGAGGGACATCGGTAAAGTAATTAGCAAACTGATAAAAACGCAGCATGCGATTTTCTTCTAGTGCAATAAAATGCTCATAAGCAAAAGGCTTGCCAACGGCTTTACGAGTAATCCATTTGCCATAAAAAATGATAGCAAACAGAACAAATACAGCAACTATTAACTGCTCTTCTATATAAAAGTAGGTGAACAAACCAACTAGCAAAAAACGTAACAATCGGTCTAGCCACACGCCTTCTCCTGCTCCTTGGCGTCGAAAGGCGAATTCAGTTTGAACATTCCACCATTTGATTAGCAGTAAGAGAATTGGAAAGCCAATCAAAAAAGAAGACGGCAGACCGTATAGGGCGTTGACCATCGGCAGCGAAACGATGAAAACGACTACCGGCAAATACAGTTGAGACACGAACGACCATTTTAAAGCAGGTTTCAAAAACTCATCTAATTTGCTTTCCAATGGCAAAAAATACACCGTATCCGCTTCTTTTAACAAGGTTGACGGTGGACTGATGGCGAGCAACAATCCAAACACTCCTGCTAATAGCCATGCGGCTGGGAATTCAGGTGGAATATCCTGTATCCATTCGCTATAAGCAAAACCGGCAGCTCCAAGTGCAAAAAGTAAAACGACCGCAATATGACCTGTAAAAATATATTTTAAATAGTTTTGAACTTCAACAGTGTGCTTATGAAGTCGGCTTGACCAAATATCATGCAAATTCTTCATTTAGCTCATCCTCAGTCATCGCAATATACAAATCGTCTAGCGACGCATCTGGCATATTAAAGGCTTTGCGCAAATCTTCCATTGTCCCACTTGCTCGCACACGGCCATTATGAAGCAGGATAATCCGGTCACAATAACGCTCAGCTGTGGACAAAATATGTGTCGACATCAGCACCGATGCGCCTTTTCTCTTTTGTTTTTCCATTTGATCTAATAGTGATTTAATACCCAGTGGATCGAGTCCAACAAAAGGTTCGTCGATGATATACAGTGCGGGATTCACGAGAAACGCACTCATAATCATCACTTTTTGACGCATTCCTTTTGAAAAATGTGACGGGAACCATTTTAGGCGCTTTTCCATTCGAAATTCCTTCAACAATTCTGCAGAACGTTTTTCAAACAGCTTAGCATCGATATTATAAGCCATCGCTGTCAGTTCAAGATGTTCACGCAATGTTAATTCTTCATATAACACTGGAGTCTCCGGAATATAGGAAAAAGCAGATCGATACGTGTCCATATCTTCTTCAAAAGTTTTGCCATTCAAGCGGATCTGCCCTGATTTTGGTTGCATCAAACCGATAATATGTTTGATGGTGGTACTCTTGCCTGCTCCGTTCAAGCCAATCAAGCCCACAAGTTCTCCTTTTCCTATCGAAAACGTCACTTCTTGTAAAACGGGTTTACGTGTATACCCCCCTGTTAACGCATCAACTTCCAAAATAGCCATCGAAACACCTCTTTCTTTCTATTAAACTATTGTATCAAAACTGACTCTCGATTTCTTTTGTCATATGGCAATTATGGTAACATGGTGAAAATAGAAAGGATGATCCCCAATGACAAATTGTATTTTCTGCAAAATTATTGCAGGCGAAATCCCTAGCGTAAAAATTTATGAAGATGAGCACGTCTTCGCTTTTATGGATATTATGCCCTTGTCAAAAGGCCATACTTTACTTATTCCGAAAACACATCGTGAATTCGTATACGACATGACCCCAGAAGAAGCAGCCAACTTGTTTTCCGTAGCTCCTAAAATTGCTAAAGCTATCAATGAAACCTTTCAACCTGAAGGCATGAACCTGCTAAACAATAATGGCGCAAAAGCCGGACAAAGTGTTTTCCACTTCCACTTACACTTTATCCCACGCTATGGTCAAAGTGATGGTTTCGGTGCCAAGTGGATGACCAAGGAAAAAGAATTCACTTCTGAACGTATACAAGAACTGGCAGAAAGCGTAAAAGAAAAGTTAAACGCTGAAGCTTGATTTTCTGAAGTAAACAGGATAAAATCAGGTTAAGTTTTTCGCCGGCGGTCATGAGGGCACGTCCGGGAAAAAGAAACTAGCACATAGCTGAGGAGAGATGAGAAATGAATACGAAAAATCTAGTTTTAATGGCGCTGTTGGTCAGTGTCGGAGCCACACTTTATGTAGTGATTCCAGGCATCAACGGCGGGATGAAGCCCGACTTTATGTTGACAATGATGTTTGTCGGAATTCTGTTGTTCCCAAATGTAAAAAATGTCTTCTTATTAGCAGTAACGACCGGTGTCTTATCAGGTCTATTCTCGACATTCCCAGGTGGCTTTTTCCCGAATATTATCGATAAATTTATCACAGCGTTTGTGTTCCTTGCTTTGGTCATGCTATTGAAAAAATTCGTTGCAAAGTTACCTGTTACGATTGCCCTTGTTGCAATGGGAACTGTATTATCGGGAACGATTTTCCTTTCTGCTGCTATTTTCGTTATTGGCGCCAACATTCCTTTTAGTTTGTTGTTTGTCACAGTAGTGCTGCCTGCAGTTTTGTTAAACGGAATCGCTTTCGCTTTTATTTACCCGATTGTGATTACATTGGTCAAGCGTTCAAAATTCGAAACGGCGGTTTCGCAAGCCGCCTAACAAAAGAGCTTTTCACTAGTAACAACAGTGAAAAGCTCTTTTTATTGAATAGTCGTTCATCTATATGTTTTAATTAGGTATAATAGAGGAAAAGAAGTTTATAGGAAGAAAGGGGCGTTTCAAATATGAAAGCATCAAGATTTTTCTTAGGACTTGCTACAGGGGTAGCAGCTGGAGCTGCAACAGCTTTATTCTCTACTCCACAATCAGGACAGGAATTTCGCTCTACAGTGAAATCAACGTCAGCTGAATGGAAAGAATATTTGACCGAACTAAAAGATAAAGTGAATAGCTTAAAAGAGTCGATCAATCATTTAACAGAAGAAGCTAAATCTCAGCTTCCTGAAGCAGTCGATGGATTAAAAGCTTCACTGGAAACATGGACAGAGAGTACCGCTCCTGCTAAAGAACATCTTCAACTTGAAATCATGGCCATCCAAAATTCAATCGAAGAATTGCAAAAAGCCATTAGCAAAGATAAAAAAGTTATAAAAAATGATGACCAACCCAAATCAGAAAAAGTTGACGATGATACTCAAAGCGCTTAAAACAACTGCCTTCCGGCGGTTGTTTTTTTGATGGTCTGTTTATAACTTAGAAAGTTCATTGTAAATCTACTATCTATCAAAAATCCATCGCAGTGATTTTTGGAGACTGAGTTATCTTTTACGTTTGCCAGTTTGATTTCTGTTGCCACGTTGTCTTTTTATTCCAAAAAACTAAACAAACTCGTATATCTCCCCACTGTAAATTATTTTACTATTCTTACTTTAATTACGTTTGCTTTACTGCTATAATAAAGAAAAGATTTTGGAGGAAAGTTGGTGCCTGTGTGAACGAGAAGGAATATACCATGAAAGAAGCTATGCTGTTTAGTCAACGCATTGGTCAATTGTCGAAAGCTCTATGGAAAGCGGTAGAAAAAGATTGGCAAATGTGGATAAAACCTTATGATTTGAATATTAATGAACATCACATTCTTTGGATTTCCTATCATTTAAAAGGCGCTTCGATATCAGATGTCGCAAAATTTGGTGTAATGCATGTTTCCACTGCTTTTAACTTCTCCAAAAAATTAGAAGAACGTGAACTGCTGTCTTTTTCAAAACGCGATACGGATAAACGCAATACATATGTCCAGCTAACTGAGAAAGGCGAAAAATTAATGCAAGAGATGATTGAGAACTATCATGAAACTCCTCACTCCGTCATTGAAGGCTCTCTACCTTTACGCGAACTCTACGGAAAGTTCCCTGAATTCATGGACATCATGGCTGTTATACGCAATATTTATGGCGAAGACTTCATGGAAATCTTCGAAGCTTCCTTCAAAAATATTGAGAATCGATTTAGCGAAGAAAACCATGTTATCAAGCATCAAGAAAGCCAGCAATAACAAGTCATTTCATAAAAAAAATTATGGTTGCATTTCCTTATAAATCATTGTATTGTATGTATCGAATCAAAAATGAATTTAGTAAATAGGGGATGCACACATGCACTGCTGGAAAACAATTAACTTAAAAAAACAATACGGATTTGACCGGCTTTTCATGATCTCTGCGCTTTTTGGAGTCGCTGTTTTTATGGCTTCTTACATTGGGCTTGCAATCGTCTATGCCACGCCTCTATCCGATCAATATTTTCTATTTTTTATAGTGTCTTTGCTCGCTATTTATCCGCTTCACAAGATTTTGCATTTCTTGCCTTTGATCGGCTGCCATAAATCATTGAAATTCATAATTCGAAAACAAATGAAAGTGTGTCCCGCTTTTTCACTCCATGTCAATGAACCGGTTCCCAAAATACGGTTTTTGCTTTCATTGGGCACACCTTTTCTTGTACTAAATACAGCTATTATTAGCTTAAGTATTGCAATGCCTGAATTTAGCCATTACTTCGCTATGCTTTTGGCGTATCATTGTGCGCTGTGCTTGACCGACATTATTTACCTTCGCAACTTAGCCCGTTCGCCAAAGTATGCGTTAATAGAAGAAACAGACACCGGCTTTGAAATCCTTATCCCTCCAGTAGTTAGCTGATATCTGCTTTTTCTTCCGGTCTTTGTTATACTAGGAAGTAAAGTCAGAGGGGAGGAAATCCATGATTATCGCATTTATTGTTATGTTCTCTGTGTTTTATCTTTTCCAGATCAACCGGATGACATTGGCACTTGTAACTTCTCGAGAAATTCCAGAAGAAAATCATCAAAAGATATTCCGAACGATAAATATATTAATTACAATACTATTGGTATCGTTGTATGTAGGCGTAGAATTTACACCTTAACTCACTTGCCTCTTTGGCAAGTGACTTTTTTTTGAAACTTTGCAAACCGTAATACGTTTATAGTATAGTAACTACTGCATCTAGATAGAAAGTTGGGAGCGAAATCTAATGAAAAAATCTTTTTTAACATTTACTTTGGCAGCATCTGTACTGGCTTTATCTGCGTGTAGCGATAGCGGGGATGACAAAACAATTGTAACTTCTGATGCTGGTGATATTACAAAAGACGAGCTTTATGAAGAAATGAAAACATCGATTGGTGAACAAGCAGTTCAAATTTTACTAATTGAAAAAGTACTTGCTGAAAACTTCGAAGTGACTGACAAAGAAGTAACTGCAGAATACGACAGCAACAAAGAAGAACTTGGAGAAAGCTTTGACCAATTTCTAACCCAGAACAACCAAACAGAAGAAAGCTACAAAAAAGTGATCCGTTTGAATTTATTACAAGAAAAAGCATTGACTGAAGGCATCGAAGTGACGGATAAAGAAATACAGACACAATACGATCGCCAAGGCACTGAATTAAATGCACGTCACATTCTTGTTGCTGATGAGGAAACCGCTAACTCTCTTAAAAAGCAATTGGATGAAGGCGCTGATTTCGCGAAATTAGCTAAAGAAAATTCGACAGATACCGGTTCTGCTGAAAATGGCGGTAACGTTGATTGGTTCGGTCCAGGGGCAATGGTTCCTGAGTTCGAAAAAGTCGCTTACGAGCTTGAAATTGACGAAATTAGTGAACCTGTCGCATCTGAATTCGGCTTCCATATCATTCAAGTTCTTGAAACACGTAAAGTAGAAGATCAACCGGCACTAGAAGACCAAAAAGATAAGATTCGTTCTGATTTGGCTATAGCTAAAGCAGATCAATCCACTTTGCTTCCAAAAGTCGCTGAGTTAATGAAAGACGCAAATGTAGAAATCCAGGACGAAGATCTTAAAGGGGCACTAGATGATATTTTAAATCCTCAAACGCCTGCTGCTCCAACTGAATAATAGAAGTTACTTTAAAAGAACCGTTCTAAAAGTTTGGCAACTGACTTTTAGCAACGGTTCTTTTTTGGCATACAAATAGACACAGACAAGATAGCTAACTTGTCTGTGTCTATTTTTCGCTGGAGACTCAGTTCTTCATTAAATTTTCGGTTTGTAAAATGAGCGGTTATCCAATGCAAAGACGCGTTCAGAAAACTCTCCTTCTTTTGTTTTCCCAAGAACACGGTCCAACATCATCATTTTCGCATCGATGTTATCGATATAATGAAGAATTTCTGCTTCTTTCAGCATTGGTTTTTTCGGGCTTCCCCACTCCTCTTTGCCATGGTGAGAAAGAATGATGTGTTGCAGTAGCATAACTTCTTCGCCTTCAATTTCCAACTCTTCTGCAGCTTTTGCTACTTCTGTTACCATAATGGAAATATGTCCAATCAAATTGCCTTCTACTGTATATGTAGTTGCAATGGGTCCAGAAAGTTCGATCACCTTGCCGATGTCATGAAGAATAATTCCTGCAAACAGTAAATCTTTGTTCAATCCTGGATAAATGTCGACCAGTGCTTTACCTAGCTTCAACATGGACACCACATGATCTGCCAGACCAGACACATAGTCATGATGATTACGTGTTGCTGCAGGATAAGTTAAGAATTGCTGCTGATATTTCTTCAGCAAGTAACGCGTCATTCGTTGGATTTGGGGATTCTCCATTTCGAACAAATACTTTGTTACTTCTTCTAACAATTCATCTGTCGACTTTTCCGAAGATGGCATCAAGTCTGATATTGACTGATGTTCATCTGGTTTTGCTGGACGAATGCTTTTAATCCGCAATTGGTTTTTCCCTCTGTAATTATGGATTTCACCACCGACACGGACGATTGTTTCAGCAGCGAATGTTTTTTCCTGCTCATCTTTTGTATCCCATAATTTTGCTTCAATGTCTCCGCTTTTGTCTTGTAACACGAGCGAAATAAATGGATTTCCGGTAGTGGTAACTCCTTTGACGGACTGTTTGATCAATAAGAATTCATCGACTGTCTCGCCGACTGCATACTGTGTAATTCCTTTAGTCATGAATGAACGCTCCTTTCGGTAATGGCCACGTTAATAATTTGCGCATTAGGCCAAGCCTGTTGCATGCTGTCGTGGCAAGTAAAATAGATGAACTGGTGCTCTTTTTGCAACTCTGTCACTAAGTTTATCATTTGCTGCAGTCGACTGCGATCAAAATGAACAAAAGCATCGTCCATAATGATCGGAAACGGATGGCTTTTTTTCATAGATACGGCCAACGACAACCTCAATGCTAAATACGCTTGTTCTTTTGTTGCCTGACTAAGTTCGGAAATTGGAAAACGTGCCCCGTCTTGACGCTTAGCTTCAAAATAGCCGGTTCGATTCATGGCTAATTCAGTATAAGCACCATTTGTCAATTTACTAAAATAAAGCTGAGCGTTAGCTAGTACAGTAGGTAGTTTTTTTTCTTTTAGTTCACTCATTGTTTGGTTGATTGCTTCAACAATTGCTTTGTTGATGGACCACTGCTTCGCCAAATCAATAAATTCGGCTTTTTTCTCTTCAAAATGCTGTAACTTTTCTTCGTAAGAAGTATCCGTTACTAACATCTGAGTCAAGTGTTGCTTGTCTGCTTGTTCGTTTAATAATTTATTTCGCTGGGCTTTAAGCTCTGTCATTTTTTCTTGTCGTTGCTCAATTGCTTGCTGTGTATGATCCGACTCCCAGTCTTCTGGCAATTCAATTTCTCCAATAGCTTGCAATTGCCCTTCGACCAATTCAAGTTCTTTTTCCACTCGTTTTTTCTGATCCCATTGATCGGCCAACCGATAAAAATCAAAGACATCTTCTGCTAACGCATAGGCAATTAGCACTTGCTGTTCTTTTTCAAGTTGCTCTTGGAATGCTTGCAACCGCTCGATTTTTTCTAACAAGTCATGGGTTTCCCTTTGTTGCTTATTCCATTGATCTTTCTTTTGCTGTCGCACTGATTGTTCAGAACGCAGCGTGGCAATCAAGCCTACTATTGCGAGCTCTTTGCCACATGCTTGCTGCGCTTTATCCATCCACTCTTGTTGTTGCATTGCTAATTTGTCTATTTCATCTTGAATTCGTAATATACGCGAATAATTTGCATGAACTTTACGCAACTTACTAAAAAGCTCCAGTATCATCGTTCGACTAGCATCTGGTTTCAAACCAATTTTAAGCAAGAGTTGCTGATAAGCCTCTTGTGCTACAGCGGTTGAATCGACAGCTACATAACTGGTTATGTTCTTTTTGACTGTCTCCACACGATTCATCAAGCTGTCTAACTGCCGATCAAACTCGGCTACTTTTGTGATGATTGTTTCGCACTGCCATTCTTTTCCACTGTATTTTTTAATCAGAGCGGCGTAATTTGCAGGCAGCTCTTTGGGTTTTCGCATTTTCACAAAAAGCCATACACCTGCAGCCATTGCGACAAGTCCAATCACAATAAGTAAAGCAGTCGATTGGATAAATCCATAAGCTACTACGAGTAATCCCAGTCCAAACAATACAAAACGAACGATTTGGTCTTGTCTAGTGTCGCTTTTTTGAAACTTCGAAGCAGCTTTAGCTTCTGCTAATTGTGCTGAAGTCTCTGGCCATTCTTCTGCAATGAGTCGTTCTTTTGCAGTTGGTTCTTGAACTAAAAACGCCGATAAATCTTGTTCTGCCCGTGCCAATTTGTTTTTCTCTTCTTGCAAATTACGTTGGTTAAAGCGTTGGTTTTCTTCTTCTACATCCAACTCCTTCAACCGCTCAAGCAGTTGCTCTTCGTGATTTAACGAAACATCAACCGCCATCGCTTGTTGTTCCGTAAGTCCAAGTAACGATAATAGTTCTTCGCGTTCTTCTGATAACTCGATTGTTTCATTACGCTTTTGAACTAGTTGTAGATTTAATTGGTGCCAGTCTGATTCACGATTCAATAAATTCTCAATGGCGTCTAAAGAATCGGCTTTATCTGCAGTGGTTAGTAGGTGACGTTGGTTGGTTAAATACTCCATATCGGCTTTTGTTTGAGTTAGCTTATCCACTAACCGATCCATTTGCCTTCTGCCTTCTGCTGGGAATTGCGTAATGGCAAGATTGTCTAATTGCTTAGTCAATCGATGCTGGTCTGCTACTAATGGCGCGGCTTGTTGCCATCTGTGGATTTCTTTAAGCTCTTGATCCATTTCTGCTTCTACTTCTCCAATGACCTTTAAACGCTGTTCAATTGCTTGTAATCGCTCAATAGCAGGACTATAAAGTTCTGCACGATGTCGAAGTTCCTTTAGCTGTTCTTCGATGTCACGAAGCTCTTCAACCAAGGCATTTATTTGTGGTTTGCGACCATTTTTTTTAAATAGCTCAGCCATTTGTTTTTCAAGCTGATTTTCTAAATCTGTCAAGGCATCAATACCTGTTGTCCCTGAAGCTAGTAAAGTTCGGCTCAGTTCTGATTCACTGAGTTGATCTAGGCCTTGCAATTCATGAATCGAAAATGAAAAAATTGATTCAAAAGAAGCGCGATCGTAGTTTCGCAAGATTTGTTTCAACTCGTTATCACCACCTCTGTGACCGTCTTCAAATTCTACTATGACGTCTCCAGCGGATTTCCCTTTTATTCGTTCGATTACAAGCTTTCCATAATACGGGTCTGTCAAATATAGTTTGCCCCCATATTTTCCGCCAGTTTTTGGCTCGTACCGTAATTGCGTTTGATTGCGTGTAGGAAAGCCAAAAAGAAGTTGAATGATAAATTGCTGAATTGTTGTTTTCCCCGCTTCATTGGGACCATAAAATAAAACCAATTGATTTCCTAATTCGATGGTTCGGTTTTCATGTTTGCCAAAACCATAGATTGTTAATTTTTCGATTCTCATGTTGTCACTCTCCCGCCTGCATCCTACGCCGAATTTTTTGGGCGGTAGCTAATTGAAGTTCTCCGACGGTTTGATCGTCTACAGCTTCTAAAAACCGGCTGCTTTTTGGATGTCTGTACAAATCCTTCAAAATAGCTTTCCAGTTGTCTATTTCCCAGCTCTCTATCGTCTCAATCAACGTTGCTCCTATTGGAGAAAGTTCACTATCTTGTTCCACTTGCTGAAGTTGAATCGATTGGATCCAAACAAACCATTCCATTTCAGCAATCGACTCACGAAGCATTTCTAATAATTCACTTTCGGGAATTTCAGCCAGCAGTTGAAAGCTTTCTTGATCCAATTCTGTAAAGACCAATTCAATAATGGAGGCTCCTGCTCCTTGAGTAAAAAGACTTATTTTGTCTTGGCAAGCCTCGATCAATTCATTCATGTGAATAATGCCTTTAGCTGAAACAGCCACTCTGTCGAATTGAACAACTGACGTTGGAATAAATGCTAATTGTGTTGTTGTCTTTGACAAAGTCACTTCATAAAAGCCTTTTACACCGGTTTCCTTCCGGTGACGTCCTTGAATATTACCGGGATACACGATAGCGGGCTCGTTAGCAAGTTCTTGACGCTTGTGGATGTGCCCTAATGCCCAATAATCGTATTGTTTACTAAGTAGTTGCTCTTTTTTAAAAGGCGCATAAACAGCATGTGTTGAATCTCCTTCGAGACTGCCATGTAGTAGCCCAATATGATACTCTTGGTTTTGCGCTACCGGGTATTGCTTGACCATGGACTCACTAATGTGACGTTTGCCATAGCTAAATCCAGTAAACGTTACAGGCCCTGAGGCGGTGGCTAGTTTGAATTGAGAAACTGTGTCATCAAAAGCATGAACATTTTCCGGAAGTTCAAAGCGCGTCCAATTGCCACTTAAATGATCATGATTGCCGTAGCACATAATAACTGGTATTTTTTGATTAGCAAGTTGTTGCATGCCTTTTTGAAAACGCGCTTGCGCACGAATGTTGCGATCTTCCCCGTCATAAATGTCTCCCACAATTAACACGAAATCTGGTTTTGTTTTTAGTGCATAGTTGATAAGTCGATCGAACGCTTCTAACGTACTGTCTTTTAATTTTTGCCATTGCTCTTTTTGCAAATCCCTCATGCCGCTAAAAGGGCTTCCTAAATGCAAATCTGCCGTGTGGATAAAGCGAATCGACTCCATAAATAAACCCCTTTTAATTACCGAATATTTGTTCTTATTTTACCATGACAAAACCATTAAAAAAACTCTTTGCAGAAAAGTTTCTGTAAACAGTCTAATCGATCAATGTTTCAAAGCACTTAATAAGATGTTTTAAAAATGACAGGACTTTTTAATGGAAAGCCTTTATACTTAAAATGAACATCCATTCAGAAAGGATTGATTCTGCTTGAGAACTTACAAACTGACAGCTTTTGAACAAACTGGCAAACAACTACTAGACGAAACATTTACCGCTGAGACGGACGAAGAAGCACGTGGCAAAGGTCAAGCTATGTTAGAAGAAAAAGAATTGATTAACCAAACACATCGCTTAGCGTCACCCGCTGGGAAACTTATTCTTTTCCATTCATAAGAACGTAAAAAGCATGGCGGAGATTCCGCCATGCTTTTTATAGACCTTTAAACTCAGGTTTTCGCTTTTCAACAAATGCTTGGATGCCTTCTAAATGATCTGCTGATTTCCGCATTGCCGATTGTGCTGCCGCTTCCATGTCCAGCGTACTGACTAACTCTTTTACTTTCCATTGATGAAGAATGTGCTTAGATGCCAATTTAGCACCGATTGGTGATGAGATTGCTTCAGTTGCATAGGCTTCTGCTTTTTCAAGACCTCTTCCTTCGGCAGTCACTTCTTCGATTAATCCTTTTGCTAGTGCATCGTGTGCTTTTAACACTTGTCCTGACCAAATAATCTGCTTGGCTTTTGGTACACCTACTCGTTCTTTCATAAAGAAATGACCGCCACCATCTGGTACTAACCCGATGCCGATAAAATTCATAGCCAATTTACTATTTTCTTCTGCGACCACATAGTCACAGGCCAGTGCCATACTAAAAGCAAGACCAGCTGCTGCTCCATGTATAGCAGCAATTGTAATTTGTGGCAGCGTGTAAAGTGCTTTTGCCAAGCGGCTGACGTCCTTCATAACCAAATCGATATCCATTGGATGTTCCGGGTCCATCATTTCTTTGATATCGCCGCCCGCTGAAAATGCTCTACCTTCGCCACGGATAATTAGGACCTGTATTGTGCTGTCTTGCAACAAAGATTCAAAGCAATCCGCTAGTTCTTTCATCATCGTTCCATTCATGGCATTCATTGATTTCGGACGATTCAAAACCAATTGGCCAATTCGTCCTTGTTTTGTCAATTCAATCGTTTCGTACATAAAAAGAGACACCCCTTCATAGAAATGAATTGTCATTCACTTCTATGTATTCGGTGTCTCTTTCTATTATTCCTTTATTTTTTTGAAAATTACATGCTTTCGTATAAAGACTGAACCGGTTTGATCAAGACACGGTTTACTTCTTCGATCATTTGGCTTAATCCCATTTCAGCTTCAAGCATTGCAAGAATTTTTTCGTTTTGCTGAGCTGCTTGTGCAGTGCTTTGCGCGTTCATCATTTCTTCTTCTGTAATTTCTTCACCTTCTGTTTGTTTTTGCTGAAGAGAAATCTGCAAATCACGGAACGTCTTAAATAACTCATTTGCTTCTTTATCAGAAGTTACTTGTGCAACTGCCTCTTCTAATTTCTTAAACTCGTCTGTTGAACGGAACGTGCTTTCTAATTTGTTGATGTCGTCATAAATGTTTACTGTCATGTTCATCCATCTCCTCTTTGTTAGTTTAGTATCATGACGAAAATCCCTTGGAAGATTCCGATGAATCCTCCTAAAAAAGCGCCCAATACGGTAATCATTTTAAATTCTCTCCGGGATATTCCAAGCACCAATTCTTCTAGGCGACTGAGCGGCAGAGAATCGACTTGCTCTTTCACCATACCTTCCATATCAATTTTCAATATGGTTTCTTCCAGTTTATGCTCTCCTTGTTCGAAGACAAAGTCTGTCACAAGTGGCGTAAAATTGACACTCGTCCATTTTAACCCTCCAGGCCAAGTCTCTGCAAGTGTTGTGTTTAAACGCGTTGAAATCGCGGCTTTTTCACGCACATACTGTTTCACTGCGGTTAATGCTGTATCAAAATCAAATTCTTTAAGTAACTCATCGACTCTCCGGTCCTGTACTTTTTCCCATTCACTAAATGCCAATGTTCCTACCAATTCGAAGGTTCTTGGGGAGTTGAGAAATTTGATGATTTCCGGTTGAATCCGATCTACTAACGGTTTTGACTCACCAAGCAAAGAATGCAGCATATGACCAAAGCGACCTCGCGATTCTAAAAATTCATCCAACAAAGATTTAATCGTTTGTCTTCCTTGCGGCGATTCAAAATAAGTTGTTCCTTGACTGATGGCATATTCGACACCTTCATAGAGCTTGGCTTCTGTCTCTGCTTTCCAGTTTTCAGGCATGAGTTCACGAATCGTTTTCCCAGCAATATACTGTTGCAAGGACTCTTTTTGCAGATCAACCAACTCATCTAATTTTGCTTCTATTTTTATATCCATTTCTGTTTGTCCAGCTTCTTGCAGCCAGTCATTGAAGGATTTTGGAGAATTAAATAAGTGCTTCTGCAACTGCCGATTGATCCATTTTTCTGTTTTAATGTGCATTTCCTCGTTAAAAAACCTCTTTTTGAATGTCTCAGGAGTTAACAGATGCTCAACAACTGTTCGACCCAGTTGACGAGATAGTTCATCGCGTCGTTTCGGAATGAGTCCCGGTGTCAGTGGAACTCGCCATTTCCCAATATACTTTGCCTCATACGGCCAAAAAAGCATTTTAATTGCTAAATGGTTGGTGACGCCACCAATTAACGCACCCACAATCGCCATAAAAACTAATGTTACGATAATATTCACTGTTGTCACTCATTTCTTTTTCTTCTTTGTGTATTCTTCGCAATCCTCTATAATAGGGAGAAGAAAGCAAAGGAGGTTCCATATGCTTCAGCATTTTAAATTTAAACCAATGTTCGAAAATCATCAATTACCAGGTTGGAACATTTCCTTCTTTTATAAGAACGAACGCATAAACGGGGAGTATCATCCCGATGGCAGCATCGTTTGGCGTTCAAATCCACCGCAAGATGAAGAAGCTATCAAAACGATGATCCACGAGCTCATGCTCTATCATGTATACGATTAAAGCGCTGGAAAGTTCCAGTGCTTTTTTCGTTCGCTCTTTTAAGTATAAGGAAGCTTGACTTATTTTAACAGCGATAGCTCTGTGAACGCATAAAAAAGGGAATGTCCCCTTACCCAACGGTCTGGGTTTTGGACATTCCTGATTGAATTTTATACATTTGGAAATAGATGCCGCCGAGCTTCATCAATTCTTCATGACTACCCGTTTCCGCAATTTGACCTTTTTCCAGTACTAGTATTCGATCTGCATTTTTAATTGTCGACAAGCGATGAGCGATAATGAACGTCGTTCTGCCTTTTTTTAATACATCCATAGCATGCTGGATAATTTCTTCTGTCTCTGTATCGATGTTAGACGTTGCTTCATCCAAAATCAAGATTGCCGGATCAAATGCTAATGCTCTAGCAAAAGAAACCAATTGTCGTTGTCCAGAAGAAAGCGTACTGCCTTTTTCTACAACTGGCTCATCAATTCCTTTCGGCAAATGAGCCAACACGCGCTCTCCTCCGACTGCTGCTAACGCATCCGTCACCATTTCTCTAGTAATCCGCTCATCTCCTAGAGTCACATTTGACTCGATTGTTCCACTGAACAGATAAGGGTCTTGTAGAACGATTCCCATATGCTCTCTAACCGATTGTCTTGGCATATCATTGATATTCATGCCATCAATGGTAATCGCACCTTTAGAAGTATCGTAAAAGCGAAACAATAAATTCATGATGGAGCTTTTACCTGAACCTGTGTGACCGACTAACGCTACGGTTTCGCCTTGTTTTGCTTTAAAAGAAATATCCTGTAGCACATAGTCTTGTTCATTATAAGCAAACCAAACTTTCTCGAAACTGACATTTCCCTGATATCGAGTTATTTTTTTATCGACAACTGCTTCACCACTTTGATCTAGTAAACGGAATACTCGTTGAGCCGCGACTAACGCTTGTTCTAGGCGTCCAAACTGATTGACAATGCCACTGATAGGATTGAATAGCCGGATAATGTAGTCGATAAAAGCATACAGCATACCAACTGTCACTACTTCACTCCCCGACATAGAAGCTCCGCCGAAATACCAGACAAATAAAATAAAGGTCATGGATCTCAGTACCCCAACCAAATTATAAGAAGCGGCACCTTCGAGTACTAATAATTTCTTCTGATACTTGTAATGTTCATCGTTCAGTTCTTCAAATTCGTCTTTCATTTTGTGTTCTCGACGAAATGCTTGAATAATGGTCATTCCTTGAATTGACTCGTTGATCATAGCGTTCATTTCACTGACCTTTTCTCGCACGACATGATTGTAGCGGGCCGCATATTTACGGTATACCAACATCCATATATACAACAACGGGATTAAAACAAGTGTCATTGCAGCCATTTTCCAGTCGAGATAAAACAACGCGATAAAGATACCAGCCATATACATAAAACTCGTTGCAAATTGAGACAATACAGTCACAAACAAATCCCGTATTGCTTCTGTATCGTTTGTTATGCGCGATACTACTTTCCCAGCTGGTAAATTGTCAAAATAACGAATTGGTAGCGTTTGTGTATGGCCGTAGACATCGTTTCGCATTTTACGGATAATCCGATTGGCTCCTTTTTGGAGAAGTATAGACTGCCAATAACGAAAAATCGCGCTGATAATAGCAAGTCCAAAAAACAAAGCCAGTAAATAAGCAATCGGTTCAAAGTTTATTACTTCACCAGAGGTAGCGATGTGTTTATCGATAATTTCTTTGGCAATAAGCGGTGCTGCCAAGTCAGCAGCAACCGCGATCGCAAGCATTCCTAATCCCCAAACTAAAACACGTTTAAAGTGCAATGCATATTGTACTAATCGTTTACCTGTCCCCATATTTACACCTCCTCGATTTGCTGACGGAGGAATTGCTCGTTGTACCATCCGTTTGTTTCCAGCAATTCCTTATGAGTTCCTTCTTCAATAATTTTCCCGTCATCTAATACGACAATCCAATCAGCGTGCTTTACTGCAGAAAGTCGGTGTGTTGTGATGATGGTCGTTTTGCCAGTACGATTGGCTTGGATGTTTTCGATAATGCGCGCTTCTGTTTTCGCGTCTACCGCTGACAACGAATCATCCAAAATTAGAATCTCCGGATTTTTAATCAATGCGCGCGCAATAGAAATCCGCTGCTTTTGGCCACCTGATAACGCCACTCCTTTTTCACCAACTAGTGTGTTTAACCCATTTGGCAACAACGCTAAATCTTTTTCAAAATAAGCTAAACGAAGCGCTTCAGCCATCTCTTCTTCACTAGCATTTGATTTTCCAAAAAGAATATTTTCTCGAATTGTCCGCGAAAACAACACATGATCTTGTGGCACGTAGCCAATCCAGCTACGCAGCTGATCTTTCGTTAATTTCTTCAATTCAATTCCATTCATAAAGATGGCTCCTTGACCAGTGGGGTATTCTCTCAGCAATTGCTTAACGAAAGTCGATTTCCCACTACCCGTCTTGCCGACAATGCCCAGCGTCTGGCCACTGTTCATGGAAAGGTTGATGCCTTGAAGATTGATTGAATTTGATTGTGGATAAGTAAAACTAAAGTCTTTAAAACCAATTTCCTTTGGTTTACCGGTAGTAGATGGCTCCTGTGGATCGGTAACGTCTTCCGGATAATCCAGCGTTCCGTTGACGCGGTCCAACGAAGCATTGCCTCGTTGCAAGATGTTAATCAATTCTCCAATCGCAAACATCGGCCAAACAATCATGCCAAGGTAAACATTAAAAGCCACTAAATCCCCTAGCGTCATCGTGCCTTCAGCAACTAAAAATGCCCCATAGCCAAGTCCAATCATATAGCTAATGGCAGTCAGCACTTTGGTTACTGGCGCAAACAAAGCATCAATTCGTTCTACAGCCATATTCTTTTCGTACACGTCTTCGGTCATAGCAGCGAATTGTTGTTCTGAAGCGCGTTCTTGAACATAAGCTCGGATGACACGAACTCCTCCAACCGATTCCAATACGCGGTCATTCATGTCACCAAAAGCTTCCTGCGCTTCCATATAACGAACATGAATTTTCTTCCCCAGTATTTGTACTACTACCGCTAGAATCGGCAAGGGAATCATCGCTAGAAAAGTCAATTCCCAAGAAACCAACATTCCCATCGCGACAATAATAGTTGCCATATACAAAGTTGAATCCACCAACGTTAAAATGCCGAATCCTGCTGTCTCGGAAATGGCCTTTAAATCATTTGTAGCACGTGCCATTAAATCGCCTGTCCGATTTTTCTCGTAAAAAGTGGGGGTCATTTTCAAGAAATGCCCCATCAAGCTAGAACGGAGCTGCCGTTCAATAACATAAGCCCCACCAAATAATTGATATTGCCAAACAAAATTGATCAAATAAGCTAATACCATCGCTACTGCTAATACTGCCATGTACTGCCACATCAGCGTCGAAGTCAGCTGCGCTTGAGCAATTGAATCAATCGCTTTCCCAATTAACCAGGGTGGAATAATTTCTAAAATATTGGCAACGAATAACAAAGCAACAGCTGTCGTGTACCTCAGCCAATTTTCTTTAAAAAACCATTTTAATTTCCATAATACGTCAAACATTAGCTACGCCTCTTTTCTTTTCCACTCCAATAATCAGCTTCAAGTCATTCTTTATTGATCATTTCTACCGTTTGAAACAACTTCATATCCAACAACTCCCATTAGATTTCATTTCATTCAATTTGCATTAAAACACACAAAAAAACGCGTGCCTCGTTTATGGGCACACGCTCATTAAAACAGGACATTTAGTCAGACATGTCCTGAATCATTCTATTTCCGAAATAAAGTCAGAGAAAAATCGAAGGAAGGTCTGATAACAATATTAAATTAATGTGCTTGTTAATTTCCAATTTTTTCATCATCATGACCTCCATTCCCTTTTATTTGTTAATTCTAGAATAGCAAAGTTTATTTTGAATTGTCAAGATTTTTCGAAAATTTATTTTTTCCAAAATATAACGGATGTTTCATTCTGATAACGTAGGGTAATTTAACACTAAGAGAAATTAGAATGAGGTGATGATAATGTATAAAAATATTGCTGTGGCTTATGATGGTTCTGATGGAAGTCGAATTGCATTTGAAAAGGCAATGGAATTTGTAAACGTATTACCAGGTGCTAAACTTTCTGTTATCTATGTGAACGAAGACTACCGGGAAAGCATTGGTTATATGGATGCCGGCAATGCCTCGGCTCCAGTAATTTCGGCAAACGTCGACAGCAATTATGCACAATTCATGCCACCTGGAATTGGCGATGAACGCGTCTCTAGTCTAAAGGATTATGATGAGACAGTAGTTGAGTATTCCAAGCACCTTCAACAATCTATCCAACGTCAATTAGATGAACACAACACAAAAGCATCGGTGCTCGCCCTTGAAGGAAATGCGGCCAAAACGATTTCTGCTTTTGTTGATGAGCAAAACATTGATTTGCTCATTATTGGCAACAGCGGGAAAGCAGGTTTGCAAAAATTCTTCGTTGGATCTGTCAGCAACAAGTTAATCAAAGATTCTTCCTGTTCTATCTTGGTTGTTAAATAACCATTTCCTCTTGCACTACTGAATGGATTACTAAAGCACTCAAAAAATCCGGTCTAGTTGGACAAGTTATTGCTTGTTCACCAGACCGGATTTTTAATACCTTATCAAAAAGTCACAATACCATCACAAATTTAACAGTTTAATTTCTTCTCTACCGGGTAAACATTACTAATAGCAAAACGCGTTTTACAAAAGGAAGAAGGGAAGACCTATGTCAAGACAAACAGTTTATTTTTTATCTCCTCATCAGCATCGTGGCTTGATGGCTGAAATTTGGGCAAATCGACTGATGCTTCCTGATTGGGAAATTCGCAGTGCTGCATGGTCAAAAGAAGCTCAGCCTTCTTTTAATGACATGCCTTTAGAAATAATGAAGGAAGTTATATTGGATTTACCAGCAGTTGAAGCACGTGCTTATAATCCAGAAGAAATAAGAGAAGCAGATTTAATCATCGCTTTACACGATGGAGAATTTGAACATGGTGACATTCCAACAGATTTGCCGACTCAGAAACTGCTGCGCTGGGACATACGTAACCCTGAGTTAAGAACTAGCGACACTACAGAACAATGGGTGCTTTACCAAGAGATTTGTGATGAAATTGCGACGAATATAAAAAACATGGAACCTTATTTCCGTGCAGATTACGCATAAAACCTTCACCAGTAAACCGGTGAAGGTTTTATTTGCTTTCATTCTTTTATACTTGCCTACACTGCTTTTTACGTATAGAGAATTGCTCGGACTGGGCTGCCTTCTCCGCCTTTAATCTTCAGTGGCAATGCTGCTAATCGGTAAATCCCTTCTGCTACATGATCCAAAACGATGCCTTCCAAAATAAAACGATGATGACGATTCATAGCCTGGTGCATTGGCAATTCTTTGCTAGTTTCTGGATCCACGGACGGCACGTCAACGCCAAGTAAGCTTACACCATGATCAGCCATCCATCGTGCGATTCCTTCATCAAAAATAGGCCATTCCACTGGAAATTTACTACGGTCTTTCCAAGACGCGGTTTTTAGCAACACCGCCGTGACCTGTTCTTCAAGTGGTTTCAAATCTGACACCTTGATTTTTTCCAAGCCACTAACATCCATCACTTGAGCTTGTGACAAGTAGACATCTAAGGGCAGTTCATGTGTTTTGAGCCCCTCGTTATTGTAATGAAAAGGAGCATCAATATGAGTGCCAATATGCGTACTCGTTTGCACCTTCCCGATATTAACTGAACCACTTTGCTTTATCGTGACAGATAGTTCATAACTAAACGGTACGTCTCCAGGCCACTCCGGTGTTGTGTCGTTCAATTCCATTGAAATATCAATGATTTTTTGTGGGTCCATTCAAGCCACCACATTTCGTTCATTGCTAAATTTTTTATATGTTTCATTGTCCATAATGTGCTGAAGCTTATCGGCCACTTGCTCTACATCGCTAAAAGATGTGTAAAAAGCAACAGGCGCTAATCGAATGATATTGGGTGCACGGAAATCAGGAACGATTTTTGCTTTTTTCAGTGCTTTGCAAATTCTCGCTGCCTCAGGATGAGCAAAAGCGATGTGACCGCCTCTAGCTTCGTCTTGTACGGGTGTAACGTCAGTCAGTTCAGGAACTTGTTGGCCTACAAGCTGTCTCAACAAACGAGTCAGCTGCAGTGATTTTTGGCGAATCGCTCCAATTCCCGCTTCTTCAAATAACTCGAGACTGCCAAGCAACGGTGCCATACTGAAAATATGCGGTGTCCCAATTTGGTAAGCACCCGCTCCTTGCGCTTTCGTAAATTCATGGTCCATATCGAATTGACGAGCTTTATCAGAACCAAACCATCCAGCATTCCCAGGCAGCAATTGATGGTGGCGTTCGTGTATGTACAGCCCCCCTGTTCCACCTGGTCCTGAATTCATGTATTTGTAATGACACCAAATAGCAAAATCCACTCCATCGTCATGCAAGTGATGCGGCATGGCACCGATCGAATGCGCTAAGTCAAAGCCGACCAAAATACCTTTTTCATGTGCCGCTTTTGCAATGTCGCGCATTGGCAATAGCTGACCACTGCGGTAAAGCACAGAAGGTAACAGCACAATAGCAACATCGTCAGTTAATTGTTCAATAATGTCGGTTAGCTCAAGTGTGTAGCCATCTTTACTTCCAACTTTTCTCATAGCTTTTGCCGGATCCAATCCTCGCAAACGAAGATGGCTTTCTACAGCATAAATATCTGAAGGAAAGTTCAAGTCATCGACAACAATTGCAAAACGTTCAGCAGTCGGTTGAAACAACGTTGACAGCATTTGATGAATATTCGACGTAATCGATCCTGTTACCATCACTTCATTGCCTTGTGCGCCGACTAATGGGGCAATGCGTTTACTCATTTCTTCAGCTAAGGTAAACCACGGGTGGTTACCTTCTGTCCACCCATCAATTCCAAATGTTTTCCAGCTATCCATCAGCGTCTGTAATTTTGCTTCAGACCGTTTAGACATCAACCCAAGAGAATTGCCGTCCATATAAACCATCCCTTTTTCAACAAAAAATTCCTGTTTAAAATCCGCTAACAAATCTTCGCGATCCAACTCTTTGCTCGTCATTATTTCGTCCTCCTCTAAACTTTATATTGCATAAGCAATTGCACCTAGAATTGTTGTTACTAGTACGACAATCCAAGGAGTCAGTTTAAAATAGACTAACATTGTAAAGGCAGTTACTGCAATTGCAAAATCAACAGGACCACGAATCCCTGAAGTGAAAACAGGGTCATATAAAGCGGCTAGTAAAATTCCGACCACGCTTGCATTGATTCTTCTTGATACTGCTTGTACTCCTGACTTTGTCCGAATGATGCGCCAAAAAAGCAATGTTGCAATCACCAATAGGAAAGATGGCAAAAACATAGCAATGATAGCAATAATCACTCCCGATACACCGTTCATCAATTTCCAAACCACAACAAAAATCCACCAAACATTCTTCCACGCGACATGCCAATGGAAATCCCCACCTGCGAACTAGCCGGTCCCGGGAGAAATTGACAACGTGCTACTAAGCCTGCATACGCTTTATCGTCGAGCCATTTTCTTTTATTGACGTATTCATCTCTGAAATAACCAATATGGGCTGCCGCTCCACCAAAAGACGTCAGTCCCAACTTCGTCAATGTTTTTAAGATTTCTGCATAGTTGTTTTTTTCTTTATCATAGCCCTCTCCTTTAAATAAATTAGTCCTTTTGAGGATAACCGTTTACTTATATGTCTTAATATTAAATTCATGTAACTTTACTGTCTCAAGCATTTCTAGAAATTCTTAGTATTGACAACGCTTCAAAAGACCTTGATACTATTAAAAGGTCATCTGTGAATCAAAGTCGCTATTCACTATTTTGGACTGTCTATTCTTTGCACGTTACTGCGAGCAATAACTCAAACATCTATTTTACTACTCATAAATAAAGATAATGAAACGGCCCTCCTCTGAGGGTCGTTTCACTTTGTTTCAGCAACTTGGAGGCGGGAAACATTATGGACATGTATACAAACTTACGCAAAGGGGAAAAAGGGGCTTGGATCAGTATTGGTGCTTATGTATTTCTTAGTGCTATCAAGCTTTTCTTCGGCTTTTCAGGTTCTTCTGAAGCATTAAAAGCCGATGGTCTTAACAATTTAACTGACATTCTCGCATCTATTGCCGTTTTGGTGGGACTACGAATTTCTCAGAAACCGCCCGATGAAAATCATCATTATGGTCATCTGCGCGCTGAAACCATTGCCTCTCTTTTGGCATCTTTCATTATGGCGGCTGTAGGATTACAAGTTTTGGCTAACGCTATTCGCTCTATTTTTGAACCTGTTGCCGAAACCCCTTCTCTGTTTACGGCTTGGATTGCTTTGTTTTCTGCAATTGTTATGTACGTTGTGTATCGCTATAACTTGAAGCTTAGTCAAGAAATCAAAAGTTCAGCTGTCCGTGCTGCAGCTTACGATAATCGGTCAGATGCTCTCGTCAGTATTGGCGCAGGTATCGGCATTATGGGTGCTGTTTTTGGCGCACCAATTCTCGATGTTCTTACCGCATTTATTATCGGATTGATCATTATCAAAACGGCTCTGGATATTTTCAAGGAATCTGTCATGACGTTAACCGATGGGTTTGATGAAGATGAAGTGGAAACTTTATCTGTTTTAGTTAGAAGAGTTCCCGGAGTTATTTCATTGCGTGATTTTAAAGGACGCAATCATGGCAATGTCATGTTTATCGATTTGACTGTCAGTGTTGCACCCAAACTTAATGTAATAGAAAGTCACTGGATCACTGAAGAAATCGAAAGGAAAATTCAGAAAGTAAAACCTCATTGCGTCATTCTTGTTCACATTGAACCAGATTTTTCGTCTCCTATTAGTCGTCAGGACGACTGAAACGAACAAAAGAATATTCATTTCACTGTGCTTGTACGGCATTCTGCATTCCACACCGATGAAAGGAACTCCAAGTGGCAAGACCATATAGGCTTATATAATGCTTTCTGTAACCAAAAAAGTCCACGGCTTTAAAGAGCCGCGGACTTTTTTGATTATTCGTCTAGTGCTTGCGCCATTTTTACATTGTTGTGAACAAAATCTTCTGCAATGGCATGACGAATTCGACTTTCAAGCCTTTCTTTCATTTCAACATCGGCAACTTGTACTTCTACTTGAAAATCCAATGCGGAATTCCGAAAGTTAATAAATCGGACATCTGGTTCTTTTTCTGGTATTCCTTTCATCAAGTTGATTGTCTTTAGAGCTGCATCTTTGAGAAGTTGTTCGATTTTTTTCGTATCACTGCCATACTCCACACTTACTACTACCCTGGCATACAATTGTGCGCTCGAACGATTTTTAACAATTTGCTCGATAAAATATTGATTCGGAACGACGAGAGTTCCTTCTTTCAAGGTTTCTATAACAGTTGACCTCAATTTAATTTTAGTAATACGTCCGATTTTCCCGTCGATTTCCACCATTTCTCCAACTTCCATCGGACGCTCAAACAAAATGATGATGCCTGAGACAAAATTAGCGGCGATGTTACGAACGCCAAAACCTATACCAATTCCAAGAACACTAAATACAAATCCGAGCGCTGTTAAGTCAAGCCCGACAGTAGTAAAACTGATTGCCAATGCTAAAAACATCACGACATAATAAAGCAGTCGGTTGATTGTGTAGCCCATTCCCATATCTATATTAAATTGTTCGTAGACAAATGGCATGACGTAGCGATTTAAAGCTTTAGTGACGCGACTGGCAAATGTCACAATGAGGACAGCTACAATGATTAGTAATACGGAGATCTCAACGCCTTCAGTTTCATAAAAAGCTGAAGTCAGCCATTGTTCTTTCGAGAAGTAAAAAAGAAAGAACAGGATGCCGCCGTAAAGAAGCAACCAATTTAAGACATCTTCAATTACCGGATAAACCCGTCTTTTGAAATCTGTTGAAGCTATAACCTTTCTCAGCAGGAATAATATCAAAAATTTCCCGATAAGGATTAAAGCCACATACACGAAGAACATGAAAAACTCTACTAAAGACAAATCCTTTAAAAAAGTAATGCCTTCGAACAGCTCATTGTTTTTCATAACCCCTCTCCTTTACTGCTTGATAGATTTCTAACACTGTCCTCAGTTTTTTTTCGTCAAAACCAGATGATACGAATGCTGATCCGTGGCTATGGCTAACTCGTCCACTTTTTCTTGAAGAACTTCTTGATCAAAGGTTTTCAATGCCCCGATATCCACATCTTCTAAAACGTAAGCATGAATTTCCCACAACTCCACATAATGCCGTTTAGCTCCCATTTCAGCAGCCACTTTCAAAGACTCAAGAATAGAAATTAAAACTGAAATGTCTTCCTTGCCGTAATGCGATAATTGATAGAAAGTTTTATACAACGCTTTTTTATATGCAGGAAAGCGGTATAAAACATGCTCTTCAGCTAGTAAGAAAGGTCCTGTTTTTAATCGACCTAATTGGCCAAGTAAACGTCCGAGCCGAATAATAATATCGTTCGCTGTATTTGGATCATTGATGCCCGGCGATATGGCACGAAGCGCCACTTCCACTAATTTTTGAATGGCAAAATCAAGGTCCTGTTCTGTCGTTCTAGAAGTACCGAGTGAATAGAAGTTATTAATAGACTGTTTAGCGTGATTCACTCCATAAACATGAAAAATCGGCTTGCCCTCATAGACGTAATCGCCTGGATTCACAAGAATTTCAACTTTTAGTTTTTGCTCTTGTGCATAATTTCCCAGCTTTTCGAAAGACAGATACTGAATGTAGCCTTCTTTTTCAGCTTGATACGTGTCTTTGATACCAATTGGGCTCCACGTTATTTCTTCACCTTTTTCATTTTCTTGTAACTTTTCAAATTTGGAAATGGCATCTTCTGTATCCTTAATTAATTGATTGATTAGTTGTCCTACTTGTACATTTGTTGCAATATAATGGATGAAATAGGCAAATGTAGAAAGACAGAAAAAAGCGATAATAATACCGATAAAAGTTGAAATGACATCAGTTTCGTAGAGATCTTCTCTCATAAATAATAATGATAAAGTATTGTAAATAAAGCCGCTCAGAAAAATCCCTAAAACTCGCCAAACAATTTTATCGTGAACAAAGTTCTTTAATGTTCTTGGCGAAAATTGAGATGAGTACATCGTTAGTACGACGAGAATTGTTGAAAAAGTAAAAGTCGTCATCGTTAGGAGAGCGCCTGATAAACTTCCCATAATCGTCTTAGCTAAGTCAACATTCGTTAAAAGAATTGCTGGGACATATGGCTTTAGTTCGTCGATATACAATAAGTCAACATAGTAAAAAAAGATGGATAGAAAAATTGAAATTACAATGTAAAATGCAGGAGTAATCCACAGTTTTTCTTTTAGCCAAAAAGACAATGCCTTCATCGTCATGCTCCTTTCTTGTGGGTATCTATCCTCTTTCTTTTCCCTTGATGGCTTTTTGACAAACAAAAAAGGCTTGATGAGGTAGTGCACCCAAAAGTTAGAGTTCGACTTTAACTTTTGGGTGCTCTACCTGTTGATCAGCCCTTCTTCTAGCACAGCCGAAGAAAATCCATCTGTTGGCATGCGCACAACTAACATAGAACTAAAGAAAATTATTTTTCCAAAGCAGTCGACAGCGCATGCTTCATTAGACTCGCTACATATTGATCGAAATGTGCGAATCTCGGATCTTGTGTCTGTCCTTTTTTGTAACGATAATAAATTTGTTGAATAATCACAGCCAATTTGAAATAAGCAAATGTTAAATAAAAATTCATATCGGATACGTCTCTTCCACTTTTTTCACCATAGCTTTTTATAAACTCCTGCCGACTGTAAAAGCCTTCTAGCACAGTAACGGGTGCTCTACCGAGTCCTTTTTTTAATAAGTCAGGATCTCCCTCTTGAATCCAATAACTCATAGCCGCTCCAAGATCTGCTAATGGATCTCCGACTGTCGTCATTTCCCAGTCAAACAGACCCGTTATTTCTGAGAAATCTTCCGAAAATAAAGCATTGTTCAATTTAAAATCATAGTGAATAATCGTAGGTTCTTGAGATACTGGCATGTTTGTGAGCATCCATTCAGTTAATCTTCCTACACCTTCAATATCGTCTGTTTGTGCACGCTCATAACGTCCAATCCAGCCGTCAACTTGACGCTGCATAAAGCCTTCCGGTTTTGCCATTCCAGCCAAAGCCGTTTGCTTGTAATCTAACGAATGAAGCTCGACCAGCAAATCGACCATTTTCTCTGAAATTTTTTGTCCCAACTCTCTCGTCGGTCTACTATTTTCTGGGAAATCACTATCTAATACATGACCATGGCGCCTCTCCATCACAAAAAAGGGACTGCCAACAATCGATAAATCATTTGAAAAAACAAAAGGCTTTGGTGCTGTTTTAAAGACTGGATGTAAAGCAGATAGAATGTTATATTCGCGTTCCATATCATGCGCTTTAGGTGCTACAGGTCCGAGCGGTGGCCTTCTTAATACAGCTTGCCAGTTTCCGATTTGCAAGGCATACGTTAAATTGGAATGACCCGTACCAAACTGCTGAACTTCAAGTTTTCCTGTTGGTAGATTTTCAATTTTCTCTTGGAGAAATCGCTCAAGCGTCTCTATATCAAGTTCTTCGCCTACTCTTACTGGAATAATCACATTTTGTCGCTCTCTCATTTCTCCACCTCTTCTAAATTTAATCACCACAAGAATTCGGAATAGTCACTTAATGGTAGCGTGGTCATTTCGTTTATGCAAGTTACAGTAAAATATTTCCCAATAATCTAAAAAATGTTCTTGACCAAAAACAGAATATCCTATATCGTTAATCTAACTTGAAGAAAGAGGTGAAGCATTATGGCTATTTTATTGTTGAATACGCAATTCCAGTCTATAGTGTCTCCCTCTGTGTATCGCTGACGATACGCTTCTTCCATTATGTCCGGAGACCACGACTGCGAATTGCGCGCATCCGTGGTTTTTTATTTTGCATAATTAGGAGGAAATAACATTGATGAAAATTGAACAATACGGCTGGAATTCAGGCTGGCAAGACAAAACAACGACGAATGGCACTCCAGGGCGTGTCACACTGGAGCATAAAAATGGATACCGCGTTGTCACAAATGATGGCGAATGGCTTTGCTCATTATCTGGAAAGTACAGACACCAGCACCATGGCATAGAATTTCCGTGCGTCGGAGATTGGGTCATGGTCGAGCAAATGCCGGGTGAAGACAAAGGCATTATTCACCATGTGCTACCACGAACGTCTCAGTTTTCTAGAAAAGTGGCGGGCGAAACATCTGATATCCAATTGATTGCGGTCAATGTGGATATCGTGTTTTTAACGATGTCACTAAACGATGATTTTAATATTCGGCGGTTAGAACGCTATTTGTTAGCCGCTTGGGATTCTGGATCGAATCCCATTATCGTCTTAACAAAAAAAGACCAATGCACTGACATTACCCCTTATTTACGTGAAGTAGAAAATGTAGCGTTCGGCGTTCCGATTTTTGCCGTATCCGCACGTACTAGTGAAGGAATCGAAGAATTACAGAAGCAGTTAACGGGTTCAAAAACTGGAGCTTTACTCGGTTCTTCCGGTGTCGGGAAATCTTCTTTGATCAATGCCTTGTCTGGCAATGAACAAATGCTGGTTCAAGATATCCGAGAAGATGACAGCAAAGGGCGACATACGACTACACACAGAGAAATGATTTTACTGCCTGCAGGCGGATTAATGATTGATACACCTGGCATGCGTGAATTTCAGCTGGGCGACTATTCAGAAGGCGTAACAGCAGGATTTAGCGATGTCGAAGATTTGGCACTCCACTGTCGATTCCGTGATTGCGCTCATCATGACGAGCCTGGTTGTTGCGTTCAGGAGGCACTTCGAAATGGTAAGTTGGATGCCGGACGTTACCAGAGTTATTTAAAGCTAAAGCGTGAGCTTGCTCATATGGAGCGAAAAAGCGATGCCGCTGCTCAAAAAGCCGCGCGTAACAAATGGAAACAACTAACCAAAGACAATCGCAAACGACCCGTTAAAAAACGCTAAAATAGAGGAGGCTATCCCGTAAGTCTCTAACATAAAACAGGTGGAGAAAAAGAAACTCTTTTTCTCCACCTGTTTTTTTGAATTGCTTCTGAGAATATAAAAAGTCATTGATTACAGATCGTACGTGCAAATGCATCCACCTATTTTGTCGCCTGAAAACGGGGCTGTACTCAAAAAGTCGTTTTTCATGACCTTTTGAGTACAGCCCTCTCCTTTTATCTTATCTCTGGTTCAGTCAGACCATGCTTCACGGCATAAAGTGCCGCCTGCGTCCGGTCTTGAACAATTAGTTTGATAAAGATGTTGGAAATATGCGTTTTCACTGTTTTTTCGGTAACAAATAACGCAGAAGCGATTTCGCGATTGCTTTTGCCTTTAGTCAATTCAGCCAGCACTTCCTGTTCTCTTGGTGTCAGCTGGTTGATGGTATGAGGTGCCGGTTCCGCTGGCGCTTTCATCAGTTCAGAAGAAGCTTTTGGATGCAGTGTGTTTTCACCACGCATCAAACTGCGCAAAGAAGCAACCAGTTCATCCGGTTCAATATCTTTCAATTGATAGCCTGCTGCTCCCGCTTCAATCGCAGGCACCACGTGATCTTGATCTGAAAAACTAGTTAGCATTAAAACGATGATAGTGGGGAATTGTTCTTTGATCATTCGCGTTGCTTGAATGCCGTCCATAATGGGCATTACCAAATCCATTAACACAATATCCGGCTGAAGTGCTGCAGCCATTTCTACAGCCTCTTTGCCATTTATCGCTTCTCCTACCACTTCAATATCCTTTTGTGTTTTCAAAAAGAATAACAATCCTCGTCGGACCACATGATGGTCATCGGCTATTAAAACTTTCATCACGTTTTCAACTCCTTATCCATACGGAATCCGCACTAAGATTTCCGTTCCCTTGCCAATCTCACTTGACCAATCAGCTGTGCCACCTTCTGCTTTGGCACGTTCACGTATGCTTTGAATGCCGATAGATGGCAAGTGGACTCTATGATCAAATGCGAATCCGCGCCCTTCATCTTTTAGCACGAACAAAACATCCGTTGCCGTGACCGATAAATACAATTCGACTTTATTAACTTCCGCGTGTTTCCGGACATTGTTCAACGATTCCTGCGCAATCCGGAATAGCGTTTCTTCAATTCGCGATGGCAATTGAATAACACCCATTACTTTTGTTTCAACTGCAATTCCGAGCATTTCTCCGTAACCTTTGATGGCATCAAGCAATCCACTCTCTAACCCTTTTGGCCGCAATTGCCAAATTAACGCTCTCATTTCATTCAATGCTTCCTGCGTCAAATGTTGAATATCGCGAAAAGTTTCTTGAACAACAGGATCCTCTGACATCTCGACACCACCGCGAGCAGTTAACGTCACTGAAAACAGCAATTGGTTAACAGAATCATGGAGGTCGCGCGCTAAGCGATTTCGTTCTTTCACAAGAGCCAATTCCTGTTCTTGCTTTGTTAAGCCAATTCGTTTGATTGCAGAGCCAATTTGAAAAGCCACTGATTCCAACAGAGCCAATTCGTCTTTTGAAAACCCGACAGTGTCGGGTGCGGCAATGTTCAGCAAGCCAAATTTCTCTTCTCCTGACTGCAAAGGAACCGTCGCATGATGAGTGATACTGCCTTGTAGCCGCGAATTTTCTGGCATGGCATTTTCGATACGTTGACAAGCGATAATATTCGATGCTTTTTCAAGATCGCCATCGTGATAGCGCTTAACGCACCAACAGCCACCTTTTTGTAAATGACGGCAACTGTTTTCTTCTAAAGCGGCCGGCAAATTAGCCTGAGCCACTAATTGATGCTTGCCTTTTTCATTAATAAAAAATATCCAAGCCGTTTCAAAAGCAGAGCCGTTCAACAATTTACGAATAGCCCCATCTAACATACACGTCATATCCATTTCTTCATTTAACAGTTCAGCAATTTCTTTTAACAGCGTTACATTTGAAGGTTCTGCCAACATTAATCACCTCACTTTTATCATATACGTGATCGCAATCCAACTCACTCGTACTTTTGTCTTAG
Organism: Planococcus sp. S3-L1; assembly: GCF_030063085.1. Lineage (NCBI taxonomy): Bacteria > Bacillati > Bacillota > Bacilli > Caryophanales > Caryophanaceae > Planococcus > Planococcus sp. S3-L1. The sequence continues at coordinate 20,604 of NZ_JASISN010000012.1, read as the reverse complement.
AAAGGCACATACGTATACAGAGTTAGACAATAAAAGCCCCCTTTTTTAGGGGGGCTTAGTCGTTAGCGGCTATTTACTTCTTCTATGAATGATTCTTTTAGCAATTCCATTTTTTCATCGCTTTCTTGCTGTGTTTTTGCGGTGATGCCGAAATAATATTTCACTTTCGGTTCTGTGCCGCTTGGACGCACACATACCCACGAACCATCTTCTAAGAAGTACTTCAAGACATTAGATTGAGGCAGTTCAATTTTTTCATTGGTGCCCAAATTGACAGAAATGCGGTTTTGCGTTTCATAATCTTCAATCGAAACAACAGGAATGCCGGCAATCGCCTGTACTGGGTGTTTACGCAAACCTTCCAGCAATGCAGTAATTTCACGGGCCCCATCAATGCCTTTTTTCGTAACAGATACGAGTGATTCACGGTACCAACCAAACTCATTATACAATTCGATCAACACGTCATGAAGATTCTTCCCTTGTTTTTTATAAAAAGCAGCTGCTTCAACGAGCAATAAAACAGACTGGACAGCGTCTTTGTCTCTTGCAAAATCACGAATTAAATAACCATAACTTTCTTCGTAGCCGAATAAAAATTCGAATTTCGGATCCTCATCGTTGTGCTTTAATTTTTCACCGATGAATTTAAAACCAGTTAAAACATCTTCCGAACTGACACCATATGATTCTGCTACGACGCGACCAAATTCTGATGTGACAATGGTTTTAAAAATACGACCGTTTTTGGGTAACGTGCCTTTTGCTTGTTTTTGACTCAGCAAATACTCAATCAAAATAGCGCCGGTTTGGTTGCCGCTCAGTAGTTCATACTGGCTACCGCTCCAAACGGCAATTCCAACACGGTCTCCGTCTGGATCGACGGCAATCAGTAAATCAGCTCCGGATTTCTTACCGTATTCTTTTGCCAATTCAAATGCAGATCCTTCTTCTGGATTCGGAGAAGTAACAGTTGGAAATTCACCGTCTGGTTGCATCTGTTCGGTTACGTAAGTAATTTGATCATAGCCTGCTCGATCTAATAACCGCTTAACCGTTGCACCCGATGCTCCGTGAAGTGGCGTAAAAACGGCTTGGATCGGACTCGCTGAATGCTCTTGAACAGTTAACGCATTGGTAAGATACGCTTCATCCAATTTTTCGTCAATTCGGATTAGTAATGACTCGTCAAATCCTTCGTTGACGATAGATAGCTCATCTTCTACACGGCTAACATAGTCAATGACACGGTCGGCATCTTCTAGATTTAATTGAGCGCCATCTTCTCCGTACACTTTATAGCCATTGTATTCCGGCGGATTGTGACTCGCCGTAATAACAATTCCCATAAATGCATTCAAATATCGAACACTAAACGATAACTGGGGTGTCGTTCTAGGGCTACTGTACAAATACGTATGAATACCGTTTGCTGCAAATGTACGTGCTGCTTCTTCTGCAAATTCAGGTGACATGCGGCGGCTGTCATATGCAATGACCATCCCCCGTGCCATAGCAAGTTCCCCATTTTCCTTCATGTAATCCGCGATTCCTTGAGAGGCTTTACGGACCGTATAAACGTTCATGCGGTTTGTCCCTGGACCAATTTCACCGCGCATGCCTCCGGTACCAAAAACCAGATCTTGATAAAACGCATCTTCTGCTAATTTTTCATCGTCTTTTAAGACAGTTAATGATTGGCGCGTTTCTTCATCAAGTGATTCATTGTCTAACCAACGCTTCATGCGTTCTTTCCATGACATAGAAATTCCTCCATCCATATTGAAATTGAGTTAAATTAAACAGTCTTATATGTAGATATTCTACAAACCAGTTGCGCTTTCCTGCGAGAGCTCCTCACTAAGTAAGCACATCAGTTAAAAATTTTTTCGCTGAATCTCCAGTTTATCAAACATCTCAAAAAAAAGCCGCTCCATTTCGGAAGCGGCGGTGTTCAGTCTTTTTTGTATTCTACACGGTAGACATCATGACGACGGTCTTTTAACTGCTTGACTGTTCCATTTTGACGTTGACGACGTAAAATTTCCAAATCGACATCTCCAATCAACACCATTTCAAGGTTTGCATTGGTTTCGCCGACAATGCCGTCACGTGCAAACTCAAAATCGGATGGCGCAAAAATACCCGATTGTGCATATTGAATGTCCATGTTTTCGGTTTGCGGCAAGTTACCGACCGTACCGGAAATGACCGTGTAGATTTGATTTTCCACAGCACGCGCTTGTGCGCAATAACGAACGCGCAAGTAGCCTTGGCGATCTTCTGTACAGAACGGGGTGAAAATAATATTGGCACCCATATCTGTCGCAATACGCGCCAGTTCTGGGAATTCAATATCGTAGCAAATTTGAATAGCGATTTTCCCACAATCCGTATCGAAGACACGAACCGAATCTCCTGCAGAAATGCCCCACCATTTACGTTCGTTTGGTGTGATATGGATTTTGTATTGCTTGTCGATCGATCCGTCACGGCGGAACAAGTAAGCAATATTGTAAATTTCATCGTCTTCTTCTTTAACGAAATGCGATCCTCCGATAATGTTGACATTGTAACGAACAGCAAGGTCTGTAAACAATTCAATATATTGAGGTGTATATTCCGTTAACTTACGTACTGCTTGGCTCGGCGATGGCTCATTTAAGAACGACATGAGCTGCGTCGTGAAGATTTCAGGGAATACCACAAAATCTGAATGGGCATCTGACGCTACATCTACAAAATATTCTACTTGGTTCGCTAAATCATCAAACGATTCGATGGCGCGCATCAAATACTGGACAACACAAATACGGACCGGCAAGCTTGTTTTGAAATGACGTTTAGAAACAGGTTTGTAATCGACGTTATTCCATTCCATCAACGTTGCGTATTTACCTGAAGCTACGTCGTCTTGCAAGTAGTTCGGATTGATGCGCATTAATTGGAAGTTGTTCATCAATTGGAACGTCAAAACCGGATCGTAAATTTTATGACGTGAAACCGAATCTACATATTCACGTGGTGACATTTCATCCGCGTGTTTGTGGTAATTTGGAATACGTCCTCCGATGATAATCGATTTTAAATTTAATTCGCGTGCTAATTCTTTGCGGGCTTCATATAAACGCTGGCCTACTTTCATCCGGCGGTATTCTGGGTGTACCATCACTTCAATGCCGTACATATTGTAACCATCTGGATTATGGTTGGTAATATATCCCGCGTCGGTTACATCGTCCCACGTATGACGGTCGTCATATTCATCAAAGTTGATTAATAAACTTGAACAGGAGCCAATGACTGTTCCATCTAACTCAGCTATAAGCTGACCTTGTGGGAAAACACCCAAATGACTTCTTAACTGTTCTTCTTTCCAAGGATCCATTCCCGGGAAGCATAGACGCTGCATTGCCAGGATGGCATCTATATCTGCATAAGTCATCTCGCGAATGATCATGCTTTTTTCAAAATGGGATAAATCAAATTGTTCTGACACAGCACAGCTCTCCTTCACAAAAGTTTCATACTTTATTATATCGGATAGTCGCTCAGGTTGATATTATTTTACTTGTCTCCCGATAACAATTATAATTCTATGGAATCATTTTTTGAAAAGAGGGAATCTCAAATGACGAAACGCCAGGAGAATGTTTTGCTTTCCATGTGGGTTGTAGCCCTTATCGCCACGGCCGGTTCGCTTTATTTTTCTGAAATTCGTGACTTTGCTCCGTGTGAACTATGCTGGATTCAACGTATCTTTATGTATCCGCTTGTTATTGTCATCGGAGTTGCTTACGTACAGAAAAATGTTCGAATTGCAGCTACTGCGCTTGTGTTCTCCATTATAGGAGGAGGAATTTCTCTTTATCATTACGGTTTACAGAAGCTCGATTTCCTGGCAGATTCTGCACCATCTTGTGGACTTGTTCCATGTAACGGTGAGTATATCAATCTCCTCGGATTTATCACCATTCCCTTTTTAGCGCTTACTGCATTTATTCTAATTGCTGGAATGAGTATCTATTTATTAAAGTCCCTTAAGGAGGAAAAGTAACATGAAAAAGTTATTAATCATCGCAGGAATTGTTGTTATTATTTTTGCCGGAATCATCTTTTTAACGAATCAGGCAAATGATGAGAAATTGGCGGATAACCCATACGATACAGAGGATCTAGAGCAGGCAACTATTGATCAATTAGACGATGAAAATTATCAGAACATTGTCTTACCGGCTGATTTAGAAAAGGAAATTGCTAGCGGAGAGCCAACTACGGTTTATTTTTACAGCCCAACTTGTAGCTACTGTCAGCAGACTACACCTGTTTTGATGCCGGTTGCTGAAGATATGAGTATAGACGTTTTGCAGTACAATCTGTTAGAATATGATCAAGGTTGGCAACAATACTTGATCGAAGCTACACCAACATTGATCCATTTCGAAGAGGGTAAAGAAGTTTCGCGTTGGGTCGGTGCACAGCCAAAAGAGAATATTGAACAATTTTTCACTGATGTAGTTAAAAAATAACTGACAAAAGGATCATGTGCCTGGCGCATGGTCCTTTTTTAATGGAGGAAACCACATGACTTGGAGTTATGAAATCAAAGATGACGGTATGACCGTTGAAGAATTACTAAGAACCGAATGGGGCCTTGGAAAAAAAGTCGTTCACCAAATGCGCATGGCCAAAAGCGTTAAAAACGATAAATTCCAAGAAGTAGTTTGGAAAGAACCTTTACCAAAAGGAACTGTCTTGCAATTTGACTTGCCTCCCGCAGACTCACCTTACGAACCAAAACACGATGTTGAGTTACCGGTACTTTTTGAAGACGATCACTTTATCGTGGCTCGTAAACCAAAAGGTATGGCGACACACCCGAACGAAGTTGGCCAAACAGATACGTTCATTAACGCCATTCTTGGTCACATTATTCGTAACGGCGGATCATATGGGGAGCATGTTCACCGCTTGGATCAAGGAACTTCCGGTTTGTTGATGGTTGCAAAACACCCTGTTGCAAAAAACGTGCTGGACCGTATGTTAGAACAAAAACAATTGGTTCGTGACTACGAAGCTGTTGTGAAAGGCAAAGTTCACAATAAATCTGGCACAATTGATTTCGCAATTGGTCGCGATCGCCATCACCCAACGCGTCGCATGGTTTCTCAAACAGGTCAAAGCGCTGTTACTCATTACCGTGTACTGAAACTAATGGAAGGCAAATCTTTGCTTCATTTAACACTTGAAACAGGACGCACGCACCAAATCCGTACACACCTTTCTCATATCGGTCATCCGATTGTTGGAGATACATTATACGACGGACCGCCAACACAAGACGGCGCTTATCACCTTCATGCTTTCCGCATGTCATTCATCCACCCGTTTACAAATGAAAAAGTAGTGGTTGAAGATACTGCGAGATAATAAAAAAGTAGTGACTGATGTCCATTGCAGCGGACGCTTTCTCGTGGGCTTACGTTGACGCTTCCATTTCAATCAGCGATTTTAAAAACAATAAAAAGAACGGAGAAGAGGATGTCCTTTTCTTCGTTCTTTTTGATTTCCTCTACTTAAGTAGAGGATCTTTTAAACCTTAATGTCATCTGGATGTGTTCCGCTACGCCAATCTTGGTTTAACCCATCGATTATACCCATTTCTTCTGGAGTCAACGCGAAATCAAATACTTGCGCGTTTTCTTGAATGCGTGAGGGTGTTACTGACTTTGGAATAACGACTAAATCATTCTGCAAATGCCAACGGATAATGACCTGTGCAATTGATTTATTATGCTGTTTTGCGATTTCCACTAACACAGGATCCTCTAGCAAACGACCTCTTGCAAGTGGCGACCACGATGTTACTACAATGTCATTTGCGTCGCAATAGTTTCGTAATGGCACTTGTGTCAGTTGTGGATGCAATTCAATTTGATTGACCATTGGTTTTGTATTGGCCGTAGCCATAATTTTCTCCAAATGATGCTCTTGGTGATTTGAAACACCAATGGAACGAACGAGCTTTTCGTCGTAAAGACGTTGGATGGCACGATACGTGTCTACGTATTTCCCTTCAATCGCCCAATGTGTCAAATACAGATCCAAATAATCAAAATCCAGACGTTTTAGCGATGCTTCAAATGCACGCAAAGTTTCATCATAGCCTTGGTCCGTGTTCCAAACTTTCGAAGTGATAAACAAGTTCTCGCGTTTAACACCCGAATTCCGTACCGCTTCGCCTACTTCTGCTTCGTTGTCGTAAATGGTCGCTGTATCGATTGCTGTATAGCCTGCTCCAATTGCCGTAATCATCGCTTCTACTGCGGCTTCTTTGTCGGTCATTTTGTAGACACCGAGGCCGAAGCGGGGCATTTCTACACCATTATGTAATTGTTTTGTTGAGTTGATTGTTAACCCCATCTATCATCATCCTTTCATCTTTCTATTGTACAAATAATATTAGATTAATTCGACTTTTAGGATTTCGGTGCAAGCTCTTGCACTCTCCGATTAAAACGAATAATATATATCATGTTGTGTAAAATTGTTCGTGTTTTAGGAGGAGTTTTTTATGTTTCATTTAAAAGAAAACAATACGACGATAAAGACTGAAGTGACTGCTGGAATGACGACTTTCCTAACTATGGCCTATATCGTCATTGTCAATCCAGTCATCTTAGGTGCTGCAGGTGTGCCGTTTGATCAAGTATTTTTAGCGACGATTATCGCCGCCGCCATCGGAACTTTATGGATGGCCTTAGCCGCTAATTACCCCATTGCCATTGCACCCGGCATGGGATTGAATGCTTATTTCACTTCTATGGTACTCGGATCAAATGGGGCCATCGATTACGTAACTGCCTTTGCAGCTGTATTTGTGGCGGGTCTTATTTTTATTTTGTTGTCATTGACTTCTTTGAGAAAAGTGCTGATTCAAGCCATTCCTGAAAACTTAAAGCATGCTATTACTGCTGGAATTGGTTTGTTTATCGCGTTTATCGGTATGAGACTGAGCGGCTTGATTGTTGCAAACGAGGCGAATTTGGTCGGCTTAGGTGATTTAACTTCTCTTCCTGTCGCCTTAACGTTGCTCGGCTTACTAATTACTGTCATCTTTATGTCATTAAATATTAGTGGTGGTATTTTTTACGGTATGATTGTCACAGGAATCGTTGCCTTTTTCACTGGTCAATTAAAATTTGAAACAGGATTTATAAAATTACCGTCATTGCCCGAAGGGATTCTGATTTGGAATCCGTTAGAAGCTCTTCAATTGGTCATTGAATATGGTCTTTATGGCGTTGTCTTTTCTTTCTTACTCGTGACGTTGTTTGATACGACTGGCACAATGATTGGTGTCGCCAAACAAGCTGGCTTACTAAAAGACAATAAAATGCCTAGAATGCGTCAAGCGTTGCTAGCAGATTCGTTCGCAGCTACTGCCGGTGCTATGGTTGGAACCAGTCCAACTACCGCGTATGTTGAATCTACGGCAGGTGTTGCAGCAGGTGGTCGCACCGGTCTTACAAGTTTAACAGTTGCCGTTCTTTTCATACTCGCAGCGTTTTTCGGACCGTTAGTCGGCTCTTTATCAAGTGTTGCCGCCATTACAGCTCCTGCATTAATTATCGTTGGCAGTTTAATGATTGGTGCAGTCAAACAAATTGAGTGGGAAAAATTCGATGAAGCTTTCCCCGCCTTTTTGATTGTACTCGCTATGCCGTTAACATCGAGTATTGCAACGGGGATTGCTTTCGGTTTTATTTCTTATCCGTTAATGAAAATCTTCAAAGGCAAAGGCAAGTCGGTTCATCCAATTCTTTACGTCTTTGCGATTTTGTTCACGATTCAACTATTAATCGCACCTCATTGATGATAGATGTAAAAAAACCGCCAAATTGGCGGTTTTTTTAGATTCTATTTCTGGTGAATGTTGCTGACAATAATAACACAGCTGCAGTAATCAAGTGGAATACCCAACCGACACCTGGAATCCATGCGATTATGCTTGTAATGATTCCGAGAATCGAACCTGCTTTTGGTGAATATTCACGGAAGCTGAAGAATAAAGTAATCGCGTGAAGCACGAACATAACACCTAACGCTGAGTAACCTGTGCTGATGACAAAGCCTCCGCCAATTAACGGGATTGCTAGAAAGGCTTCAGCTAAGCCTGTAATCCAAAGTAACGCAACAGAAATCTTCATTTTCATATATCTTCATCCCTTCTATAAAAGTTGCTATCTTCTTTATACGAACGATAACAGCTAAGGTTTCATTATTTACGAGACCGTCAGAAATTATCCACATTTCGAGCGATGTTGTATATTTCATTTTTCCCACTTGTAAGCTATACTAAACAAAGATGCACATTTCAAGGAGGTCATTCTTATGAACTTAATCCTTATTTTAGGTGTTTGTGTTTCGTTCTTAGTAGCTATTTTTACTGCTGGATACGATGACAAACCTGGAACAAACGAAAGAGAATAGTGTAAAAGGACAGCGAAATTCGCTGTCCTTTTTTTATTCTAAGCCTGGATAATCTTGTTGACGCAACGCTTCGTACATGAGTATCGCTGCCGTATTCGACAAATTAAGTGAACGAATATGATCGTTCATTGGAATTCGCAAGCAATGATCTGGGTTTTGCTCGATCAGTTCTTTCGGCAATCCTTTAGTTTCTTGTCCAAAAACGAAGAAATGATCTTTTCCTCTATCGGAAAAATCGTATGAAGTATGCGGCTTTGCGCCGAACTTCGTAATATAGTAGAACACCCCGTCTTGGTAACTGTCAAACAACTCCTGCAACCCGTCATAATAATAAATATCGACATGTTCCCAGTAGTCCAGCCCGGCGCGTTTAAGCATTTTATCGTCTGTCGAGAAACCGAGCGGCCGGATTAAATGCAACTTAACTCCTGTCCCGGCGCATGAACGCGCGATATTCCCTGTATTTGCTGGAATCAGCGGTTGGTACAACACAATATGAATAGCCAAATCTGTCACTTATCCTTTCAATCTTTCAGCAAAAAATGCCAATCCTTTTTGAATTTCTTCTTGCACTTCACCATCTTTTTCTAGCTGTTGCACGCGCTTTAATGCTTCTAATCCTTCATCAGTGCCAATTTTACCAATTGCCCAAGCCGCAGTTCCTCGAATGACCGGTCGCTCATCACTGTCGAGCAATTGAATCAAAACAGGTATAGCAGCTGTTTCTTTAAAATGTGCTAACGCCAAAATAGCATTTCGCTGAATCGGTTTTTTGCCTCGCCACGATCCGGACACATAACCAAACTTATCTTTAAACTCACGATTAGAAATTGTTAATAATGGCAGCAATAAGGGTTTCGCAATTTCTGGATCTGGCTCAAACTCTGCATGAATTTGATTGGCTTTTCGCTTGTTTTTCGGACATACCGTCTGACACGTGTCACAGCCATATAGCCGATTGCCAATTTTGCTACGAAACTCATCCGGTAAAAATCCTTTTGTTTGCGTCAAAAACGAAATGCAACGCTGAGCGTTTAATTGGCCGCCTTCGACAATCGCTCCTGTTGGGCACGTGTCGATACACAACCGACAGTCCCCGCATTGATCTTCCATTGGCTCATCAAAACGAAACGGGATATTGGTAATCATCTCACCCAGATACACGTACGAACCAAATTCTGGCGTGATAATGTTCGTGTTTTTAGCACTCCAGCCAATGCCAGCTCGTTCTGCTACTGCCCGGTCAGATAGTTCTCCTGTGTCCACCATCGATCGCATTCGTGCTTCTGGGTAACGCGACGCAATGAACGCTTCTAACAGCGTCAGCCGCTCTCTGAGAGCGGCATGGTAATCCTTGCCCCAAGAGGAACGAGAAAACATGCCTCGCCTTGCGCCTTTTACTCCTTGCGGTGCATCTTCCATCTTTGATGGATAAGCAATGGCAATCGCAACAATACTAACGGCTTCATTTAGCAACAGCTCCGGCCTCGTACGTTTTTCCACATCTGATTCTTCAAAGCCTGACTGGTAATTTAACTGCTGCTGACGAATCAATTGATGCTTTAAGCTATAAAAAGGTTCTGCCGATGCAAAGCCGATTTTATCAATTCCGATGTCCGAGGCATACGCAACAAGCTCTTTTTGAAATTGATCAAGATTCATGTCGTAACCCCTCACTCAATTCTATGATACGATAATAAAAACCCATACGCGAAAGGAAGATTGCAATGAAGCTGACAATCGATCCTCAAATAAACGAGATTCTAGGCGATTTTAAAATTGGCATCATTCTTTATAACAATATCACCGTTTCCGATTCACCTCAAATGTTAAAAGGCCGTTTGCAACTTTTTCAAGAGCAATTGTATTTCGAGTTAGAAGATAAAGACTTTACCGATTTTCCTGGTTTGCTCGAATGGCAACTAATATGGAAAGCATTAGGAGCCGATCCAAGTCGTTACCGACCGTCTGCTGAAGCATTATACCGTCGTATTAAAAAGCAAAATTATTTATCCGTCGTCGATTCTGCTGTCGACATGAATAGCTTTTTGTCGCTCCAATACGAAATTCCACTAGGTCTTTACGATGCTGATAAAATTTCAGGCGATATTGAAATTACGGTTGGAACCAGCACAGACCGCTATGAAGGCTTAAATAACCGCACCAATACATTGACTGGTATTCTCGTATCCAAAGACGACGAAGGCGCTTTCGGTAGCCCTTATGTCGATTCTAAACGGACGGCTGTTACAGAACAGACAAAAAATGCAGTACATATTTTTTATCTGCGTCCTTCTATGCAAAAAGATACGGCTTTGCAGCTGCTTACCGCCGCTTCGAATATGTTTACCGGTATTAACGGCGGAAATGCCGAGTTTTATGTTATCTAGTAAAAATACAAAAGACCGACACTTTCAATTTTGAAAGTTGTTGGTCTTTTGTATTTTTACTTATTTTTTAACAACTACTTTTGTAGTCTTATTGCTAATGTTCCCGGCTTTATCTTTTGCCGTTACTTCAATTGTTGTACCTGTTTTCTGCGCTTTTATCTTCACAGAATAATTACCCTTTGCATCAGCTTTCACTGAACCTAACACTGTTTTCCCTACTTTTGCTGTAACTGTAGCATTTGCTTCTACTTTACCGGTTATTTTTAAGTCCTTACTAGTAATTTTATTGATTATTGGTTTCGCTGGGGCTGTCTTATCTGCTACCGTTACTGTTGCATTTGAACTTTTGTTTTTTGCACTGTCTTCCGCTGTAATATTCAATTTCACACCAGCTTTTTGAGCAGCTATTTTAGAGGAAAATACGCCTTTTGTTGTAGCTTTTGTTGTAGCTATAACCTTACTGCCATTTTTTATTGTAACTGTGGAATTTGCTTCAGCTTTCCCAGTAATAACTAAATCGTTATTGTCAATTGCGTTAACAGTCGGTTTAGATGGGGCAACGTTATCTATAAAGGATGTAGCCATAATGTATAGATCTGATGAGCCATTGCTGTAATCATCTGCATCAATTACTGGAATATAATAAGTGCCTGCCTTAGCTTGATAAACTTGGATTTCTACATTACCGTCATAATCACTAGCTAAATAGCTAAGCTTTCCCGTGTCTTTAAAATCTTTTTCAGTTGCCATGAACAAAAGGTCGATTTCATAAGACGTTGTTCCCCCACCAACAGCCAACATACCGTCGCTTGGAACGATCACTTTGTAAAAATCCAAATCATAATCAGGTAGTAATTGTCCTACCGTGGGTTTTGAATAAGATAATTGATTAGCGAAATCAAAGTCATCATTTGGTTCTTGCTCTATCAGGTAATCTGAAGCTGCGCGGTTAACTGTAGATGTATTGGCTTGTGGAACCGAGTGTTTCTGAATCAACAACTCTTTTTGTAGCTGTGATTCTAGTTGCTGAATAGTCGAAGATTTCAGTAGTTTTTGTTCAACAGGCAATTTCTTTTGGAAGGTTGATAATTGTTTAACTGCCTGTGAATATTGTGTATTTGCAAATGTTGTTTCCGTTGATACCGTCAAAGCTAAAAGACCTGATAAAAATAATAGAACCCCTGTTTTTTTACTCATATTAATCCCCTTTTTAATGATTACTTTTACCTACTGTAATATCATACAATATATAACAAACCAAGCCTAGTTATTTTTTATTGTAAAAAAGTCTTCCCTACAGATAAGTTAACTGCACGACGAGATCACTCATTAACAACTAGTACAACACAACTAGTAGTCCATAGGCATATTCTTTTCTATTTGCCTATAAATGCAGTAAACTCTTCTTACATTAATTAGTAAAAGAGGGATCAATACGTGAAACGAGTACACAGTGACATCGTCCAGTTTCGTGGAAGCCATTACGATTTTGGTCAAATGCAAGGAGAATTATTGAAAAAGTCCGTAATTCTTGCCAACCGCCAAAAACAACGAACAGCTTCCAGTCGCCATTTGATTATAGATGAACAACGCGCTAAAAACATCTTGCAAACGTTAGCACCACGTGTGTGGGAAGAAATTAACGGCCTTGCTGATGCGTTAAATTGGTCGTTGCATGATGCCATTCGAGAATTCGGCGGCTATTATTTAGAATACACACGAAGTGGCTGTTCGATTTATACCGAATCCGACTTTATGGTTCGCAATTACGATAGTTCCCCACAAGGCTATGAAGGTCGACTTGCTTTGTATCAACCAACTGATGGTGGATTTGCCACGATTGGCCCGACGATGCAAATAACCGGTCGCACGGATGGTATGAATGAAAAAGGGCTTGTTATGGGGTATAACTTTATCAATCGACGCAACTCTGAAGATGGTTTTATTTGCAATATGATTGGCCGGTTGATTTTGGAAAATTGCGCTACCATTGATGATGCAGTCGAGTTATTAGAAGAACTGCCTCATCGTCGTTCGTTTAGTTATGTCTTACTTGATCGTACAGGAAGATCAGTGGTCGTTGAAGCATCGCCTCGTTTTGTCGTCGTTCGTGACTCCGCTGTGTCGACCAATCATTTTGAATTGCTCGTAGAAGAAAATCGGTACCAAATTGATGATTCTCGCAGAAGAGAAGACGCTATGTTAAAGCAACAACAAAATAAAATCGATGCCTATAGTGCATTTCGTCTATTAAACGACTCGAATCAAGGTGTCTTTTCAACAAAGTACAGCACCGCTTCAGGAACCTTGCATACCGCTTCTTACTTTCCGCATAGTCTCGAAATTGGATTTGCCATTGGTCCTGACCGTTTGCCACTGATGCTCGATTTCGATAAATGGTTACAAGGTGAGCGACTATACGCCAAACGGATCAATGGGAATATTGACACACATTTTCCATTTGCTCATATGGCAGAACTATAAAAAACAGGTGCCAGCAACTAAATTGCTGGCGCCTGTTTTGTTTAGCTGAATTGTTTGTCGACATGTGCAAAGCCAATATCCGTATCTACTACTCCATGGATTTGCTGAATGTTCAAATTTTCTCCGCGTAGCCAGCCTGCAAAATCAAAAACGGTTGGCTGTTGATTTCCACCGAGTGCAAACCAAACTTCTTTGTCTTTTGGCAAATAAAGAGATGTGTGAATCGTCCCCGCCCAGCTCTTGTAAAGCTTCGAAAATACACCTTTGCCGGTGTCGTTAAATAAACGAAATGCTTTCAATGCGTCTGCCGTTTGGCTTTGCTGACTTTGAATAACTTCTAAACGGTCAAACGAATCCTTTAAATAATTGCGGTTTTCGTGCTGCTGAATTTCAAAATGATTGGTGCATGCGTTACTGATGCGGACATCAACCGAGCGAGGGCTTGCTTCGATGATGCGTGTTCTTCCGCTTGTATCTGTGACAATATAGCTGAACGACCCGCGGTGAGGAAGTTGTTTTAACAGTTTCACCGCTTCTTCAATTGTTGCACAAGTTTCTAGAATAATCCGCCCGATTAAATAACACACAAAGCCGTCTCCTGGCTTTTTTCGGTGTGTAAAATTATAGCCCATGGCAAGTCCTTTTTCATTCATGCCGTCCATCCGTCCGATAATTCGTGATGTTGGACCAATCGTCGCATAGCCCCCGTCGTTTGGTTGAAACAAACTAAAACGTCCTTCATAGGTCTGCGGGTGAAAATCATAATTTCGAACCATAAAATCTGTGCCTGTCACGATTGAACAGCCAGATGGCATGGCATCGATTCGGTATCCACCAAAATCGCGCAGCACTTCCTCCATCGGCAAGCCGAGACTTTCCTGCAGACCCACTAACTCATGCCAGATCCGAGGAGCAAATTTACAATAAGCTTCTGCCGTTTCTGCCACATCTATTTTAAATCGTGGTCTTTTTGCTTTCCACTGCTTTTGTCGATTCTCCAATATTATACTATTCTTTAACAGCTCTCCTTGCTTGAATCCAAAATCGTAATGACTTCCTCTAAATTCTAAAATGTTACTATGTATAGATTTCATCAAATTCTCCTTTGTAGTGCAGAATCACTGATTAGGTTTTAGCATACACATTTACGATAAAAAACTCAAAAGCAGCGTTTGAAAAGTTGTTCTTAAATTAAAGAAATAATTCCTTATTAAATTCGATCCTTATTATTAAGTAAAGCAGCTCACTCTTTCTATTCTTCATTTTGTTTATCCAGTTGATTTTGCTATTTCAACTGGATAAATACATCAATCCAAGTATTCCTTATAGTTATACTACTAACATATTCCACAGTCGTTCTCGTAGATAGCCCTTATTACTCCTGAATATACTTTTTACACCAGGAATGGAAGTTAATATAACTGAATACTTTTTATTTTCCGCAAAAACACCTTAAACTTCACTGAAAATTATGATAGGATAAGACTATTATTCTAAAGGAGGGTTTTTTTTGGATCAACTATTCACTAAGCTCGATAAACTGTACGACGAGATTGTCGATATTCGGCGCCATCTTCATGAATACCCAGAACTATCTTTTGAGGAAGTGGAAACAGCCGAATATATTGCTCTTTTCCACGAAAAATTAGGTCACGAGGTCCGCAGAAATGTTGGTGGTAACGGTGTGCTGGCCTACTTAAAAGGTGACAAACCTGGTCCAACTGTTGCTTTGCGCGCAGACTTTGACGCCCTACCGATTCAAGAACAAACTGACGTGCCTTTTAAATCTAAAAATGACGGTGTCATGCATGCTTGTGGCCATGATGGCCATACGGCGAGTCTACTTGGTCTAGCGAAAGCATTAAATAGTATGCAATCAGAAATTGAAGGTACCATTGTCTTTTTGCATCAGCACGCAGAAGAACTACCACCCGGCGGAGCCATCGCCATGATTGAAGACGGCTGTCTCGATGGCGTCGATGTTATTTTTGGTACGCATTTACAGGCACAAATCCCTCTTGGAGAAATTGGTTATCGCTCAGGTCCTCTTCAAGCCGCTCCAGATCGCTTTGACATTAAAATCCTTGGAAGAGGTGGGCATGCTGCAAGCCCTCACGATACAAAAGACAGCATTGTCATTGGGGGACAACTGATTAATAACTTGCAACAAATCGTCAGCCGCCGAATCAATCCATTGGAATCTGCTGTTGTCTCAATTTGTAATTTCGAAGCTAAAAATCCCTATAATGTTATCGCGGACACGGCTGAAATGACTGGAACTGTACGGACATTCAAAGAAGACATTCGTAGTTTTATCGAAGAAGAAATTGAACGCGTCATTGCAGGAACTTGTCTCGTTTCAGGAGCAGATTATGAATATACCTATACACGCGGTTATCCAACAACAGTCAATCACGAAGAGGAAACAAATTTTCTAGCAGCTCTCGCATCCTCTGTCCCTGGAGTAGAAGAAGTTAGAGAAACACCACCTGTCATGGGTGGCGAAGATTTCTCGTATTACCTTCAACATATAAAAGGAACGTTCTTTTTTACAGGTGCACAGAGCCCAGACAACACTGAGGCTTACCCACATCACCATCCAAAATTTGATATTGATGAACGTTCTTTGCTGATAGCCGCAAAAGCATTAGGCACAGCGGCACTTAACTATGCGAAAAAATACCAGTCTGCTATTAACGCAAGCTAATCACTAACGGAGAGCCAGTTCTCCCACATAAAAGGAGTAGATGTTACATGGGCGAACAAGCTTTTAAATTGTGGAAAGATTGGCGGCTACATGTCATCGTTTTAGCGATTGTAGCCGTGACTGAGTCGATTGGTACATTCGCTATTCCAGTTGGACCTGGGACCATTCTATTGTTGCCGATGCTTTATGCAGTTGTGATTGGTCTCGGATTGTATTTCACTCCACTGGTAACCGATAAACAATCGATTAACGCAGAACCTTTAGTATTTCTCTCAGTTTCTGTACTGATAGCTAAATTCGGTGTCCAAGCAGGACCCGCTCTGCCTCAAATCATCGAAGCCGGTCCTGCTCTATTGTTACAGGAATTTGGTAACCTTGGCACGATCTTATTAGCTCTTCCTTTAGCTGTATTTCTAGGACTCAAGAGAGAAAGCATCGGTATGACGCATTCTATCGGACGAGAAGCCAACCTTGCTCTGATTACCGATAAATATGGTTTATCCTCTCCCGAAGGACGCGGCGTTATGGCTATGTATATTTTTGGTACCGTCTTCGGATCGATTTTTATTGGGTTGATATCAGGCTTTTTAGCTACCGTGACGCCCCTGCACCCGATTTCTTTCGCCATGGCGACAGGTGTGGGCAGCGGTAGTATGGCAGCGGCTTCTCTAGGTCCTTTAATTGCCGCATTTCCTGAGATGAGTGAAACCTTGACTGCCTTTTCAGGAGTCAGCAACTTAATTTCCTCAGTAACAGGTCTATACATGAGTATTTTTATTGGTTTGCCCTTAACGGTTAAACTGTATGAGATTCTCTCTAAAAACAAAGAGAAAAAAGCAGCGAAAGGAAGCGTAGATTATGATAAAAAGTCTTAAAGAATGGATACTGGTCTTTATGATTATTGGTGTGATCATGCTGATTGGTAATTGGATTGGCTACGATATACTTCCTTGGGATGCGCTTCCCGGAATAGCCATCCTAATAGGCATTAGCCTGGCCGGATTAGTCATTCACCGCCTACTACCATTCAAGTTGCCTAGCATCGCTTACATCGGCATTATCGGTCTAATATTGACAATTCCGGGTATGCCGGGAGCAGCACAAATTGTCACTTACACGACAGAAGTTACTTTATTAGCAATTGCTACGCCTATCTTAGCTTATGCCGGCGTATCCATTGGCCGTTCATGGTTCGACTTTGTGCAATTAGGTTGGAAAACTATCGTAATTGGCATGGTGGTTCTGCTCGGAACATTTCTTGGCTCAGCAGTCATCGCGGAAATTATCCTTCGATTTCAAGGAATTATTTAACGTTAACCAAAAGACCACCGCAAAAGCTAAAGCTTTTGCGGTGGTCTTTTTACTAGTTCTTTAAGAATCTATTTACTGCTACTTATCCTCAGCAATCCATCTTAAAAATTCCAAAAAGAAAAGCCCAACAATAATGTTAGGGCCTCTCATCTAATCTTGCGGTATACCGGCGGTCGGGGTCGAACCGACACTCCGGTGAAGGAACGGGATTTTGAGTCCCGCGCGTCTGCCAATTCCGCCACGCCGGCAAGTATTTCTTTAGCGGACAAGAATTATTATAGCACATCTCATTTCGCTCGCCAATACTTTATTCGTATAACAAATAATTTTGCAAAAACAGGTGTTTATCTTTTTTACAAAACCAAATTAAGAAGAAAGTAGAAGACAGCGGCTAACATCGCCGATATTGGCATTGTAATCACCCAAGTGATTAACATAGTCTTGGCTGTCCCCCACTGAACGCCTTTAACACGATGCGCTGCCCCAACTCCCATTATAGAAGACGAAATAACGTGAGTTGTACTAACTGGCAAGTGAATCAGAGTAGCACCAAAAATTACTGCTGCACCTGTCAAATCAGCTGCTACACCATTAACTGGACGAATTTTCATGATTTTCCCGCCCACTGTTTTAATAATTCGCCAACCGCCAACCGAAGTCCCTAACGCCATTGCTAGGGCACATGTAGCTTGTACCCATAATTGGATATCATCAGAGCTTTGATAATTATTCACAATCAATGCCAACGTAATAATCCCCATCGCTTTTTGTGCATCATTCGTACCATGGGAAAATGACTGCAATGCAGCAGTGGCAATTTGAATTAATCTAAAATTCTTATTTGTTTTTGTTAAATTATGATCTTTGAATACTATTTTAAAAACACTATACATGAGATAACCCACGACCAAAGCAAGAATTGGTGAAAAGATTAAAGCTTGCAAAATTGCTAGAAAGCCACTGTAATTAAGAGCTGCAAAGCCAGCCCCTGCAATAGCTGCTCCAGCTATTGAACCAATTAGCGCGTGTGAGGAGCTACTTGGAATTCCATAGTACCAAGTCAACAAATTCCATGTAATAGCCGCTAATAAAGCTGCTAGAATAACGACAGAGCCATTATCGAGCGCAAAAGGATCGACGATATCCTTGGTTATTGTTTTAGCAACACCCGTAAAAGCCATAGCACCGACAAAATTCATAATGGCCGCAAGCATAATTGCACGTCTCGGTGTTAGTGCTTTTGTAGAAACCGCAGTAGCTATCGAATTTGCCGTATCATGAAACCCATTGATAAAGTCAAATATTATAGCAAAAATGACAATCAAAACTGTTAACAGCAATACCATATCCATTAGTCATTTTGCTCCTTAGGCGTTTTTCATAATAATTGATTCGAATGTATTCGCGACTTGCTGACAATGATCAGCAATTTCTTCTAACTCTTCGTATATGTCCTTGTATTGAATAATTCGAATCGGATCTTTTTCAGTTTGAAACAGATTTTTTATGGATCGACGCAGGACGGCATCACATTTAGATTCGTAATCTTTAATTTTAATCGCATGAGATCTCATCTGAGGCAACTTCTTAGAAACCATTAGTTCGACTGCCATTTCTATCTCAATCGTGCTCAATCGAATTGCTTCAACAAATTCAAGCATGTATTCATCTGCTTCTACTATTGAATACATATCAAATCGTGCAGCTGTGTGTTCTAAACCGTCTAATACATCATCCATACTCATTGCTAAAGCCAATATATCTTCTCGTTCAATTGGCGTAATAAATGCGTTGTTAAGATCTTGGATTATGGAATGTATAAAAGAATCTCCTTTTGTTTCATAATCCTTCATAGTGTTCGAAAAAATGATCAAGTCATTACTAGCTTTTAATTTATACTCAGCAAAATAAGCTGCACTTTCTTTTAAATTCAACGCAATGTCACTCAACTGCAATGCAAACTTATCTTTCTTTTTGAAAGCCATTTTCTCTACCTCCACTATTTTCGCAACATAATTTCTCAGCTAAATTATAATAGCTTATTTCTCGAGATATTAACACTATCTATATAATCAATTTACAAATTTTTGTTGAAACCGAATTTCCAGTTTAATCTAAACTCAATAAAAAAACCTCTTAACTATGATTTCTCACAGTTAAGAGGTTTTTGAAAGAGCAGGCAGGCTCTTTCGTGATACCGGCGGTCGGGGTCGAACCGACACTCCCGTGAAGGAACGGGATTTTGAGTCCCGCGCGTCTGCCAATTCCGCCACGCCGGCAAAATATTATGGAGGCGGCAACCGGACTCGAACCGGTGATAAGGGTGTTGCAGACCCATGCCTTACCACTTGGCTATGCCGCCAAATATTGGAGCGGAAGACGAGGTTCGAACTCGCGACCTCCACCTTGGCAAGGTGGCGTTCTACCACTGAACTACTTCCGCTTAAAGCTGGGGTACCTGGATTCGAACCAGGGCATGACGGGATCAAAACCCGTTGCCTTACCGCTTGGCTATACCCCACTAGTAAAAGATGGGGCGGACGAGGGGAATTGAACCCCCGAGTGCCGGAATCACAATCCGGTGCGTTAACCACTTCGCCACGACCGCCACTTTATTATTTATAAGTTCACTTAATGAAATGAAAACATGGGGCGGACGAGGGGAATTGAACCCCCGAGTGCCGGAATCACAATCCGGTGCGTTAACCACTTCGCCACGACCGCCATCATAAAATTTAAAATTGGCAGGGGCAGTAGGAATCGAACCCACATCGGAGGTGTTGGAGACCTCTGTTCTACCGTTAAACTATGCCCCTAAAAACTGGTGGTGGGGGGCAGATTCGAACTGCCGAACCCGAAGGAGCGGATTTACAGTCCGCCGCGTTTAGCCACTTCGCTACCCCACCTAGTGGTGCCGGAGAAAGGAGTCGAACCCTCGACCTACTGATTACAAGTCAGTTGCTCTACCAACTGAGCTACTCCGGCACAAGTATTAATAAAAAATGGTGGGTCAGGACGGAATCGAACCGCCGACACTTAGAGCTTCAATCTAATGCTCTACCGACTGAGCTACTGACCCACTTTATTTATTGAAAATGGCGGTCCCGACCGGGATCGAACCGGCGATCTCCTGCGTGACAGGCAGGCATGTTAACCGCTACACCACGGGACCATTTGGTTGCGGGGGCAGGATTTGAACCTGCGACCTTTGGGTTATGA
>NZ_JASISN010000011.1:0-100981 GCF_030063085.1 Planococcus sp. S3-L1 | reverse complement strand
TGTATGGACGAGCTGGATTTCAAGTATTGAAGAATCGGATTCTTTACCAGTGGTAACTATTTTGAAATAATGGCCTGATTTTTTACTCAAGGTCACAATCAATTTCACCAAAAAAGCGTAAGAACCTCAAAAAATAAACAATAACATGAATTAATGGTGAGAGTGCCTATTTAATAGTTAAAGGGAAAACATAATATCCTGTTCCTCGTTCCCAAGTGGCGACAACTTCATAGATTGTTTTCCCACTTTGTCCATCCAGCACTACATCTTTGAAAGAACCTTTTAGATTATCTGTAGAATCCCAAATATTAACCTGGTAAGAGATTGGTTCTTCCTCAAACTGAAGTTCAATGGATGTACTTGTATTTACGATTGGCCCGTTTCGATCACCAACTAATTCAGAAACACCGATAGCTTCTGCCTCTATCTCAACCATAGAATTTTCTTCTTGATCAAAGTAACTCCAGGCATAACCACCTAAAGCAGCAGAAAACTCCTCTTCATTCACTTCTATTTTTAATTGAGGAGGTTTTTTTTCAGTATATTTTACATTTCCCACAGAATCACTCATGTTTTTTTCGTTTTCTGTAGCTTCCTTTTCTTGAGAGCAACCAGCTAATACAACAATCATTAGCATGCTTAAAAATAATAATTTGGATTTCATCTTCATCCTCCTCCTTAGCTCAACTTTAGACGTACAGTACAATCTATTGGTTACAGGAGGTGACTAATTGCTAAGCTCTCAGTCTAGTGAGCATAAAGTATAGCTTTTTAGCAATGGAGAATTTTAAAGAACATTAATCTTATTATTCCCTGTAGTTTTTACCAGTTAATTGACCAGCAATTAAAGCTAATAACATATTAGTAATTATAAGGGCGCTCAGAGGCATATTCGAAACGATAAGAATTAAAGTCAATATACCTGCGACTCCAGCAAACAAAAAAGCATTGTAATTCATAAAGTTCACCTCCTCGATTTATTCTTCGGATTTTGAATGTAACTTACTTCATCTTCAGCTACATTTTGTTTCCATCGTTCTCAATCGCTTTCAACGCGTATTATTTTTCGCATCTCGATCTTCTTGCCAAAAAGCTGGACCCATTACATCCGATAACCAAAACAAAACATCCTGTTCATGATTCTCGGGCTTTAAGTTGCTAATGGGCCCGATATCATAGGTTTAGATGTAACTTTTCTAAACATCTGTTGCATTTAATGGCTTGCGCTATTATATGTTCTTCAATCAAAAGACTCAGCTATATAATAGGATGGTTTATTGCACCCAAATTTTATAGTTAAAATGAACCAGTAGGATAAACTACTAGGAAACTGATGGCTTCCCTTTTTTATAAAAGACGATGTTCAATATCAACTTGGACGACTTGAAAGTCTTTAGCAATAAAAAGGATTGGTTCTAAGCGTAGGTCGCTAACAAAATTTTCATTTGAAAACTGGGAATCCATTAATTGTTACTTCAAATATACATATACCACAAGAAGATAGCTAGCTAATTTTGGAAATTAAACCATTCGTAAACATATCGAAATCCGTTATGAACGTTCGCATGTTTACAGCTACTTTTGCGGTCTGATTTGTTTAAGATAGAATGGATGAAAACACGTTTTTTCTATAATTGTATGAATCACTTTTATTTTGGACTAACTAAAACGAACCGTGTAAAATTGAACTTTAACGACGAGGAGGTCATGGCTATGTGCACATCCCTAACGTATTCAACGAAAGATCATTATTTTGGGCGTAACTTGGATTTGAATTTATCGTATGGTGAATCGGTCACGATCACACCTAGACATTTCCCATTTGAATTTAGAAAAGTGAAGGCTGTACCACATCATTACGCTTTGATTGGGATGGCGGTTGTAGTGGACAACTATCCTTTTTATTTTGATGCTACGAATGAAAAAGGGTTGAGCATGGCGGGGTTAAACTTTCCGGACAATGCGTATTTCTTTTCAGCAGTAGAAGGCAAAGACAATGTGTCTCCATTTGAGTTTATCCCGTGGATTCTTGGGCAATGCGCATCGATTACAGATGCAAAAAAGCTATTAGCAAACTTGAACCTTGTGAACATTAATTTTAGTGAGGACTTACCGCTGTCGCCGCTCCATTGGATCATTGCAGATCAAACCCAGTCCATTGTTGTGGAATCGGTAGCGGAAGGATTACAGATTTACGACAACCCAGTGGGCGTGCTGACAAACAACCCGCCTTTTGATTATCACTTGCTGAATTTAACAAACTACCGCCATCTCTCTACAACTACACCTGCAAATACGTTTTCCTCACAACTAGAGCTGGGTATACACAGCCTTGGCATGGGAGGACTTGGGCTTCCGGGAGACTTATCGTCACCTTCTCGCTTTGTCCGAGCGGCTTTTGCGAAATCAAATTCGGTAGCGGGTAGTTCAGAAGCAGAAAGCGTCGGTCAATTTTTTCATCTCTTAAAATCGGTCGCCTATGCAAAAGGGTTGTGCGAAGCAGACGAAGGAAAATTTGAATACACGATTTATTCTTCTTGTTGCAATGTGGATAAAGGAATTTATTATTACACAACTTATGAAAATAGCCAAATTACGGCCGTACAAATGAACAACGAAGATTTGGATGGTGCTCAATTGACTGCGTATCCACTCGTCAATAAAGAGCAAATCAATATTATCAATTAATTTAAGTAACAAAAATGATTCTGCGATTAGCTGCAGAATCATTTTTTTACTTACAGCTATCTTTGCTATTAAATCACGACTCTCTCTAACGAATTTTGAAATCGTTCAATCCTCTGTGTCTTCTCAATAAATCAAGAAAAGCAGAAAGTGCTTTTGTTTGAAAAGGTGATCTCGTGACAATTGAAAAGTCTCTGGTATACGGCATTTCTTTAATGTTTAAGATTTTTAAATCGCCATAACGCAGCTCTTTTTGAATCGCCCACTCGGATAGTAAACTGATGCCCATACCAGCTTCAATCATCGCTTTGATTGGCTGTGTACTACTGAAATGCATAATGGATTGTGGAGACATTGAAAATTGCTTGAAGACATTTTCAGCTGCTTCTCTCGTACCCGAGCCAAGTTCTCTTAAAATCCATGTTTCTTCTATTAAGTCTGGCATGGTAATTGACTTCTGTTGGCGCGTTAGCACATGATCTGCACAAGCAACGACTACCATTCGATCTTCTGCAAATGGTTCGGTTTTCAATTCTGGCACCTCTTTAAAATGACCTTCTACTATCCCCACATCTAACTGATGACTGAGTACAAGTGCTGCAATCGTTGTTGTGTTGCCAATCGTCACAGTTGGTTTAATGTCTGGGTATTGTTCTTTTGCTTCTGCAATAATGCGTGGTAATAAGTATTCTCCAAATGTATAACTAGCCCCGATCGCAATCGACCCGCTGGCTTTATGAGTCAAGTCTTCAAGAAGGTGATTCATTTTTGTATAAAGTTCTTTGATTTCAATAGCATGATGATAAACAATTTCGCCTGCTTTGTTTAACCTGACGTATTTATTGGTTCGTTCTAACAACTTGACCCCTGTCAATTCTTCTAATGACCGGATATACTGACTAACGGCAGGTTGTGTCATATGCAACGCTTCGGCTGCTTTGGAAAAATTTTTCTTTTCAACTACCTTGAGAAATACTTCCAATCGTTGATCCATCTCTATCCTCCACTCTTACATACAGTTTTACTTATTATCACTATTCTACTTATTTATTTTACTAATGTATAGTGCTTTTCTATACTTACTACAGGAGGTTTTATCATGTCTGCTTATTATCAAAAATTAAATCGTTTCAACTTGAATTCGTCATCCCCTAAAACTGCTTGGTTAGGCGGCGTGGCATTCACATTTTTAATTGCTTTTCTCGGATATCTGTTAGCACAAGTACCTGGATTTGATCAAATTGGTCAGTTAGCCTGCGCGATTATCATTGCGGTTTTCTACCGTCAGATTTTTGGTTATCCGAATGCCATTCGTTCAGGTATCACATTTTCGTCCAAACGTTTATTGCGTGTTGCCATTATCTTATACGGACTAAAATTAAACATTGATACAGTTTTAAGTGATGGACTTTGGCTTTTAGTGCGTGATCTTGGTGTTATTACTTTCGCTATTTTAATGACGGTATGGCTAGCGAAACGCTTTAAAGCCGATAAGACCATTTCGTTATTGCTTGGTGTTGGTACCGGCGTGTGCGGAGCAGCTGCGATTGCAGCGATTGCACCAATTATTAAAGCAAAAGACGAAGATACAGCTATTGGGGTTGGAATTATTGCGTTAATGGGGACAGTATTCGCGATTTCTTATACAGTTATTCGTCCTTTTTTACCGCTTGACGACATTGAATATGGCATGTGGGTCGGCATAAGCCTGCATGAAATCGCCCATGTTGCATTAGCAGGTGCGCCAGCTGGAGAAGACGGATTAGCTATGGCTTTACTTGGAAAACTAGGGCGCGTCTTTTTACTTGTCCCTCTTTGCTTTATCTTTATTTTTATGATGAAACGCAAAAACAAAGGTGAAGAAACAACTGCAAAGATTGAATTTCCATGGTTCTTGCTTGGCTTTATCTTGTTGAGCATTTTAGGAAGTTATGTCTTTGGTCCCGTTATTCCTTTCCCCGATGCATTGCGTGACTTTGTATCGACATTGACAACCTGGTTATTGACGGCTGCAATGGTCGGGCTCGGCTTGAACGTCAGTTTGCGAGATTTGCGAGAACGTGCATTACTGCCGCTCGCCGCCATGACTATTACGTCAATTTTGCTGTCGATTCTTACGTATTTTATCGTTTGATATTTCTATCCCCCAAAGTTATTCTATGGAATAACTTTAGGGGATTTTTTTGAACTAGTTCTTTCTAAATTGAGTATTTTACATTGTCTTGAATAGTTTTTAATTTAGACAACAATTTTATACTAATAATTCGTGTTTTTTTGAAAAAATTACTATACAAAAGAGAGGTAATAAAGCTATAATAATTTCAGTTTGATAATTTGAACGGAAAGGGCATCTGATTTTATCATTAATTAGTAATTTGCATTTATTATATTGAGATTGGGGATATATCATTGAACATTAAAAAATTCTTATACACAACTACAGCTGTCGTACTTGCTGTCGTCGCTCTTGCTTCACCCGCATCAGCTGCATTAACTACTTCTTCACATTCTTTTACTGATGTCGGAGACCGCTACGCAAAAGCAGTAGATTTCTTATATGCGGTAGAACTTATTAACGGAAAAAGCCCAACGAAATTTGGTACCAATGATCCTTTGACGCGCGGAGACGCTGCTGTTATCCTCGCAAATACGTTGTTTTCAACTATTGAAAATCCAAAAGATGCAGGATTTAAAGATCTGAATACTCGTGTACGTGCCTCTGTAAATGCTCTTGCAGAAGTAGGAATTGTATCTGGAGTAACTCCAACTGAATTTCAACCTGGAGCCCCGTTAAGCCGAGGCGCGATGGCAAAGTTTTTATCTTTAGCATTTGAATTAGAAGAATACCAACAGCAAACACCATTTTCTGATGTAGGCGGCGTATTTAAGCCTTACATCGAGTCATTGTATGGCGCACAAATTACTGCCGGTAAAACACCATCAACTTATGGAACACATACACAAATTACTCGTGGAGAATTTGCAAACTTGCTTTATAAAACAATCGAAACAACTACAGATTGGTTATATTATCCAGAGGTTGCTGATGTTAAAGTGACTACAGTGACTTCTACTACGGTCACGTTAACAGAACCAGCATTGGCTGATTACACAGCTACTGAAATAGCTGACTTATTGGAATTTATGGTGATTCTCGAAGATGGAACTGAAGTACCTGTAGAACCAACTTCGTTCAAATTATCTACGGATCGTTTGGTGTTGACCATTGGACATACGAAGCAAAACTTAACTGGAAAAGCGGGTCACTTTGTTGTGAGTGATTTTGATATTAGTTTCGAGTCACCATTTAACTTCAAATTGAAATAAGCTTTATAAAACCCCTTGAATGGAATCACTCGTAAGTGAACTCCTTCAAGGGGTTTTTCATATGTATTCAATTAGTCAGTTAGAGACTTTCGCGTAATGGCATCGTTAAATTGTGCCTCTTACAATATATTGACCTTTCTTATACGATCATTATTCTAGATTTTTTGTAACGGGCACTTTCACGGCTCTTCGCTTTTCTGGCCAGTTCACAAGAAAAATCCCTGCAAAAATCAAACTCCCCCCAATAAAAAGCGGCAATCCAACATCTTCTCCTAACACGAACCATCCGGATACAATGCCAAAAAAAGGAGCTAAAAAGAGAAAAGCACTCACTTTTCCAGAATCTCCTTTTTGCAATAAATAAAACCAAATAGTAATTTGAACAATTGAAGCTGGAATAGAGAGCCACAATAAAATGGAAATAGATGTCGGGTTGATGACAAGGTAAGAGACTTCCAAGAAAAAGGAGCCAACCAGTAAAATAATACCTCCGAATAACATCTGGTAAGCGGTCAAGACCCACATATCAATGGAGCCTCCCCATTTCTTAATCAACAGTGTGCCGACTGACCAAAAAACAGCGCTTGAAAATCCAAATAAGGTACCGATTTGAAGATCTAAATGACTTCCCATTGTCACAAAAACACCCAAAAAGCCAACAAGCACGCCTAACCATTGAATGACTCGGTAACGCATACCCAGTGCGAGTGTACCGATTAATACCACGAGCAAAGGATTCATAAAAGTTAAAATAGCCGATTCGCCGGAAGTGATGGTTCGCAAGCTTAGAAAAATAGCACCCATGACACCAGCAGTTTGAACGGCACCGATAATGATGATTTTTCCCCACGTAGTTACAGTTTGAGGGTGATTTCTTTTAAACAATCTGACAAACAACATCATGATACTACCTGCAATCGTAAACCGGATGCCTGCTAATAACAAGGGGGATATGTAGAGTAAGCCAATTTTAGCTACTACAAAGGAAGAACCCATTAAACCCGTGGTCAGAATGACTAAAAAAGAGAACAGTAATTTGTCTTTCAATGTGCCACTCTCCTTTTTTAAGGGTGCGTTGTTTCTTGTTTATTTTTGTTAAAGACTAGTTTACTTCAGTGTTTGCTAATGGTTGTCGACGATTTCAGTCCAGTAATCCCAAACTTCTAAATAAGCTAGCCAATCAGCTGGATGATGCTTTAAACAAATAGCTAACCGTTGATACAACCCTATTCGTACTTCTTCATAGAGCTGCTTCGTATTAGATGTGTTAACAGTTAACTTGGCAGCTGCCGCATCAAATCCCTCTTTTGTTAAATCATACGGTGAAGAAAAGAAAGCGTAAATTAAATCATAATGTGGCCAGCCGAAAATCGGGGTTGGATCGATAATACCTGTTAATTGTTCTTCACTGACTAAAAAGTTATGAAATCCACAATCACCGTGAAGCAAATACGGAATTGGCTGCAAGTTCGCTTGTTCTCGCTTTGTTGGTACCGGAGCTTCTATATGTAGGCCTGCTCTTTTAAAACAAGGCGCCAACATTTCTTTTGCTGCTTCTACTTCTGCTGTTAAAAATTGTTCCCACGTGCTCACAGTTGCCCCTTGCCAGCCCCACTGTTCGTGTGTGGAAGTAGGCTGATAGCGATTGAGTAAACCCGAAACCAGATGTTGCATAAGTTTATTTTTACTACTGTTAAAGGATGTAGCAATCGCACCAGGAATATGTGTATAGACCATGAACTGAAAACCGGGATCGACAAGCGTGAGATCTGGTAGTAAGGGAATGGACTGATAAGTAGACAAAAAATCTACTTCTGCTTGAGTTGTTTCGGCTTTATTTATTTTGAGGACATGAGCTTTGTCATTTTCTTTAGTAAGCAGATAAACCTCACTCCTTGTTCCACCACTCAAAGCTGTGCACGTCCAATCCAGTTTGTCTCCATTCAGTTGGGTAAGAATTGTTGTTATATCCATTTATTGCTCCTCCGTTTAAATCAGATCAGTAGAATAAGCATACCATTATTCACATTGAAAATTTATACTAGTTAAATTAATCTGAATCAGTAACTTGCTTACTCGGTTAGATAATTAACCAATTGTGTATTTTTTATGGAGCTTATTCTGAGTAAATGAAGGTATACACATACTAAGTTCAGCTTGTTAGCAGACTCACGAGAGAAGGTGGAGAATTATTTGTGAATGCTTATGCGAAATTCGGTATAATGATTTTGACTTCAACTTTTTTGATGTATTGGTTAATGTTCTTGAATGTTTTTCAACTTGACCCTATTTTCTACAGTGAGACTCGCGTTTATATGGCCTTGATCATGGGATCGGTGATGGCAATTGTCATGCTGCTGTTCATGTGGCCAATGTACAAAAACAAAAAAACCAATACCGTGATTCTCGGAGGAAGTGCAGTTATATTCGCGCTTTCGCTATGGCTCGTCCGTAGCCAACTACTTGTAGAAGATGTTAACTTGACGAGTGAACGCGCCAACATTTCAGATCCTCGTGTTCGTGAACTGGCAGACTCAATTATCGAAGCACAACGTAAAGAAATTGCCGAAATGAAAAAGCTGATTAAAGATCTTGAAGACGAAGAATGATCAAAGTCAATTAACCAGAAAAGCCAAGAGCAGATTGGATGCTCTTGGCTTTTTCTATTGCTAGTTCCTTATTAAAAGGCAATAACAAATGGCTGTTTACGATCATCTAAACAATACTCAATTCTTTCTCTAAAGTTTCCCCAAGTAACCATTGCCAAAGCTTCGGCAATTGGATAAAAACCTACTAGTAGACTTTCAGCAGATGTTGTTGCTTGACCACCGACAGGTTTTGCTAAAAAAAGCATATTGCAAATTGAATTTTCCACATTTTGAAACACACCGCAAAATTTCTGGATTTCAATATCAATACCCGTTTCTTCTTTTACTTCTCGAATCGCAGCCATTTCAAGCGATTCTCTTTCTTCTACTTGTCCGCCTGGCATTTCCCATCCTCTACGTGGTCCTTTTATCAGTAATATCTCGCCTTCGTCATTTAGAACAATTGCTGCCGCAGACAAGATATGACTCGGAGGTAAGAAAGCTGGTGTCTCATCTTCATTACGTAGAACCATGTAACTTCACTCCTTAAATTTAGATAGAACCTGAATAAGTTTACTTAGCCAAAGTAACTCTTTACAATTCATTTCCAGCTATTTTTTCTATTGACCAACGATGACGTTTATATCGCTCCCATACGGTCGGAATAACTAATTGTTGACTGTTCATTTCTTCCCACTCTGCTAACGTTGCAAATTTAGCACCACACACCTCACCTGCTTGTAATTTTAAGTCTGTCAGGTTGAGCAGATTTGGACTTTTCCATACATAGCTATCTAAATAATAAGGATGTTTCTTCATGCTGCTAATGTGATGCAACTTGCTTGGTTCAGCGAATATGCCTGTTTCTTCTTCCAGTTCACGAACTGCTCCGATTCGACTGGTTTCTCCAGTCGTAATAGATCCACCTGTAAATTCCCATAGCAATGGATACGTTTTTGCCTCATCTCTTTGAGTAACTAATAGTTTTCCGTCTTTATTGAGTGTTAAAATTTCAACGACAATATGATATTCATCTTGCTCCACGAGTTCACCGCGGACATGTTTCTTGCCAAGTGGTTTTCTTGCTCCATCAACTAAATCCCAAATTTCCATAAGACTGGTTTCTCTACCTTCTGTTTATTCTGTCTTTCAATCGCAGATTACAACTTCCAACAAAAGGAACAGACCACACAAATCGCCAGCTCTATTCCTTTTATTGCGACAAGCTATAGCAAGAATACTAAGTTTCAAAATTGGAATTTAACGTAGAAAATGGTTCCTTGCTCGCTAGATTCTACTTCAATTTTTGCCTTATGACGTGCCGCGATTGCGTACGAAATACCCAATCCTAAACCTGTTCCGTTATCTTTTGTTGTATAAAAGGGTGTGCCGATTTTTTGCATGACTTCCTTGTCCATGCCGGTACCTTGATCTTCTATTTCAAGTACGACCTTTTTTCCGTCTTCTATATACGTTCGAATAGACAGCAGCTTTTCTGGCTTCATCGCCTCTAAACCATTTCGACATAAATTAATTAATAATTGACGAATTTCATCTCGGTTTAATAATAATTCGGGAATTTCCAATGTCTCAAATTCGATAAATTTGTTTTGATTAAACGTATCAATCTTTAATAACGGAGAGATGTCGTAGATGATGTCATTTAAATTTTGCATCTCCAAATCTGACGATCGGGTATTTCCCATCGATAAAAACTCCGAAATGATTGCGTTGGCACGGTCCAATTCATCGATCATTAAATCAAAATAAGGATTGAATTTCTGTAATTCATTGTTGTCGGTAAGTAATTGCAAAAATCCTCGAACAGTCGTCATTGGATTTCGAATTTCATGGCTTATTCCTGCAGCCATCTGCCCGATCAATTCCAAATTGGATAAACGCTTTAGTTCGTTCTCATAATTCTTTTTCTCTGTAGTATTTTTACATAAACAACAAATGCCGTCATCAAAAGGGTAGGCAACTAAATCGTAGCAATAGCCGTCTTCTGTAGATGAAATTTCAAAATGTACGGGCTCTCTATTAACCATGGCTTGAGAAAATTCTTTGTACAAAATCTTATTGAAATCATCTGGAAAAATAGACCATAATTTCTCGCCTAGTACATTTTCAGCCGTTTTTCCTATCGGCAGTTCTTGGTATTGATTGATGTATATAAATTCCCAGTCTTTGTTTAGCGCAAAAAAACCATCCATAATACTTTCAATTACACTGGTGACTTTGTCGTTGGCATTTGCCAATTCTTTAGTTCGTCTTTGGACACGAAGTTCTAACTGATCCATATAAGTTAAATTCGAATAAGTAAGTGCTGTCGTATCAATAATAGACTGTGCTAGATAGACCTGCGATCTCTCATCTGATTGAAGATTTTCCAGTAAACAAGCGATCATGACAACGCCAAAAACGTCGCCTTTGGAAATAAGTGGAATGAGAAGTAATTGACAGTTGTCTTCACTCGGAATAAATTTGGTATTCTTTTGGATAAATATTTCTTCAATAATTGTTACTTTGCCGTCATGAGGCTGAATTTCGTCTAGTATATTTTCCCATTCGGATTCTGTCCATTCGGATTTTTTGCTCATTTCTTTGAAACAAATAGTCTCCATATCATTGGGATTTCTTAAGTAAACTGCAACATTTTTGCACTTCACAGCCTTTTCTAAATAATAAAAACAAGTGTCCAAACTTTCTTTCACAGTTGAACATCTAGAAAGATCACGGTTAGCATCTAGTAACAATTGTTTCTCAGCAAGCAGCTGCTCTTTTTGTTTTAAATTATTGGCATTTTGAACTGCAACAGCTGCCATATTGACGTATGCTTCCACACTTTGTATTTGCAATTCTGTTAAATTCATCGGCTTTCCACGATCAAACAAAAAAACCAGTCCGAATAAATTTTGCTCATAAATAATGGGAAGACCGAGCAGCGAATGAATGTTAAACGCGGCGATCGCTGCAGGATCTGGACGTGGATCTACTGATGTATCCGGAATGTAAATAACTTGCTTTTTAGTTGCGATATCATGCGAAAATCGATCTGTGCTAAAATTGATTTTCTGTGAAGTGAGAGACTGTCCGTTGATGAATTGCGGTTTCCCAGCTACGGCGCTAAATACTCCATCACTATCAGGTAAATATATACCAATCGAGTCACATTGCACAATTTCTTCTGATATGGCTACCGAAACATGTTGCAACATATCACTCAATTCAAGCTTTGTATTAACAATTCTCGTTAGTTCTGCTAGTCTGGAATATCTATTTTGTTCTTTTAACATGGCTATTCGCTCCACTCTTAATCTTGATGAAGTAAAGAATACCAGTTGCATTGGATAAACTTCTCTATTTCATTCGTCTATTATTTCTGTAGCTTATCATAAAAAATATTGCGCCGGCTAACAATTTCTGATGTTTTTGCTACAAAATTGATTTTTCTAGTCAAAAATTTAAAAAAGGAAGAGACAGCGTTTTAGCTAAATCTCTTCCTTTTTTATTTTGCTCGGTCGTTACTTCATGTAGCGGTATTCCCTCAAACTGTTTAAATTAAAAATTTCTTGCATCAAACCATTTCCAATATTGGTTTCTCTAACTTTTTTACGCTCTAACTCTTCATCAACTAAGCGCTTAGCTGATAGTACATCTGTACCATTTTGCAAAACTTCTTCTTTTGAATTGAACAATTGATGAGCGACCAATTGCATGCCATAGGAGTTGTAAAGCAACGTATATCCGGCTATCCCTGTAGTCGATTGGTAAGCTTTCGAAAACCCTCCATCGATAACCAGCATTTTGCCGTTCGCTTTGATTGGGTTTTCTCCATCTCGCTCTTTAACAGGCGTATGGCCATTAATAATACGTCCATAATCCGGATTCATGTCAAACTCCGTCAATATTTTGCGACAAATTTCCTCGTCTTCCCGCAAATAATAATAAGGATTTTTGCGCTCTTTGTGCGTTTCTTTGTCTTTGATAAAGTAACGTTCAAATGTAGTCATTTCTCGTTTCCCAAAGAGTGACGAATACTCTCCGGTCCACAAATACCAAACCATATCTGTCGCAAAGTCATCAGTTTCTTCCGGATGAGCAAAAGAGTAACGGAGGTAACGTTCAAAGACATCTAGCAGTTCTCGTCCAGCATAGGATTTCCCTTCGATCTCCATTTTCTCCATATTGCCGTCTTCATCTAATGGAATACAACCATGAATCAATAAATTACCATTATACTTTAAATAAAGACTCCCTTTTTTCATCAAAAATTTCATGTGTCTTGCTAGTTTTTCTGAATGTTGAACTGAAAAAAGTAACTTGTCCATAACTTGTCTTTCTTCTTCAAGCAATTCGTCTGGCTGTTCCGGATTAATGGTCGTAAAACACGTTCCATCTAATGAATACGTGTTTCCATGAATCGTTGCCGTATTTTTTTCATAATCAACTTTTTCAAGCACTAAGCGATCCGTCATATCGAAACAAGCTCTTCTTTTGATAATTGGGCTTTCCAGCTTGAATTGGATAATTGAAATGGCCTGATGGATTTTAGTGATTTGCAACTGTTCTTGCTCTGTCATTTTTTCATCTGAAATTCTTTTTGGGCGAAAAGCTACATTGTCTTCATAGTATTTCTCCGCTAAATTCAACAACGGCCTCAAGTTGATGCCATACACGTCTTCAATAATATCTAGGTTATTATAACGCGCACATATCCGTAAAATATTCGCTAAGCACACTTTCGATCCAGCAAATGCTCCAATCCAAAGTACGTCATGATTTCCCCACTGAATGTCAACGGAATGGTAATCAATAAGTGTATCCACAATCTTATGCGGATCCGAACCTCGGTCGTAAATATCACCCACTACATGAAGATGGTCGACCACTAAACGTTGTGTCGTATAAGCCAAGCCAATAATTAGCTTGTCTGCCTGTCCTAAGGAAATGATTTGTGTCACCATTTTGGCGTAATAATCCTTTTTGTTCTTAAACTCGTCAGTCTTATATAGCAGTTCTTCTATAATATAGACAAATTGTTTTGGCAAAGCTTTACGCAGTTTTGAGCGTGTGTATTTGGAAGAAGCATAAGAAATCAATTTTAATAGCCGCTCGATAACTTCTATGTACCATTCCTGCAATTCTGCTTTACTGCTAAAATGGCTTTTAATCAACTGTAATTTTTCTTCAGGGTAGAAAACCAAAGTCGCAAATTCGTTTAGTTCTTCTTCACTCAGTTCATTTTTAAATAAATCCTTTATTTTTACTTTTACGTTTCCGGAACCATTGCGTAATACATGTTGAAATGCCTGAAACTCTCCGTGCAAATCGCTAACGAAATGCTCTGTTCCTTTTGGCAAATCTAAGATTGATTCGAGGTTAATGATTTCGGTAGCCACTTTTTCTTCGCAATCGTATTTTTGCGCTAACAAATCCAAATATTTTAAGTTCAACACCATGCATCCTCTCCTTGTCTATTTTTTATCGTTTAGCTATTGTGCTGATGAGAACCATTAAAATGCCCCCTAGTAATTCGGGCATCGACCAGTTCGAAAAGAATAACTAACTACTTTGCAATGCAGCTAGACTGTGTGTATTTAATTTGACTTTAAGGTTTACCATACAGCTCACTAAATCTTGTTCAAAAAGAGTTGTGTCTTATACCTCAGTTTACCCCAGAAACACCGCAATCTCTAGGTGATAAAAAAACCTTTGGAATTTTTGCCAAAAATCAATAGGAATTCTTTTGTCCTACTCAATTTTTTGTTTTAAATTCGTCTGATTTCACTATTTTATACTAGTTTTAATAGCTTTCTGAAAGAGATTAACAACTTCGCATATTCTGTTACAGTCATGCTAACACCCTTATCTACCTCTATTCTTCATTTATCTAAAAATTCCTTGTGAAATGACAAAAAAACAGAGAAGCATGGTGCGACTTCTCTGTTTTTTGTTGTGTTTCATTAACTCCGCATCCGGTAGTCGCAACTTTTAATATGATCATTGACCATGCCGATAGCTTGCATAAAAGAATAAGTCGTTACCGGTCCTACAAATTTAAAGCCCCGTTTTTTTAATTCTTTACTGAGCTTTACAGACAAAGCCGACTGCGCAGGAATCTGCGCATCGGTATCCCACTTATTGTCGATTGACTTGCCATCTGTAAAACTCCAAAGAAATGCTGCAAAACTACCCCATTCTCTAGAGAGATCTAAAATGGCTAGTGCATTAGTTCGTACTGATTGAAGTTTGGACCCATGCTTGATCACCGCAAAGTTTTCTTTTATAAAAGACAACTCTTCGTCCGTTAGCTCCGCACAATACGCGACGTCAAATTGGTGAAACGCTTCGCGATAAGCGTCTCTCTTTGATAAAACGATATTCCACGACAATCCTGCCTGTGCACCTTCAAGTACCAGCATCTCAAAAATGTACCGATCATCTGAGCTCACTCTGCACCATTCTTTATCATGATAGTCCTGCATAAGTGCGTTACGCTGCGCCCACAAACACCGATTCCCCATTTTCTCCCTCCATTCTTTTCGTGAACTTTAGTATTCTCGCACAGTTACTAGTTGGGACATTCCTCTATCCAAAACACATAAAAGGACACTTGCCCATCTACTAGGGCAGGCGTCCTTTTATGTAGTGTACTTAAATTAACAAGTTAAATAATAAGGAATCATTGTTAATGTCTTTATAAGGAAAGCCGTTTTCTGCCATACGTTTAACAAGTGGCTCATAGTCCTCTTGGCATTTCAATTCAATGCCCACTAAAACCGGACCTTGTTCACGATTTGTTCGTTTTGTGTATTCAAAATGCGTGATGTCGTCGGTATCGCCCAGTACCTCACCCATAAATTTACGTAGCGCACCTGCCCGTTGCGGGAAAGTGACGATGAAATAATGTTTCAAACCTTCATAAATCAAGGACTTTTCTTTAATTTCTTGCATCCGCTCGATGTCGTTATTGCCTCCACTAATGACGCAGACAATGTTTTTTCCTTTGATCTCTTCTTTATAAAAGTCAAGAGCGGCCACGGACAAAGCGCCTGCGGGTTCCGCGACAATTGCATTTTCGTTATATAGCTGTAAAATCGTTGTACAAACTTTGCCTTCTGGAATCAATACAATATCATCTAAAACTTCTGAACAGATAGCCATAGATAGATCGCCTACTTGTTTAACTGCTGCACCGTCAACAAACGTGTCAATTGTATCAAGACGCGTGACTTTACCGTGAGTTATAGATGTTTTCATACCCGGAGCACCTTCGGGTTCGACACCGATCAGTTTTGTTTTTGGGCTAATGCCTTTTAAATAAGAACCAACCCCTGAAGCTAATCCCCCTCCGCCAATTGCACAAAACATGTAGTCGATTGATTCTTGCATATCATTTAAAATTTCCACCGCAACGGTTCCTTGTCCGGCAATGATTCGGTTGTCATTAAAGGGATGGACAAATATTTTTTCTTCAGCGTTACAATATGCCATTGCTGCTGTGAACGAGTCATCAAACGTATCTCCTACCAATTCAACCGATACTTGGTCACCGCCAAAACGTTTTACTTGAGAAATTTTTTGGCGTGGTGTTGTTAAAGGCATAAAGATTTTCCCTTCGATGCCAAGGGCAAAGCACGAATATGCAACACCTTGTGCATGGTTGCCCGCACTGGCACAAACAACGCCTTTAGCACGTTCAGAAGCATTTAGACTACGGATAAAATTGTAAGCACCGCGCAACTTAAATGAACGAACAATTTGAAGATCTTCTCGTTTTAAATACACATTGCATTCATACCGTGCAGACAGCAATTCGTTTTTTTGCAAAGGTGTCTTGATGACAACATCTTTGAGCGCCTGGTTGGCTACCATAATTTCTTCTACCGATACTTTTGTTAACGTCACTTCTCTCTCAAGCTCTTTGATGTTGCTCTTAGTCATAGTTGTCACCCTCTTTTTTTAATTTATCTCACTACTCTACCACATCGAAGCGTCAAATTGGAGAGAAAATTGCGACAATTAAACAAAAAGTTAACGGATGAATATATAGCTTCTACAAGTTTATGCGTCTCTTGACATTGGATTCTATTTATTTAACATCCTTAATAATTGCCGACTGCATGCATCATCAGACAGTTGAACATCTTCTAAAAAAATTATTCATCAACTATTATTAAAGATAAATATTATTCATATCATTTCATCAATCGATCCCAGAAGTCGTTCTTCTAATTATTCAATTGCTTGCAACAATACATATTATTCGTTAATGCAAGTATGAATAAAAAGATTGAATGATGAATATCCGTTATTATATTCATTTCGAATCCCGCTATTCAAAAGATTGGTTTCAGTGACAGTAAGATTGAAGTTGCTCCTACAGCAAGTAGAATAGCTGAATAATCCAAACTTATAAGCTGTTATTTAGTTTAGTTGGACTTAGCATGCAGTTAAGCTGATGAATAGAAAACCCCTCTTGCTATTTACAAGAGGGGTTCCAATTTATTCTTTTACTGCTACTCGATAAGCTGTAGTTACTTCGCCATCTGTTGCTTCATCAGCTATAAATGAACCATTTGAATACCGATCCACATTTTTCAATGCGTTAGCGACCAGCGGAATTCGAATGCCTTTGTTAGTTTCTAAAATAATTCCCTCTTTTCCTGTTGCACCAATAACGGCAACTACACGATGAGGGTTCGACTTTAGTTCACGTAGCATAACTACGCCACGCTTCGCACGACTGCCACTTTCAAACTCCTGTAGCTTCATTTTCTTCGCTGAACCACGATGAGTAATGAGGACAAGTTCCTGTTTAACTTCTGGATCGATTAGAACAGCAGATACAGCTTCGTCATCATCTTTCAAGCTGATGCCTTTAACGCCCCCTGTTCGAAGTCCAGTAAGTGGCACTTCGTCTAATGGGAAACGAACACCGTAAGCTTGTTTCGTACCAATAAATAATTCAGTTTCTTTTGTAACCAATGCTGCATAAATCATAGAATCACCAGATTTAAGATTCATGGTTTTAACCGTTCTTGAATACCGTTGAATCTGATAATCTTTCAATGCTGACCGTTTGACTTGACCCATTTTTGAGACAGTTAAAATACTGCCATCTGTTTCAAAATTCTCAAATGGGTAAACAGCAAGTATAGATTCATTCGCCTCTAGTTGAATAATACTTGATAAATGTTGGCCCAAGTCTTTCCATTTGATATCAGGCAACTCGTTAATTGGCTGGAAAACAAAGTTACCTGCTGTAGTAAAAATTAGAATCGTATGCTGTGTATTCAGATTGCCTTCAAATAGCAATCGATCTGACTCTTTCATTGCAAAATCTTTGCCATTCGAAGCGGCGTGTGAACGTGTACTCGTACGTTTTACATACCCTTCTCTAGTAACAGTTACCACCACTTCTTCGCTCGGAATCATGATTTCACGTGTAATGGTAATCTCTTCGATTTTATCTTCAATAACCGAACGACGCGGCTCTGCAAATTGCTTTCGAATACTGGCCAATTCTTTTTTGATAATATTTTTTAATTTAGTTGAACTAGTTAAGATTCCCGTTAGTTCAGCAATCAGTTTTTTTAAATCGCTTTCTTCTTTTTGCAGGTCGGTAATATCGGTATTGGTCAATCGGTATAGTTGCAAAGAAACAATCGCTTCCGCTTGTGCCTCTGAAAAATCATAAGACGCAATTAAATTATTTTTGGCATCGCGCTTGTCTGTTGAAGAACGGATGGTTTTAATAACTTTATCAAGAATCGACAGAGCTTTCATCAAGCCTTCGACAATGTGCATGCGGTCACTAGCTTTTTGCAAATCAAATTCAGAACGTTTCGTAATAACTTCTTTCTGGTGTTCAATATAAGCATCTAACATAGTCTGCAAAGTCATCATCGTTGGACGACGCTTGTAGATTGCTACCATGTTAAAGTTGTAGCTGACTTGTAAATCCGTGTTTTTATAAAGATAGCTCAAAATCCCTTGTGCTTGTACATCTTTTTTCAATTCAATTACAATGCGCAATCCCGTTCTGTCGGATTCGTCGCGCACTTCCGAAATACCTTCGAGCTTACGATCAAAGCGATGATCGTCAATTTTTTTAATCATTGTCGCTTTATTTACTTCAAACGGAATTTCCGTAATGACAATTTGTTCCTTGCCACCTTTTAACGGTTCTATTCGAGCTTTTGAACGAACGATAATTTTACCTTTTCCGGTCTCATAAGCTTTTTTAATCCCGTCGATTCCTTGGATAATACCACCTGTTGGAAAATCTGGACCTTTTATGACAGTCATTAGTTCAGCAACAGTCGCTTGCGGATTATCTATGCGCATCAATACAGCGTCAAGAGCTTCATGCAGCGCATGCGGCGGAATATCGGTCGCGTATCCAGCAGAAATTCCTGTCGATCCGTTAACTAAAAGGTTCGGAAAACGTGCTGGTAAAACGGTTGGTTCCATGTCCGAATCATCAAAATTTGGGATAAAATCCACTGTGCGTTTATCAATGTCGCGCAGCAACTCAGAAGAAATAGCAGACAAACGAGCTTCCGTATAACGCATCGCAGCTGGCGAGTCACCGTCCATTGACCCGTTATTTCCATGCATTTCAACGAGCATGTGACGGATTTTCCAGTCCTGGCTTAAACGCACCATCGCTTCGTAAACAGAGCTGTCTCCGTGTGGATGGTAGTTACCTATAACATTACCGACAGTTTTGGCCGATTTACGAAACGCTTTATCGTTGGTATTGCCTTCATGATACATTGCGTATAAAATGCGGCGCTGAACAGGTTTTAATCCATCACGAGCATCTGGAAGTGCTCGGTCCTGGATAATGTATTTACTATACCGGCCAAACCGATCGCCAATTACTTCTTCTAATGGCAAATCTTGAAATCGTTCGGTTTGTGTCATACAACTTCCTCCTCAGCGTGAATCAAATCATTTTCAAGTATGTTGCTGTCATCTTCTAATCCAAAGTCGACGTTGTTTTCAATCCATCGTCTTCTTGGTTCAACTTTATCCCCCATCAACGTAGTAATGCCACGCTCTGCACGCGCACTATCTTCAATCGTTACACGAATAAGTGTACGGGTTTCGGGGTTCATCGTCGTTTCCCATAATTGGTCTGCGTTCATCTCGCCCAAACCTTTATAGCGCTGCAAGGTGTAGCCTTTACCAACTTTTTTAATCGATGCATCTAGATCGGCTTCCGTCCAGGCATAGTCGATTACTTCTTTTTTACCGACACCTCGAGAAACTTTGTATAACGGCGGCAAGGCGATAAACACTTTGCCCGCCTCTATTAATGGCTTCATGTAACGGAAGAAAAACGTCAAAAGTAGCACTTGGATATGCGCGCCATCAGTATCAGCATCGGTCATGATAATGACTTTATTGTAGGCAATGTCATCGATTGAAAAGTCGGAAGAAACACCCCCACCAATTGCATGGATAATCGTCGAAATCTCTTCGTTTTTCATAATTTCTTCCAATTTGGCTTTTTCGGTATTTACAACCTTACCGCGCAGTGGCAGAATGGCTTGGAAAGTTCTGTCGCGTCCTTGTTTTGCAGAACCACCGGCAGAGTCTCCCTCCACAAGGTACAGTTCATTTTTAGAAGCGTTACGGGATTGGGCAGGTGTTAATTTGCCAGATAGTAATGCATCTGATTTTTTGCGTTTTTTGCCGTTTCGCGCGTCTTCTCGTGCTTTTCGAGCTGCCAAACGAGCTTGAGACGCACGAATTGCTTTCCGCACAAGCGAAGCACTAAGATCTGCATTTTCTTCCAAAAAGTACATTAACTTTTGTGAAACGACTGAATCGACAATGCTGCGGGCTTCACTCGTCCCTAGTTTACTTTTTGTTTGACCTTCAAACTGTAGCATTGCTTCTGGAATACGCACTGAAATAATCGCTGCTAATCCTTCGCGAATATCAGAGCCTTCTAAGTTTTTATCTTTGTCTTTTAATAAATTAATCTTTCTAGCGTAGTCATTAAAGACACGTGTCATAGCTGCTTTTGCACCAGTTTCATGCGTACCACCATCACGAGTCCGGACGTTGTTAACGAACGATAAGATGGTTTCAGAATAGCCATCGTTAAACTGGAACGAAAATTCGATTTCCATTTCGTCCTGCTGACCTTCGATGTAAGCTACTGGATGCAGCACATCTTTTTCTTCGTTGAGGTAAGCGACAAATGCCTCAATTCCTGTTTCGTAATGAAAAATGTCTTTGGATTGTGTTCGTTGATCGACTAACTCGATTTTTAGTCCCTTTAATAAGAAAGCAGACTCACGCAATCGTTCAGAAAGCGTTTCATAATTGTATTTAGAGACAGAGAAAATAGACTCATCTGGCAAGAAATGAATCATTGTGCCTGTTTCTTTTGTCGAACCAATTTCCTCTAAAGTTGTGGCAGGCTTGCCACCCTTTTCAAAGCGCTGACGATATTTTTTGCCGTCACGGTAAATGGTCACTTCTAAAAAACTGGATAAGGCGTTGACAACAGATGCGCCAACACCATGCAAACCACCACTTGTTTTATAGCCACCTTGTCCGAACTTGCCGCCTGCATGCAAGACTGTCAGAATTACTTCAGGTGTAGGTTTTCCGCTCCGGTGCATACCGGTAGGCATACCACGCCCAAAATCCCTCACACTGATGCTGTTATCTTCGTGAATCGTAACGGCAATTTTATCTCCGTGTCCTGCAAGCGCTTCATCTACCGAGTTGTCAACAATTTCATAGACCAAATGGTGTAGTCCTCGCGTATCTGTAGAACCGATATACATACCCGGACGTTTTCGAACGGCATCTAAGCCTTCGAGTACTTGAATTGCTTCTTCGTTGTATGCCGTATTTTGAATTTTAGCCATCTAATTCCCTCCAACAAACATTTGTTCGCTTTTTAATCTCTCTTTATCGTATTCTATTTTCAGGTCATCTGTCAAACTTCATAGAAAAAGAGCGCCAAGCGCCCTTTAGCGGTGATGCCTTATTTCAGAATGGCGTGTTCCACTTTGACACAACGATCCATAATGACAGTATAGCCTGCATCGCTGAGTCGATTAAAGACATTTTCATCTACTACATTTAGTTGTGTCCAAAATACAGGACACTCCATTTTCATAAATTCATTTGCGATATCTTCTAGAAACTCACTGCGCCTAAACACGTTAACGATATCTACTTTGCCCGGAATGTCACTTAACGAAGCATAACTTTTCTCACCCAGCACAACATCTGCTAGTGGATTTACCGGAATGATACGATATCCTGCTCGTTGCATAGATTCTGAGACGATATAGGAAGTTCTGCTAGGGTTTGGGCTAAGGCCAACAACCGCAATGGTTTTTGCCTGATCGAGTATTTTTTTAATTTCTACACGGCTAGGGTTGTTCAAAATCATCACCTGTCCTTTTTATTCTATCATACACGATTTTGTTCTGTCTGTTGAATAATGTGTCGTCTATTGTTTAAAGAACTTCAGTCATGGTAAACTAAAACTACAAAATAAGCTTGTTGTAAAGGAGTTCCTCATGACGATATTGCTGCCTATTCTATTAGCTTACCTGCTTGGCTCGATTCCTTCTGCCTTATGGATCGGAAAATTATTCTATAACACAGACATCCGTACAAAAGGAAGTGGCAATTTAGGAGCTACAAATACCTTTCGGACACTCGGAAAAAAAGCAGGAATTGTTGTAACAATACTAGATATCTTAAAAGGAACAGCGGCTACACTAATTCCTTTTTATATCGCTACTGATATTCACCCCTTATTACTTGGTGTCATTGCTGTTATTGGTCACATTTATCCCGTGTTTGCTAAGTTTAAAGGAGGCAAAGCAGTTGCCACTTCTGGCGGCATTTTGATCGGTTATCAATGGCCATTGTTTATTATGGCGGTTGCTGTGTTCTTAGTTGCATTAAAAATCACAAAAATGGTATCATTATCTTCAATTATATTGGCGGTCGTTTTTATCGTTTACATTTCCATTTACACAATTTTTTCAGCAGATTACTTGTTTATGGCCGTGATTTATGTTTTAGCGCTATTCATTATTTTCCGTCACCGCGCCAACATTACCCGAATTCGAGCTGGCACGGAACCCAAAATCAGCTGGATGTAACCAGTGGAAGGACGTGTAATATGCAAATTAACATTAGCAACGACGCTCTCGATTGGTTTAAGAAAGAAATGGAAGTCGTATCGGGGGAAGCTGTTCGCTTTTTTGTCCGGTACGGCGGTTCAAGCAAACTGCAGCCTGGTTTTTCATTGGGAGTCACAAAAGATCAACCAAATGAAATAGCAGCCAAAGTAGAGCAAGATAAAGTTATTTACTTTGTTGAACAAAACGATGTTTGGTATTTTGATGGACACAATCTTGATGTCAGTGTTAACGATGACTTACACGAACTCGATTATTCATACACAAAATAAAAAAGCATGAGCTATTCATGCTTTTTTATTTTGCAGTTTATTCAGTTGCTCTAAATGGCCCTCACGTTGCAAAATTTCACGTTGGCGTTCGCCAAACAAATCAAAATGCGGATAATCCCCCCGTAAATCCATCCATTGACGTTGCAACCCGTACTGTTTCCCCCAATTTTCCAACTTATTTAAGTCGCAGCACCCCACTTTTGTGACCGTACTGCATCCTGGGAAACGATCATCTACCCAATAATGAGTCAAAAATGAAATTTCACCGCTCTCGACTCCTTGTTTCCAACATTCTAGTTCGTATCGTTTAATTCCGAACGCCATCTGGCACCTGCTTTTTGATTTCTTCGTATTTTTTATGCCATTCGGGGTTAACTTTTTGAATAGAAATCGGTCGGAATGACTCTTTTTTAACAACAATATGCTCAGACATTGCGGTTGCGGCAATTGTTCCGTCTTCGTGAATGATTTCATAGCCGTATTTTGTCCGCAAACGGCCGTGCTCCTCTACCCATGTTCGCACAAACGCTTTTTGGCCATATCGTAGAGCTGCCTTGTATTGAATGGAGATATCCATTACGGGTGATAGGTATCCATCTTTCTCCATACCAGCGTATGTAAAGCCTATATCTTCAATCAACTTGGTACGTCCTATCTCTAGCCAAATAATATAATTGGCATGATAGACGACGCCCATTTGATCGGTTTCTGCGTAACGG
Organism: Planococcus sp. S3-L1; assembly: GCF_030063085.1. Classification (NCBI taxonomy): domain Bacteria; kingdom Bacillati; phylum Bacillota; class Bacilli; order Caryophanales; family Caryophanaceae; genus Planococcus; species Planococcus sp. S3-L1. The sequence continues at coordinate 77,192 of NZ_JASISN010000011.1, read as the reverse complement.
ATTTCAATTTCTTTTTCACTTATAAACATGTCTATTTCACCTCTTTATCAGTATACAAGAAATTTCTTTTTGGTTGTACCAAATCAATTTCTTTAACTCCTTGGCTACAGCAAATAACCGATTACAAAGAGAAATAAGCTGTCGGGAAATTCCCCGGCAGCTTATTGAGTTGGTTCTTATACTTCTAGTAATTTGTTACGTAGCACCATTTGCAAGATACCGCCGTGACGGAAATAATCTACTTCCACTTCAGAATCAAAGCGTGCGAGTACTTGGAACTCCGTTACATTACCGTCTTCAGCAGTAGCTGTAACCGTAAGAACGTCGCGTGGTTTCACGTCATCAGTCAAGTTAACACTGATTGTTTCGCGTCCAGTTAATCCAAGAGAATCTGCGCTTTCGCCGTTAACGAATTGTAATGGTAGAACTCCCATCATTACAAGGTTTGAACGGTGAATACGCTCATAGCTTTCTGCGATAACTGTTTTGATGCCTAAAAGGAAGGTTCCTTTAGCTGCCCAGTCACGAGAAGAACCCATGCCGTAATCTTTACCAGTCAAGACTACAAGTCCTGTGCCTTGCTCCTGATACTTCATCGCTGCGTCATAAATCGCCATTGTTTCGCCCGTTGGCCAGTAAGTTGTGTACCCACCAGTTGTATCTGGTGCTACTTGGTTACGGATACGGATGTTCGCAAATGTTCCGCGCATCATAACTTCGTGGTTACCACGACGAGATCCGTAAGAGTTAAAGTTACGAGGCTCAACGCCGTTCTCGCGAAGATATAAACCTGCTGGCGTATCTTTACCAATCGCACCAGCTGGTGAAATATGGTCAGTCGTGATAGAATCTGCAAATTTCGCAACTACACGTAAGCCAGACAACGCTTGGATTGGAGCCGGTTCTTTAGAAAGTCCTTCAAAGAATGGCGGGTTTTGGATATATGTTGAGTTTGAATCAAATGCATACAATGAATCGTCATTTGTTTCAATCGCATTCCATGCTTCGTTTTCGTTAAATACATGCTCGTATTCTTTACGGAACAATTCTGGAGTAACCGTATCTTTCACTGTTTTCTTGATTTCTTCAGTTGTTGGCCAGATGTCTTTGAAGAAGACATCTTTACCTTCTTTGTCTTTACCAATTGGATCTACTGCAAAGTCGATATCCACTGTTCCAGCAAGTGCATAAGCTACAACTAGCATTGGAGATGCCAAGTAGTTTGCTTTGACAAGTGGGTGAATACGTCCTTCAAAGTTACGGTTACCAGACAATACAGACGATACCAGTAAATCGTTATCAAGAATTGCTTCTTCGATTTCTGGAAGCAATGGTCCTGAGTTACCGATACATGTTGTGCAGCCATATCCGACTAAGTTAAAGCCGATTTGGTTCATGTAATCTAGTAAACCAGAATCGTTCAAGTAACCAGTAACGACTTTAGATCCTGGAGCTAATGAAGTTTTCACATAAGCAGGTGGCGTTAATCCTTTTTCTACTGCTTTTTTCGCTACTAATCCAGCACCTAGCATTACGTATGGGTTAGAAGTGTTTGTACAAGACGTAATCGCTGCAATTGCCAGTGCACCGGTCTTCATTTCAGCAGTTCTGCCGTCTTTAAAGTTAACCGTTGCTGTTTTCGCAATTTCAGCTTCATCTAATGCAAAACCATGTGGCCCTTCTTCGCCTGTTACAGCTTTGTTGAACTCAGTTTTCATTTGAGATAACGGAATCAAATCTTGTGGACGTTTCGGTCCTGCAAGGTTTGGTTCGATTTCAGTAAGGTCAATTTCCACAAGGTCTGTGTAGATTGGTTCTTCGTTATCGACTGTAAAGAACATGTCGTTTGCTTGCAAATAGGTTTTTGTTACAGCAATTTGATCTGCATCACGTGCAGTTAAACGCATGTAATCAAGTGCTTCTTCGTCTACTGGGAAGAATCCGCAAGTAGCGCCGTATTCTGGAGCCATGTTGGCAATTGTTGCACGGTCGGCAAGTGGCAGTGTTGTAACACCAGGGCCGAAGAACTCAACAAATTTACCAACTACACCTTTTTTACGTAATGTTTGCGTCACTTTTAATGCCAAATCGGTAGCTGTTGCACCGTTTGGAAGTTCGCCTGTCATTTTAACGCCGATAACTTCTGGAATTGGGAAGTAAGAAGGTTGTCCAAGCATTCCCGCTTCAGCTTCAATACCACCAACGCCCCATCCAAGAACTCCGATTCCGTTAATCATTGTTGTATGAGAATCTGTACCAAACAATGTATCAGGGAAAGTTTCGAATGTGCCATCTGAGTTTTCTACAGCATGAACAACGTTTGCCAAGTACTCAAGGTTTACTTGGTGAACGATACCAGTTGCTGGTGGAACTGCACGGTAGTTATCGTATGCTTTTTGAGCCCAGCTAAGGAACTGGTAACGCTCGGCGTTGCGCTCAAATTCAAGCTCCATGTTGATACGAAGTGCATCTTGTGTCCCGTAGTTATCAACTTGTACCGAGTGATCAATTACAAGATCAACTGGAATTTCAGGGTTGATTTTGTCCGGGTCTCCACCCATTTCAGCCATAGCTGAACGAAGTGCAGCCAAATCAACGACTACTGGTACGCCTGTGAAATCTTGCAAGATAACGCGTGAAGGTTTGAATGGAACTTCTGCCTCTTTGTTCGCATCTTTGCCCCATTTTGCTAATTCTTCAACGTGCTCGTCTTTGATAACATATCCATCATGCTGACGCAATACAGATTCCAATAGAACTTTAATCGAATAAGGAAGGCGTGATACTTTAGCGATCCCTGCTTCTTCTAATGCAGCTAAACGATAATAATTATACGTTTTGCCGTTAAGCTCAAAAGAAGTGCGGCTGTTGTGCAAGCTGCTCTTTGCCATATGTGTGTTCCTCCTTTGAATCTTCTGAAAAGCCCGTGGTAGCGCTTCTCTCCTCTTCTATCATACCGAATGCAGGAGCATAAGTAAATTACATTAAAATTATAGAATGTGATAAGTTTTTTGAATGACTATTCTTTTTCGCCATCAAGTTTTCTTAAGGTCTTCTCTAACTGCTTAAAGTGGCGCTTTTCATGCAGTCCAACAAATGGAAACCATTGGCTCAGTGGAACTTTTCCGAATACCGGATGATCCATTGATTTTTGTGCAAGTTGTTCCGGCGTTGCTAAGCCATATACTTCGTACAAGAAATTATGCGAGTCATTTAATCGTTTTTTCATTTCTTCTAGTGTGACAAAATCGCTCGTAGGAATAACATTTTTGGGCGCCTCCACTTTAAACGACCGATTGGCTGTTAATGCAATTGGTTTTTTAAGAGCTTTTTCACTGGCATCGTTTTTAAGTTCTAGGGAAACACCTTTTGCAACTGTCGTTTCCATAAGTTGAAGATGATCTAAAATCTGAAGAGCTGACCATTCTTCCGCTGATGGTTTCTGGTTTAGTTTTTCATCCGTCATCCCTTCTACTGCCTGAAGAATTTGATTTCTGATTTTCGCATTATCTTCTTTGAACATGTTTTTTCCACCTTTTTTGTCTGATTGCCTATCTCTCTTAACATACCCTAATCTATTCGAATTATATACATTGTTTCGGAACGATTTCCTTGTTACCTACAACAACGCGATACATTTTCCCTAGTTGATCGTGGTACTGCGATCAACTAGGGAAAATACGTTCTATTTTTCTGAATTAATGGTATAATTTAAGGAAATCCATTTAGAAGAGGTGACGCATAATGCCTTATGGTTATGAAAAATTCCGACTGGATAACGGCATTAGTCCGAATACGGTTGTTCATGAAGTCCAATTGATTCGCTCGCTCTTCGCTTTTCTGAGACATACCTATAAAAAACCGGTAGAACCGCATGACATCCGTCCTTCTGATATCCAACAGTTTCTCCAGGACCAGCATGCATCAGGTATTAAAGACAGTACGTTGAACCGCAAACTAATTTACATTAGAAGATGGTTTGATTATATGTGGCAAATTGGACGCATACCAAACGATTTTATGCCCAAATTTAAATTTAATCGAAAGCTTGACTTGACGCCTTCTGATATCTATTTAAATTATGAAGATTTGCTGAAAAAGAAAGACGCTGTGCTGCAAACTGACAGTTTGTCGTTAAACGCCAAAATTCTCTATATTTTATATCTACGTGGCCTTCGCCTTCGAGATATGGTTACCATCGATGTTGATAATTTTGATGACCGCAATGGACAACTGACTTTAATCGTCGAGAAAAAAGACGGCTATCAATGCCGCCTAGAATTTTTAGACAAAGAGATTCCTGTCATGCTTGATGGAATCGAACGTGCTGTATTTCGTGGTACGCCGTATTTATTGTCATCTAAAGTGAAAAACGAATACACCTTATTTCAGATGGGCTCGCTATCTGATTACACAGAAGCACTATCCTCTTTTGTTGGCATGCCCATGCGCTCTGGCGATATCCGCTTTGCTTATGTTCATTATCTCTATTCAGTGAAACATAAAAACTTGGAAGACATTCAAGAAATACTTGGCGTCTCGATTGACTCAGCATCGCGTATCCTCAAAGACTCGCTCGTTCGACTGAAAAAAAGAGAAAGTGGCACAAATTAAAACAGCCTATCCCCGTGTAAATAGGGATAGGCTGTTTTACTAGTTCCAATCATGTGAAAAAACCAAAGTCCAAAGCAAAATTTAAAATAAGCAATGTATGAATTGCGACAAAAACCATTGCTTGTCTATTCAATTTCTCAACATTTTCGTATTGCATATGGACCACCCTCTCTTCTTAATAGTCTGATTATACTGAAAAGTGATTACAATAGCAAGGATTTTTTCTCCAAAGCGAGCTGCAAAAATTAACTATTTGAGTGTTGTTCGCAAGCTTGCGGTATACTTATAGTTACTTGCGAAAGGAGTGCATACTATGAAAAAAGCATTGTTGGTAGTAGATTACACAGTAGATTTTGTAGCAGATGATGGGGCCTTAACATGTGGAAAACCCGGGCAAGTTATTGAAGAGAAAATTTGTTCCTTGACTGAGGAATTTCTAGAAGATGGCGAGTTAGTAATCATGCCGGTGGATTTGCACGAAGAAAATGATGCCTTTCACCCAGAAGCAAAACTGTTTCCTCCTCATAACATAAGAGGAACTTACGGTCGCAAATTATATGGACGTCTTGCAGATATTTATGAAACACATAGTGAAAAGATCGTTTGGATGGATAAAACTAGGTATAGTGCTTTTGCTGGTACTCATTTGGAGTTACTTCTACGCGAACGAAAAATTGAAGAAATTCATATTGTTGGCGTCTGTACGGATATCTGCGTATTACATACAGCAGTCGATGCGTACAACAAAGGTTTCACCATTTATATTCATGAAAAAGGGGTTGCAAGTTTTGATCAAGCGGGGCATGACTGGGCTTTGCGCCACTTCAGCACAACCTTAGGCGCGCATCTTTTATAAGTTTTTTATGTTTTTATGTTTCAAATGTCCTGAATAAGGTTATATCTAAAGTGTAGCAATTATACATTACCTTAAAAGGAGCTGGAAAAAATGGGTTTTATTTTATATCTAATTATGGGTGGTATCATCGGTTGGATCGCAGGAATGATTCTTGGTAAAGATGTACCAGGCGGCATCATTGGTAACATTATCGCAGGTATCGTCGGTGCTTGGTTAGGCGGATTGATTCTTGGAGATTTAGGTCCAGCTATTTGGGGCGTAGCGATCATCCCAGCATTAATTGGTGCTTTGATCTTCGTATTTGTACTAAGCCTGATTATGGGTTCTATGAGAAAAAGATCATAAAACTTACTAAAAAAGAGTGGACAATTGTCCACTCTTTTTTTCTTTAATTAAATTCTTCTTCATATAACCGATAATAATGAAGGACATCCGCTACATATTCATCACTGTGATTGTATTGAAAAATAGCATTCTCTAAATCGCCTTCAGCCGCACCATTTTGTGATAAATAATTCGCAGCACTGTAAAGAGAGTCCGCTAAATTATATGGATCGGCAATGCCGTCTCCATTGCCATCAACTCCGTATCCACCATAATAGGCAATGACGTCGAGATTTGTTTTATCTTCTTCACTAATATCGCCTTGGCCTTGACCTGAACAACTGGGATGGCTCCACCCGACAAATGTACAAGGCATAAATTGCAAATGTCCTTCTGCACCAACTGGCGATAATAACGGATCCATCGTTGAAAACCTAGTTTCAATCCGGTGATGAGCTGCCAGTAACGTCCAGGGGATGTTATAGGCGTCTGCCGCTTCTTGATAAAGCGGAATGTTTTCTTCCGGTACTTTGAGTTCGATCAAATGGCTTGGTGCTTCTTTTATTTTGTCAACTACTGAAGTTGCATTAAAAAGCATAAACAGGAGGACCCCAACCGTCGCTATAACGACCGCTGCAGGGATAAACAAAATCAGACAACCTAGTTGACGCTTGTATTTTTTGGGTATTTTCTTTTTTTTCATTTCTCCACACCTAATCATTCCTTTGTTTTAGTGTAGCATATCTGCTGTTGCAATGCCTTTTCTCGTCAATAGACTGCTTATATAAAAGCTGAAAATAACTTTAATTTTCTGAATACTTCTGATAGAATTATTCATTAGGACAGGAGGTGAAAATTATGTGGGAAGATTTCAAGAAATTTGCTTTGAAAGGAAATGTTCTCGACCTTGCTGTAGCGGTGGTTATTGGAGCTGCTTTTGGGAAAGTCGTTTCTTCTTTAGTTGAAGACATCATTATGCCAGTAGTTGGCATATTAGTAGGCGGAATAAGCGTTGAAAATTGGAGTTATACATTTAACGATGTTGTTTTAAATTACGGTTTATTTATCCAATCGATTATTGACTTTTTCATTATTGCTTTCTCTATCTTTATGGTGATCCGTCTCTTTACAAAAATGAAACGCAAGAAAGATGTACCTGCTGAGGAAGAACCAGAAGTGTTGGACAAAACGCAGGAAATCCTTTTAGAAATTAGAGATCTCTTAGGTAAAGAAAAAAAAGAACTTTGACTAAGCCTTGATCTATAAAGTCACAAACACTAAATTCAGAACACAAAAGGAGTGCCCATTCGTTTGTGAATGGGCACTCCTTTTATATTAATCGTTGCTTCAAAAAGATTTTTTAAAAGTAAGTCCACTTATTTTCAGCCCCACTAAATCTCACCGTATAGCCAACGTCAAAACAAGCTAAACAACAAAATTTTAATTTAACTTTATTATTTTCAACAAAAAACATACCTTCTCTAAAGTCCTGAGTATCCAGAATTCTTCAAGAATTGATATGTTTTAAAGCTTTAATTTTCTTCGATTAATTTGCCTAAGTCTTTTTTAATATCTTCAACGGGTACATCTTCAAAGCCGTCGTAGTTATTAACGACAACTCCTTTTTGGTCCACTAGATAAAAATTAGTACCGTGTATGACCTGATCACTCTCAGGGTCATTTCGGACAAATGAACTAAAGTTATTTTTTGCAAAATCAGTGATTTCCAGTTGGGTATAGCCTGTTAGCAAATGCCATTTCGATTCATCTGGAACCGAATACTGAGCCAAATAGTTTTGCAGCGTTTCAGGTGTATCCACGACCGGATCAACGCTAAATGCTACAATTTTATAATCTTCCAAACCCGATGCAGCCAACTCTTGTTGAATATCGCTTAAATTGAAGGTCATCGGTGGACAAACCGTCGTACAATTTGTAAAAACAAAAGTCGCTAGCCAAGGCGTTCCTTTTAAATCTTCTAAGCTCACTGAATCTCCACGTTGATCTGTATAAGAAAAATCTTCAATTGTAGAACTACCACATGCTGATAATAGCAGCACCAAACTTACTAATGCTGAAAAAGAAATAAATCGCATAAAACTGCCTCCACTCTTTCATCTCTTTCATCATAGCGAAAGTATAGAAACAGCACAATACATGTTAAACCGCCATTGTCACGATTTTGTGAAATCAAGACAGCTTTAATGTGATGAGTGCATCGTGAATGGCGACTAATTTCGCTTCCACACGGTGCATCAAATAAAAAGATACAAAAATAGGGAAACCAAGTTCTTGAACCCATTGCATCCACTCAGCCATAAGCTTTACCTCCTCATTCATCTGATAAAAAAAGCTCTCCCAAATTAGGAGAGCTTCGTGATTATACTTCGTATTCTAATACATTTCGTTCGATGACTCGTGCACCTTTTATCGAAGTGAAAGAAGAACCTTCGACTTCAAAGACGTTTTGTGTGATGATTGCTTGCATACCTGTCAGCAATTCCGCATCTGTCACATTCGCACGCGGCTCATCTACGGTCAACGTCACATCTTTTCCTGCAGCAGTTGTGAAAATCAATTCTAATGTTTTTGCCATCTGTACTCCTCCTCAAAATAATTACTGATAGATTGTCATTGCGGATTGTTTTTCAACATCCATCAATGTCTTCGTTCCGAAATTCGTCAAGACAGCGGCTGTTTCAAAGATTCCATCTGCAGCTGCTGCTTCTTTGACATTATGGTACGATTTAAACTTTCTCTTTACTTTGCCGTTAACATCCAACCCATTATCGTAGGTAAAACGAATGCTAGCGTTCTTAAAATCACTAAAGGCCATGTTCTTCACCTCCTTTCATTCGCTATATAGACACAGATAGAAAAAAGAGATACATTTTTGATGAATTTCTTTCTAAATCCTTCTATAATAGAAGTAATGGAAAAATGAGGTGAAACAATATGGAACTGAATGGCTGGTTTTTGTGGTTTATCCTATTTTGGGTATTCGTACTGGTAGGACTTTTTGCCATTGGTGGATATTTCATGTTCAGAAAGTTTCTGAAGTCTATGCCGAAAGAAGACGGACTTTCAGATTTGAACTGGGAAGAATACTACGTTGATAAAACGATTCATTTATGGGGCGACGAAGAAAAGGCAATGTTAAACGAGCTGGTTCAGCCGGTTCCTGATTTATTTCGTCCGGTAGCAAAACAGAAAATCGCCGGCAGAATCGGTCAGGTTTTACTTGAAGAAAAAGCTAAAAAAATGAAACTCGAGCATATTATCCGTGGGTATATCCTAGCAACCCCAAAGCGAGATCATAAATTTCTGCGAAAAAAACTAGCAGAACTTAAAATTGATGTAAGTCCGTACGAACAATATTTTGAACAGTAAAAAGCGCTACTCCCTTAAGTGGGAATAGCGCTTTTGTTTTTTGCTGCGATTTTTTTATATTGCCAAAGCATTGAAATTCGCCACGGCCAAAGCATACCAAAGGCCAAAATCCAGAACATGCCTGCTAGTTCGCCAATGTCTATACTCGAACTCAAAACGACTTTCCCAATAACTCGTACTAGCAATAGCCCGAACAAGATAAAGACAAAGGCTTTTGACTTTTTCAAGTAAATATCTCCATCACGGACTTCAAATCGGGAAGTCCATATTAAGACAGTTGAAAAAAGAATGCCTACTGCTAGCGCCTCGAGAATCTGCATGGGCGGAACGCGAAAAAACGGAAAGATGAACATCAATGCACCGGTTGACATAAAAAATGGCGGCAAAATGATTTTCTTGACCGTCGCCGGTTTTTTTGCCGATTTTGTACGGATAAACATTGCCAGCAAACCCATCGCAAAAGCACCGACCGTTGAAACGATCAAATACACTTCGGCAGGGATTTGATCAAACATTTAAACTCTCCTCCAACCCATTTAATCGGTGACGTAACTCATCGATTGGCACAAATCGTGCAAAACGGTTTATTTCTTTTCCTTGTCGGAACAATAAAACGACAGGTGCTGTAAAAAGCATCAGCTGTCCTGCCAATTCTGGCATTTCGGCAGCATTGACCAAATAGAAAGGCGTTTTATAATCATCTTCAAAATCTTCAACTTGAGGACGTAAGCCTTCACAAACTGAGCAATTGTCTGTTTTGACAAAAAGTAAAAATGACTGTTCTTCACTAATTTTAGATTGATATTCTTCTATCTTTGTAATGGTTTCCATCATTTCCACCTGCCTAACGTCAATTTAAAACCCTTGGAAATCACCAAAAATTGGACTTAGAATACGAATTAGATACGTCATACCATCAAAAAACAATAGTATGCCCACACCAATCATAACATAGCCACCAATTTTCATGATTTTTTGGTTATGCTTACGTAACCAACCCATGCGGGCGACAAAGAACGATAAGACGAAAAACGGAATAGCAAAGCCAAGAACATAGGCCAACATATACCAAACACCAGATCCTGGATTAGTGGCAGCAAGAGCATAAATAGCTGCAGTGATAGGCCCCGTACACGGTGTCCATCCGGCAGCAAACGCTAACCCGATAACGAATGTTCCTAAAAATCCAGACGGACGATTCTTAAACGAAAACTTGCGATCTTGCATAAGGAATTTCGGTGAAAAGACACCCACAATCATCAACCCAAATAGAACAATAAAGATAGCACCTATTTGACGGATCAAGTCATCATAAAGGACAAACCATTCATAGAAAAACGATGTACTGAAACCGAGTGCAATGAATATTGTTGAAAATCCTAGTAAGAAAAATAGAGTATGATACATCCCTCGTCGTTGCATAACTTTTTTATCGTTCTTTATTTCATCCATCGTCATACCCGTTATATAGGATAAAAATGCAGGATACAAGGGCAATGTACATGGCGAAATAAAACTTAAAAAGCCAGCACCAAAAGCCAAAAATAAATTAATATCAGATGCCACTAGTAATTCTCCTTCCTGTGTTCTTCTCATCTTACCAAATTTAAAGATGAAACACTGCTCTAGCACCTGTGAAATCTTTGTGGACAAATAATCTATTACAACCCTCTATTTTTTCCACGAGATTACTTGCTGCTTGCTTACTTCTAAGAAAAGTAAGCAAGCTCTCGTCTTATTCGCAAGTAATTCTGATTTTTTGTTGTTAGCGTTTTTTGGTTTTTTGCTATTATACTTATGTAATTTACTACATAGTAAGTAAAAATACAGCTACTTTATGAAGTATTTTGGTCACACCAAATATTCGGGTGTTAGAGTTTCTTCATTACTACCCAACTAATAATGCGCGGAGGCAACACACCGAGGAATGCGACAATCTTCAATAAAAATATTCCTAGAGCATATTGTTTTTTCCGTTCTTTAAAAAACCCGCCTAATTCCAAAAATACGCGTATTACACAAAAAATAGAAGCCGATTTTCCAAGGGGAAGAGGAAAATCGACTTCTATGGACCGACAGCGAGTACCAATCGCTAGCGGCTCTATAGGGAATGGACTGTTTACCCGATGAGTTGCTTGGCAAGTCCCAATTGATGATGTACTTGTTCAAAACCTGTGCCTCCCAGTGAGTTTCTTCTCTCGACTGCAGTTCTCGGCTTTAAGGTATGGTAAATGTCTTCATCGATTAGCGAACTTGCTTGTTGAAGGTCAGCAAGTGGCAAATCTTTTAAGAAATATCCACGCTGAATGCAAGTGAAAACGAGTTTCCCGGTCACGTCATGCGCTTCTCTAAACGGCATCCCTTTGGCAGCAAGATAGTCCGCCAATTCGGTAGCATTCGAAAAATCCATGTGTACCGCTTTTTCCATAGATTCTGTACGCACTGTCATGGTCCGGATCATGCCTTCAAAAATCGGCAAAGAACCCAGTAAGGTATGGACCGTATCAAACATACCTTCTTTGTCTTCTTGCAAGTCTTTGTTATAAGCCAGTGGCAGGCCTTTCAATGTCGTCAGCAAGCCAAATAAATTGCCGTAAACACGTCCCGTTTTTCCACGTATTAATTCTGCCATATCGGGATTTTTCTTCTGCGGCATAATACTTGATCCTGTAGAGAACGTATCATCTAACTCGATAAAACGAAATTCCTCACTCGACCATAGAATAATTTCTTCCGCAAAACGCGACATGTGCATCATCAACATCGACGAATTGCTAAGAAATTCCAAAATAAAGTCACGGTCACTGACAGCGTCTAAACTATTTTGATAAACAGTTGAAAATCCTAGCAGTTTTGCTGACATTTCGCGGTCAATCGGAAAAGTTGTTCCCGACATCGCTCCCGCTCCAAGCGGTGAAATATCGATGCGTTTCAACGATTCTGTTAACCGTTCTTTATCGCGCTGCAACATCCAAAAATACGTCATCAAGTGATGACCAAAAGAAATGGGTTGTGCACGTTGAAGATGCGTATAACCTGGGACAATCGTTTCCACATGCGCTTCCGCTTGCGTGACAATCGCATCTTGGAAAGCCGTAACGGCATCAATAATTTCGCCAACACGATTTTTCAAATACAAATGCATATCTGTCGCTACTTGGTCATTCCGACTTCTGGCTGTATGCAATTTACCGCCAACTGGACCTATTTCATCGATCAACTGTTTTTCTAAGTTTAAGTGGATGTCTTCATTTGATACGCTAAACTCCAAATCCCCGTCTTGCGCTTTTTGTTTAAGTGTCGCAAGACCAGACAAAATAAGCTTTGCATCTTCTTTAGAAAGAATTTCGCAAGCAGACAGCATTTTTACATGCGCCGTGCTGCCTTCCAAATCTTCCATGACCAACTTTTGGTCATAAGCAATGGAAGCACCAAATTCATCGACCCACTGTTCGGCCGATTTTTGAAAACGGCCGCCCCACAGTTTGGTCATGCTTTCACCTTCTCTTTTAAGTCTTCAGGAACTGCCACTTCTTTTTTGTTGACCATAGAGTTCACAACTGTCGGAAGACCCCATAACTCAATAAAGCCAACTGCAGACGCGTGGTTAAATGTATCATCTGTCGAGTACGTCGCTAATTGTTCATTGTAAAGTGAATTTGCTGACTTACGTCCTTCGATTATGGCATGACCTTTAAACAACTTCACACGCACAGTTCCGTTAACAAACACTTGCGTTTCTTTTAAGAACGCTTCAAGTGCAACACGTAACGGAGAGAACCACAAACCTTCATAAATTAATTCAGTCAATTTTTTCTCGATTACTGGTTTGAAATGAGCCATTTCTTTCACCAACGTAATATCTTCCAACTCTTTATGCGCTGCGATTAATGTCATCGCTGCAGGAGCTTCATATACCTCACGAGATTTGATCCCGACTAAACGGTTTTCAATATGGTCAATTCTGCCGACACCATGTTTCCCAGCAATCTCATTTAGTTCTAAGATCAATTTAGAAAATGAGTACGAAATACCGTTTAATTGAGTTGGAACTCCGTTAACGAATTCGATTTCAACAATATCCGCTGTATCTGGTGTTGTTTCAAGAGAATTTGTAATGTCATAAGCTTCTTCTGGTGGAGTAGTCCATGGGTTTTCCAATACGCCACATTCGTTGGCACGTCCCCATAGATTTTGATCGATTGAAAATGGGCTATCCAAATTCACTGGGATTGGAATATTATGCAGTTTTGCATAAGCGATTTCTTCATCACGTGACCATCCCCATTGTCTAACTGGTGCTACAACTTCAAGATTCGGGTTTAACGACTTGATCGAAACTTCAAAACGTACTTGATCATTGCCTTTGCCCGTACACCCATGTGCTACTGCAGTTGATCCAGTTGCTTCTGCAATTTCAACTAATTTTTTTGAAATCAGTGGACGAGACAAGGCAGACACCAATGGATATTTCCCTTCATACAATGTATGAGCTTGCAACGAGATTAATGCATATTCATCTGCAAATTCGTCTCTTGCATCAATCATATAACTTTCAACCGCTCCCACTTGAAGCGCTTTTTGTTTAATAAAATCCAAATCTTTTCCTTCCCCGATATCCAGGCACACAGCGACAACGTCGTAGCCTTCTTCTTTGAGCCACGGGATGGCCACCGATGTATCTAATCCACCTGAGTATGCGAGTACAATCTTTTTAGTCAATATGAAAACCTCCAATGTATTTTTATGCAACTTATTATATTAATATACACATAATATCATGGATATTTAGTAAGTGCAACACATACGAGCAGAAATTTTCAAAAAAAAAAAGCAGCCGCAGCTACTTTTTGATTACTCATTTAGTTCTCCACTTATAGTATATTCATGCGTATCAAGATCGATACGCACTTCAGACATTTTTCCTGCCTCCATATTGCTGAACAAAAATCCGATTTCGTTGTCGCGAACAATTGGTTGCCCCATCATAATCAATTTTGGCAATTGCTCGCCATTGATAAATGCTTCAAGTGCTTCTGATTGTTTGACAGAATCCTCGTCCGTTAGAATCGTAATGGTTTCCGCCTCTCCTTGCATAGGAAAAGACTCTGCAAGCGGACCTTGATAGTCCATGCTAACTTTCATCCCTGTACGAATATCACGAATTACACCTTCAGTCGTTTTAGCGCCATCACTTAACTGAACGTTAACATCTTCAGGAATGCTGAAATAGATATTATTGACAAGGATGCTTTCTCCATCGACTTGAGTGATAAATCCTTCTTCTGTCATACTTTTTTGTTCGACTGCCATCTCCGGTTCGTCTTTTTCTTTTGTTTTAGCCGGTTCAGTTTCTTCATTTGAGCATGCTGCAAGTAGCAGGATACTAGCTAAAAATAAACTCCATTTTTTCAAAGCTACCCATTCCTTTTCCTGTAAATTCGTGATGTCTACACTGTTCAATTAATTTTACCTGTTATACGAAATAGTTGCAATTATCCGCCGAGCTATACTTTACTGTAGTAGAAAATGCCATCTTTACTCAACTGCTCTATGATGGAACCGTCTTCTAACAAGTAGTCAATTTGGCCAATGGTTTCCGATAAGGTAAGTCCTAATTCTTTTTCGTAAGCATGAGCAAACAGTTCTTTTGTCAGTTCATAAACCGTGCACTGACCTTTCCCAATAATGCCAAGCGTTTTCATGGCACGTTGATGTTGCTTTGTTAAACGAGAAGTAATCAATTCGTTGACATTGCGTACTTCTTCACCATGACCACTGTAAATCACATCAATCGGCATTTTTAGTAAGCGTCTGAGCGAAGCATTATATTGAAGCAACGATTTCGGGCGGCCGAGTGCAGGATCTAGTGGTGGTTCTATTAATGGATTGGAAGATACAGTCGCGATCACATGATCGCCTCCAATCATTTCACGCGTCTGTGCATTCCAAAATGATAAGTGGCTCTGTGCATGTCCCAGTGTTTCAAGAACTTGCCACTCAGTGTGTCCTGGTAGCGTATCTCCTTCATTAATGAACATATCTAGTGGACGATTGCCCATTAAATTTAAGGGCCGTTTCATTTTTTTAACCCAAAAATGCAAATCGCCTGGAACTCCTTCTTCCTTTAATCTTTCCAAGTAAAATGCGTCATGGTAATCAAAAAAATCTTGGTCACGGCGAAGCCAAGGATCATTATAAGGATGTCCGTATAATTTCGCGTTCTCAAAGCCGTCTACCCACCCCGAATGATCCGGGTGATGATGCGTTAGTACAACTTGGTCAACATCTTTTGGTTCTGCACCAAATTCTTTAAGTCCCGCTTTTAAAGCGAGCCAAGCTTCGGGAGTTTTAGGTCCGGCATCGATCAAAGTTAGCATGTCACCTTGTATCAAGTAAGAATTAACATCTCCTACAGCAAACGGTGTCGGAATAATAATCTTATGTAAAGTCAAATTAACCCTCTCCTCTAAGTGAATCACTATTCATCTATCATACATGGAAAATTTGAAATCGTCACTTCTTTACGCTATTTGACAAAGAGTCAAGCTATCCTCTATAATTTATTAACATATGTGAGCGAAGATAAAGATTAGTACACAAAGTGAAGGTGTCAAGAGAGTGTTGCTTTAGCTGAAATGCACGCCCCCTCTCCTTTGTAGAACCTGCTTTTGAGCTGCCGTGAAAACACGGCCGTCTGTCCGCGTTATGGATATTGAGTGGTGTCTTCATGGCAAACTTAGGTGGTACCGCGGAAACAAAGCGTTTTCGTCCTTGTATAAACAGGGACGAATGCGCTTTTTATTATGAGGAAAGAGAGTGATACCAATGAAAATTGTCTGTGTTGGAGCCGGATCCATGGCTGAATCCATGATTCATGGCTGGATCAATAAGCGAATTATGAAACCAGAAGAAATTTCGGTGATGAACCGATCAGATCAGGACCGACTTGAATTTCTAAGTGACGAATATGGTGTAAATATCGTTTGCGAGGAACAAACAGAATTAAAAGATGCCAATTTCGTCTTACTTGCGATGAAACCAAAAGATGTAGAAGCAGCACTCAGTGGAATTAAAGAAAAATTGACGGGGAACACGGTTATCTTGTCTGTCGCAGCAGGCGTTTCAATCGCAACGATTCAAAAACATGTCGGAGATTTTCCAGTCGCACGTGCAATGCCAAATACTTCTGCGAAAATCGGGAAATCGGCGACCGGCGTCGCATGGAGCAAACACGTTTCGCTGGAACAGCAACATGAATTACGAGATCTACTGTCGTCGATTGGCGGTGTCACAGTCGTTGAAGAAGAACAATTGCATGCCGTTACTGGAGTTGCAGGAAGTGGACCAGCTTATATTTATTATTTTGCTGAAGCAATGACTGAAGCGGCTATTGAAAATGGATTGTCCCCTGCCGATGCAAAAAAACTAGTACGCCAAACTTTTGCAGGTGCTGCTGAAATGCTGCAACAAGAAGATTTTGCTGAGTTGCGAATAAAAGTAACCAGTCCAAACGGCACAACTGCAGCAGGTCTGAACTCACTGGCAGAAAATAACTTTAAAGACATTGTCGGACAATGTGTCACGAAAGCCTCCCAACGATCTCAAGCGCTTGGAAAAGAATTTAAATAAATGCTGCTGTATAATTTGTAGTTGTATCTATATGAGGAGGGCATTCCATGGCAAAGCTATTTGAATCATTTACAATCAAAGAAACTGTTTTTAAAAATCGTATCGTTATGGCACCGATGTGTATGTACCAAAGCGATCAAGAAGATGGCAAAATAACAGACTGGCACCGCGTTCATTATCCAAGTCGTGCAGTCGGAGGCGTCGGTCTCATTATTACAGAAGCAACAGCAGTTCAACCACAAGGTCGCATTTCATCAAGAGATCTTGGCATTTGGAATGATTACCAGATTGATGGACAAGCAGAAGTTGTCCGGTTGATGAAACAAAACGGTGCCAAAACTGGCATTCAATTGGCACACGCTGGTAGAAAAGCAACAGTTGACGGCATTATCTATTCTGCAAGTGCTATTGCTTTTGATGACAGCTATCAAACACCCAAAGAAATGTCTTTAAGAGACATTGAAGAAACAATTGAAGCGTTTAAAAACGGAGCGATCCGCGCGAAAAAAGCCGGATTCGATGTCATCGAAATTCATGCAGCACATGGATACTTAATCAACCAATTCTTGTCTCCTTTAATCAATAAACGGAGCGACTTATACGGCGGTAACGCTGAAAACCGTTATCGTCTTTTGAAACAAGTCATAGATGTTGTCAATGAAATATGGAATGGCCCGCTATTCGTTCGAATTTCTGCGCACGATTACAGTGATGGGGGCATGACACCAGAGCAATATGTAGAAATGTCGCAATGGATGAAACAGCAAGGCGTCGATTTAATCGATGTTAGTTCTGGTGCTGTGGTACCAGCCCGCATATCGGTATTCCCTGGCTACCAAGTACCATTTGCAGAAACCATCAAAAAGCTCACACCAATTGCGACTGGTGCAGTTGGCTTGATCACTAGTCCGTTGCAAGCAGAAGAGATTCTCCAAAATGAGCGTGCAGATATGGTCTTCCTGGCACGTGAGCTGCTTCGCGACCCTTATTGGGCATATACTGCTGCTAAAGAACTTAAAGCGGAAATCACCGCTCCAGTGCCGTATGAACGTGGTTGGGTATAAGGCGGTTGCAAAATACTTCAGATTTAGTATACTTAAGATAACGTAAAAAACCGAATGCTTTCGCATTCGGCCAGCTGTATGCCGCCACGAGAGCGGTTGGCTGGAATATAGGCTTAAAAATAACCGTCATTCCACGCCACATGGGACGGTTATTTTTTTTTGTTAATGACCAAAATCATGGAAACGACAAGTGTTAACGCGCTGATCGTTAATCCGATACTCGCAAAAACGAGACCGAATGATTCTGTGATGGTCATGATACCACCCCCTTTCAACGGGAATGGCCAAACCGCCCTCATACAACTGTAACTTTATTTTAACACAAAAAGAACGTATGTTCTATTATTTCCAAAAATAATTTTATCATTAACCAAAAAAAGCCATTCCCTAGGAATGACTTGGCTGTTTTTTCCTAATTTTTTTAGCGTGCTGTAGCCATTCCAACTCTAAAAAATCGTGAGCGATAAATCCATGTGGCTGTATTTCCCTCATTTGTTTCAACAAAAATTTGTCGTCTTCTGGTAAAAAACGTGCACTAATATGATTCATGATTAATGTAGTAGCACCAGCTAAACGAGCTGTTTTAGCAGCATCATATACGGTTGAATGGCCATATTCGCCAGCCATCTTTTTAGCAGTTCCATCGAAGGTTGCCTCATGCACTAAAACATCAGCCCCTTGACTCAACTCGACAGCAGCGTGACAAAACCGCGTATCTCCCAGAATTGCAACAACAAATCCTCGCTCTTCTGGCTCAGTTACATCTTCACTACGGACTAATTGACCAGTAAGGGTTTCCACATCTTCCCCATTTTTTAACTTCGCTAGTAACGGACCTTTTGGAACACCAAGAGCTAGTGCTTTGTTAATAAGTAACTTCGGCGGCAATGGTTTTTGGGTAATTCTAAAACCATAGGACGGAATAACATGATCTAGCAACCGGGTTTCTACTGTCATTAGCTCATCCTCAAATAACAAACCTTCTACTAATTCATGATAAACAACCGAGTAAGTTAAATGCGTACGACTCAATTTTAACGTCATTTCGATGTATTCTTTAATTCCCGAGGGACCATAAATTTCAAGTGCTTCATCCCCTCCTTGGAATGACCGAGACCCAAGAAGGCCAGGCAAGCCGAAAATATGATCTCCATGCATATGAGTAATAAAGATTTTTTCGATTTTGCGCGGCTTAATGGTTGTATGGAGAATTTGGTGCTGCGTCGCTTCTCCGCAGTCAAATAACCAAACAGTTCCCCTTTCTTCCAGCAATTTTAGTACTAATGCAGAAGTATTACGTTGTTTAGAAGGCATTCCAGCACCGGTACCAAGAAATAATAATTGCATATGTCTCCTACTTTCTGTCATGTTCATGATCGTCAAGAAAATCTTTACTAAAGCTTGTTTGGGAATCGTAGTTTGCTTTTTTTATTTTTGTTCCTCGTGTTAAGACACTTTTCCCAAAACGACTTTCCAGTTTAGCCATCAAATCGAGGATGGGTTCTTCTTTAGCATGTTCTTGGAAATTGAAAATCGACAATTGTTCTGTCATATCGACTTTAGCAGCCACATTCGACACCGTCACGCCAATCAGCCGCAAAGGCTCACCGTTCCAATGCTTCGTAAACAATTGCCATGCATTGCGGTGAATATCATCGGCTTTCCAAACCGTGTTGTTTAGCGTAACGCTGCGCGTTCTGTTTTTCCAATCAGAGCTGCGGGTTTGAATGCTGACGGTGGGACCCGCTAATTCTTTAGCTTCTAGACGGTTAGCCACTTTTTCACTGAGCTGACGAAATAAGGCTTTTAAATTTTGTTCATCTGTTTCATCTACCGGTAGGGTAGTTGACGTACCCACACTTTTTGTATCATAAATCGAATCGGGATCAACTTGACGGTCATCGATACCATTGGCACGTGCCTGCAGGCGAACTCCATTTTTACCCATCTTTTCTTTAATCAACCCTTCATTTGCTAGAGCCAACTCACCGATCGTTTCGATTTTCAAATTTTTTAGCCTCGTTGCTGTACTGTCACCAATACCATGCATATCAATGACGGGATTTGGCCATAGTAAAGTTTGAATATCGCGTTTTCGCAATATCGTAATGCCCATCGGTTTTTTCATATCGGAAGCCGTTTTGGCTAAAAATTTATTAGGAGCAATGCCAATAGAGCAAGGCAAGTCTAATTCGGCAAGCAAACGTTGTTGAATGTTTTTAGCAATTTCAAGTGCATGCTGTTGTTGTGTCAATTCCGTGACGTCCACATAGCCCTCGTCAATCGATACGGGTTCGACCATCTCCGTATAGGAACGCAAAATCTCGAACATTGCTTTAGAGGCTGTCCGGTAACGTTCAAAATTCGGTGGCAATACTAAAAGTCCAGGAAACTTACGTTTGGCTTCATGTACTTGCATCGTCGTGTAAATGCCATAGGCTCTCGCTTCGTAGGAACACGTAACGATAATGCCTTTACGTTCTTTGGGATTTCCAGCAATAGCAATCGCTTTGCCTTTTAGTTCCGGATTGTGTGATTGTTCAACGGAAGCATAAAAACTATTCATATCAATATGAAAAATAACTCGGCTAGCCATAAAGCGCTCTCCACTTTTCTTTTCTTTTCAGTGTATCAAAAAAAGAGAGAACATACATCCTGTTCTCTCTTTTCTGTGAAGCTTCTATTAGTTAGTTGGTAGTTGATTCTTTAACAATTTCAACGAGTAATTCCGTCAATTTTTCAAGTTCTTCGATTGGCATCCGTTCATTTTTTGTATGGATTTCTTCATAGCCTACACATAAGTTAACAGTAGGGACACCAAAACCGTTGAAAATATTAGCATCACTACCGCCTCCACTTGTTAGGATTGGCGACGGACGACCGATTTTAGCTGCTGCTTTTTGAGCAATTTCAACAACTGGATCCATGTCATCAAAGTAGAATCCTGGATACATTAGTTTAACTTCTGTTTTTGCACGTCCACCTAGGTTTTCTGCTACTTGTTCAAAAACAGTTTCCATGTGGATAGTTTGTGCAGCTAGTTTGTCTTCGCTAATTGAACGTGCTTCTGACAAAATATGGACTTCATCACAAACAATATTAGTAGCACCGCCACCTTCAAAATGTCCGATATTTGCTGTTGTTTCTTCATCTATACGGCCTAAGGTCATTTTAGCAATCGCTTTTGCAGCAATACTAATAGCTGAAATTCCTTTTTCTGGTGCAATTCCAGCATGTGCTGTTTTCCCATAAATGGTCGTCCACAATTTCGCTTGGTTTGGTGCAGCTGTAACAATACCCCCAACTTTACCGTCGCTGTCTACGGCATAGCCGTATTTTGCAATTAATAGCGAAGGATCCATTTCTTTCGCACCGACCAAGCCACTTTCTTCTCCAGCTGTAATAACCAATTGAATATCGCCATGCTCAATTTGCTGTTCCTGAAGCACCCGGATCATTTCAAACAAAGCAGCAATACCTGCTTTGTCATCTGCACCTAAAATCGTCGTGCCGTCTGAATAAACGTAGCCGTCACGAATTTCAGGTTTAACACCTACTCCCGGTGTAACGGTGTCCATGTGAACTGTGAAATATATAGGCGCAACATGACTTAATGTTCCCCGCAGTGTAGCAATAATATTACCTGCACCATGACCTGTAACTTCAGCTGTATTGTCTATTACAACATGAAAACCCATCGCTTCAAGCTTAGTTTTTAAAATTAGAGAAATGACGCCTTCGTGTTTTGTTTCAGAATCAATTTGAAGCAATTCCAAAAATTCATCCATTAATCTTTCGCTATTCATCTAAAACACTCCTTCTATATCTTACAGCGGCATATTGCCGTGTTTTTTTGCAGGACGCGTATCTTTTTTATTGCGCATCATTTCTAATGCTTGAATCAATTTGATGCGCGTTTCGCGTGGGTCAATAACATCATCGACCATGCCACGAGCAGCCGCAACATAAGGATTCGCGAACTTAACACGGTATTCCTCAATTTTTGCTGCACGCGTTTCTTCTGGGTTGTCGCTTGCCGCGATTTCGCGTGCAAAAATGATATTCGCTGCGCCATTTGGACCCATAACCGCAATTTCTGCATTTGGCCATGAATAAACCAAATCTGCACCGATAGATTTAGAGTTAAGTGCAACGTAAGCACCGCCGTATGCTTTTCTTAGGATCACAGTCATTTTAGGCACAGTTGCTTCTGAATAAGCATATAAAATTTTCGCTCCGTGACGGATAATACCGCCGTGTTCTTGCTTAATACCTGGGAAAAATCCTGTAACATCTTCAAATGTAATCAGCGGAATATTAAACGAATCACAGAAGCGAATAAAACGGGCTGCTTTATCAGAAGAATCGATATCAAGCCCGCCTGCCATGACTTTCGGTTGGTTACAGATTAACCCAACCGTTTCCCCTTTGATGCGTGCCAGGCCAATAACAATGTTACGCGCAAATTCTGGTTGCACTTCCATGAAACTGTCTTTATCGACAACTTGCTCAACTACCTTACGCACGTCATATGGCCGAATCGCTTCAAAAGGGACGACGTCAGCTAAATCTGGACGGTAATCATCTTCTTCTCCACCATCCAGACGTGGAGGCATTTCCGTATTATTCTGCGGCAAATAGCTAATCAATTGACGTACCATTTCCAGCACTTTTTGTTCTGAATCCCCACGGAAGTGCGCATTGCCGCTAATTGCTGTATGTACTTTCGATCCTCCAAGGTCTTCAGAGGAAATTTTCTCACCAGTAACGGTTTCAATGACTTTCGGTCCAGTAATAAACATTTGGCTCGTTTTATCGACCATAAACACAAAGTCCGTAATCGCTGGCGAATAAACTGCGCCACCTGCAGAAGGTCCCATAATAACAGAGATTTGCGGAATAACTCCAGAATAAATCGAGTTGCGATAAAAAATTTGGCCATAGCCATCTAGGGACAAGACACCTTCTTGAATACGTGCACCACCGGAATCGTTTAACCCGATAAAAGGTGCGCCGTTTCGCGCAGCTAAATCCATGACATTGGCAATTTTTTTCGCATGCATTTCCCCTAAAGCTCCACCAAAAACAGTAAAGTCCTGCGAAAACAAGTAAATCGCTCTGCCATTTACTTTACCGTACCCCGTGACTACCCCTTCACCAGGACCTTCTGCCATACCGAAATCGGTTGTGCGATGTTCAACAAACGGGCTCAGTTCAACAAATGTTCCCTCATCGACTAATAAATCAATTCGTTCACGCGCTGTCAGCTTGCCTTTATCGTGCTGCTTTTTGATGCGCTCTTCGCCACCACCAAGTTCGATCTCGCGTTTACGGTCGTACAATTCATTGATTCTCTCGTAAATATCCATTTCCCCACTCCCAATCACTCTTTTTCGCAAAGTTCGTACAATACCCCATTTGATGATTTCGGATGCAAAAAGGCTATCATTGCTCCACCTGCACCCGGCTTTGGCTGTTCGTTTAGTAGTTGGACACCTTTGTCACGCAGTTCTTCCATTCGCTGTTCAATATTGACGACACCAAATGCAATATGGTGAATGCCTTCACCCTTTTTCTCTAAAAATTTGAAAATGGCACTTTGTTCATCCATCGGTTCCAGTAATTCTAGTTTGACATTTCCCGCATCGATAAATGCGACGCGTACTTTCTGAGACTCTACTTCTTCGATTTTCATCAGTGACAGTCCGAGTGTATCCGTGTAATAAGGAAGGACAGCATTCAAATCCCGCACTGCGATTCCGATATGATCTACTTTTTTCATCCTAGTTTCACTTCCTTTTTTATCTTCTCTCTTATTGTACAGATTCGCTGTTAAAAACTCTAGTTGTTAGCGAATATTTGGAAAACCGTAGCGTGTCTCTTCAACTTCTACTCAATATATGATATGATTTCCTCAAGGATTTGATTGATAAAGGAGTTTACCACTAATGAGAAATGCAGCTTTTCGCAAGTTTATCGTTTATGCGATGATTGGCATCATGCTACTATCAAGCTTTATGTTTGGTTTGAGCTTTATTCTTTAATGGATTTTAAAAGACAGCAAGAGCTAAATCGCTCTTGCTGTCTTTTTGATTTTCATTTTTGGGAAACGAATAGAGTTAGCCGGCTGCTTCTGTTTTTCTTGTTTGAAAGCCTTTATAGGATTGCTTGATTTCCAAATACGTTTCCATTTCATGAATCACTTGGTAAAGTTCCGCCATGGCGAGGAATTTTTCGTGACTGTCAGGTAGTGGCAGTGCAGCAAAGTTTTCTTTGACTTTATTTAATTTAGATATATAGCGATACGCTGTATTGCCTGAGTGAACGTGCTCTGACAAATCTTGCAGAAAGTCAGCGACCAAATCTGTTTGATCCACGATTACTGGCAACGCTGTAATTTTCGGTAAAATTCGCTCAATAATTTCAAGTTGCTGTTCACGCATTTCAAAGTAATGATAGTATTTGTTTTCATGGCGTCTAATGTGATTTTCAACGTCTTGATACGCCAACGCTTTTGCTTTTTCCAGTAACTTTCGGGCATCCATCAATTCTTTGCCGCTCCATACAGATTCTCTTTCCCTCAAATAAATAACAATTTCACGAAAAATAGAGGCGTATAGATTTTCAATTTCGTAACGATAGCTTTTCAGCTTTTTTTCAATGCTCGGCATGTACATATTGACGACCAACGCTGTACCAAAACCCACAAGCATCAGAATCAATTCATTTGTCAGCAAATCCATATCTAGATTTTTGGCATCGTATATATGCAGCAAAATTACGGCACTTGACACAAAACCATCTTGAAAACGTAAGGTTACCAACAAAGGAATAAAGAGGACAATGAGAACACCAATCATAACAGGATGGTAAGAAATCCCTTCAAAAAAGATGAACGCATAAAGGATACCAATCAAACTGGCGATAAACCGAGAAAACGCTGCACGAATCGACTTTCTCTTCGTCGGTTGTATACAAAGAATCGTTAAAATTCCAGCCGATACATAATAATCAAGCTGGAGCAATTGAGCTAACGAAATAGCAACGGCTACACCTAGCGCGGTTTTCAACGTACGATAACCAATTGAATAAGGCTTAAAATTTAGCTTCATTGTCCCCTCCAAATTTAGACATGAAAAAGATGCCTCCATAAAGAGGCACCTTTTTTAAACTTCTTCGCAATGCTGTTCAAATATCGCTTGGATATGCGTAATAACAGACATAGGATCATGTCCTTCAATTTCATGACGGCCGATCTCGTCAACCATTTTTCCGTCTTTCATAAAAACGAATGATGGCGAAGACGGTAAGTGATCGTCACCGAAAATTGCGCGTGCTTGAGCAGTTGCTTCTTTATCTTGCCCAGCAAAAACGGTAAACAAACTACCTGGACGCTTATCGTAGTGAATCGAATGCAACGCTGCTGGACGAGCAATGCCGCCTGCACATCCACATACCGAGTTAATCATGACAAGACTAGTTCCTTTTTGTGAAAATGCTTCATTTACAGCTTCAGCTGTTTCGAGCTGTGTATATCCACCATCAATCAATTCTTGGCGAGCTTGTGTTGCTATATCGTTCATTAGGAAGTTAAAATCCATGCTCATCAAATACCACTCCTTATTATTGCTTCTTTTATCATAGCAGTTGTTCTGTCGACTTGCAAAAAAAGCTTACTCAAAAAGCCGGACGATTGCCTGCGCTACAGTCAATTCATCGCTCAATACTTGCTTTTCTAACACGGTCACCAATTGACGGCGATTCACATCGTCAAAAAAGCGACTATGTAACTCGTCTGTAATCATCGAACGGAACCAATCTTTTGTTTGTTCTTGACGACGCCGCTTCCAAAACCCGCTATTTTTTACTGCTATTTCAAATTCCTGAATCATTTCCCAAACGCCTGGAATACCCGTACTTTCTACAGAAGAAGCAGCAATCGGTCTAGTTGTCCAACTTTCAGTTGCCGGCTGCAGAAAATGCAGCATTTGCTTGTACTCTGCCACTGTTCGTTTTGCCAGTCGGACATTATCTCCGTCCGCTTTATGGACGACAATCGCATCTGCCAATTCCAATATCCCTTTTTTCATCCCCTGTAATTCATCCCCAGCACCTGTCAACACTAATAACAAGAACATGTCGACCATACCACGAACTAAAGTTTCACTTTGACCAACTCCGACTGTTTCCACTAAAATTATATCGTATCCTGCCGCTTCACAGAGTAACATCGTTTCGCGCGTCTTTTTATGAACACCACCAAGCGTGCCGGCTGTAGGTGACGGCCGGATAAAGGCATTCGGATTTCGCGCTAGCTCCTCCATACGGGTTTTGTCTCCGAGAATACTGCCACCAGTAAGCGATGAACTTGGATCAATCGCCAGTACCGCAACACGGTGGCCAAGACTTGTTAGCATTTCACCAAAGGTTTCAATAAAGGTACTTTTCCCAGCTCCGGGTACGCCGGTAATGCCAATACGCAGACTGTCGCCTGTAAACGGCAGCAATTGGTTGAGCAATTCCTGACCGTTTTGTTTATGTTCTGGATTTGAGCTTTCAAGTAAGGTAATTGCTTTTCCAAGATACAGCCGCGATCCGCTCTGTACGCCTCGTGCAATGGTTTCAATATCCAAATTTCCAGTATCCGGTTTCTTGAACTTTTTCCGTGGCAAAGGTTTCATGCCGTCATGCGCTTCATGAACACCTTCCATGACACGTCTGAAATTTTTTTCATGGCTCATCAGTCTGCCACTTCCTCATAACCTAAACGCACGTAAATTTCTTCGATAACTTTTTGTGCCGCTACTGGGATGACTGTTCCAGGACCAAAAATAGCACTAGCTCCATTGTTGCGCAAAAACTCATAATCTTGCGCGGGAATAACTCCCCCAACAACAATCAAAATATCTTCTCGTCCAATTTTCGTAAGCTCTGCTTTTAAATCTGGAACCAATGTCATATGTCCAGCTGCTAGTGAACTCACACCAATAACGTGAACATCATTTTCCACTGCTTGTTGCGCTGTTTCGGCTGGTGTTTGGAATAATGGGCCAATGTCAACGTCAAAGCCCAAATCAGCAAATGCCGTGGCAATAACTTTTGCTCCGCGATCATGGCCGTCTTGGCCCATTTTAGCAATTAAAATACGTGGACGACGCCCTTCATTCTCAATAAAGTCTTCTGTCATTTTTTTGACGATTTCCATTTCTTGCTGATTTGAAAAATTTGAACTATAAACCCCACTCACTGAACGAATCACCGCCTTATGCCTTCCGGATGCTTTTTCAATGGCGTCGGAGATTTCACCAAGAGATGCGCGGTGACGTGCCGCTTCAATGGCACAAGCTAAAATATTGTCTTTCCCGCTTTGTGCTGCTTTGGTCAATGTTTCTAGAGCTGTTGCAACTTTGTCACTATCGCGCTCAGCTTTCATCCGATCTAATCGTTCAATCTGCGTTTTACGAACCATTGTATTATCGATATTCAAAATATCGATCGGATCTTCTTGATCGAGACGGTACTTGTTGACACCAATAATGACTTCTTCATTGGAATCGATTTGCGCCTGCTTTTTCGCTGCGGCTTCCTCAATACGCATTTTAGGTAAACCCGTTTCGATAGCTTTCGCCATTCCACCTAGTTCTTCAACTTCTTCTATCAATTCCCACGCTTTTTCCATTAATTCATTCGTTAAGGTTTCAACGTAGTAAGAACCGCCCCATGGATCGATAACATTGGTCATCATCGTTTCTTCTTGAAGGAATAATTGTGTATTGCGGGCAATTCTTGCAGAAAAATCTGTCGGTAAGGCAATGGCTTCATCGAGTGCATTCGTATGAAGCGATTGCGTATGACCCATTGCCGCTGCATTGGCTTCGATCAATGTGCGTGTGACGTTATTAAACGGATCTTGCTCAGTCAAACTCCATCCTGATGTTTGCGAATGTGTCCGCAAAGCCAATGCCTTGTCATTTTTCGGATCGAAAGTTTTCATCATTTTTGCCCAGATTTCTCGTCCTGCACGCATTTTTGCAATTTCCATGAAATAATTCATGCCAATGCCCCAGAAAAATGACAACCGCGGTGCGAAATGATCGATATCTATGCCTGCCGCAAGTCCTGTCCGAACGTATTCAAGCCCGTCTGCTAGTGTATAAGCTAGTTCAAGATCTGCCGTTGCGCCTGCTTCTTGAATATGATAACCAGAAATCGAAATTGAATTAAATTTTGGCATATGATCTGAAGTATATTTAAAAATATCTGCGATAATTTGCATCGACATGGCTGGCGGATATATATACGTATTACGTACCATATATTCCTTTAAAATATCATTTTGAATTGTCCCCGCTAGTTGGTCAGGAGATACACCTTGTTCTTCAGCTGCGACAATAAAAAACGCCATAATCGGCACAACTGCACCATTCATCGTCATAGATACTGACATCTGATCCAATGGAATGCCATCAAACAAAATTTTCATGTCTTCAACGCTGTCAATGGCAACGCCTGCTTTACCAACGTCTCCAACAACGCGCTCGTGGTCTGAGTCATAGCCACGGTGTGTCGCCAAATCAAAAGCAACGGATAAGCCTTTTTGCCCCATCGCTAAATTGCGACGATAAAAGGCATTACTTTCCTCTGCAGTTGAAAATCCAGCGTACTGGCGCACAGTCCAAGGACGCGAAACGTACATCGTTGGATACGGACCGCGAACATTTGGAGCAAATCCTGGCATGCTTTCTTCTAGAAAATCGATATCTTTTGCCGTATAAACTGGCTTAATAGCAATTCCTTCATTTGTTGTAAAGACGCTTTGTTGTTCGACCGTTTGAGTCGCGGTAGCTAATTGATCAAGCGTTACTTTTGAAAAATCGGGTTTAGCCATTAGAACGCCTCCTTTCCTAAAGCGAGAATTTTGTCGAGTTTTGTAGTCATATGCTTACCCGAATAGAGCGTTTCATTAATACCAAATTGTGCCCACTCTGATAGCTGTTCTTTTGGATACCTACCTGCGAGATCAATACTCGCCTTTGTATCCAATCCAGTTACAACTGCCTCAACTGCCTCTTTTGATCCACACAACACACCATAATCAATCGCTTCATTTGCTAAAAATTGATTAATTTCTTTAGCCGTCGCTAAATGTGAACTTACTAGAGGCTCTATTCCCCCTACTGCTAAAAAGCCTGAAACAAAGTCAACTTGTGCTTTTATGTTCTTTACTGGCTCGAGAAGAATGATTGCAGATTTCAAGTTCACTACTTTACTTTGTGCACGAAGATTTTCAAATGGTGTTGCCAAACGTTTAGCTGTCATGTATTCCAAGTGACTGTCACCTATTTTCGAGTCTCTCACGGGTTCTTGTGGATTGGCATAAATATTCGTGCCAATCAGCGACTGTTGACGCGTTGCGGTATTGTTTTCTCGATCAACCCATTTTGCTTGAATATCGTCTGTCAACCAGCCTGATTTAATAACTTCGGAATAGCCACCTGCTTGTTCGATTTCCAGGAAATAATTCCATCCAGCTTCTACGTACTCTTTCGTTAAAGTTTCAACAAAATACGAGCCGGCTGAAGGATCCACCACATGAGACACATGAGCCTCTTCTTTTATGACCAATTGGACGTTGCGCGCGATACGTCTACTTGATAAATCCGGTTTGGTCAAAAAATCATGCGGATGGACCGTATGCGCATCTGTTCCACCAAGAACAGCCGCAAATGTGGAATTTCCTGCACGCAATAAATTCACATAAGGATCTAGCTTTGAGTAAGAACGGACAGACGTTTCTGTAAATAATGGAATCATCGGCGCTTCTTCTCCAAAAGCAGAACTGAAAGCTTGCCATAATACACGGAATGCACGCAACTTTGCGATTTCTTGGAAGAATTGTGTATCTACAGCAAAGCGAATCCACGTATTTTTAGCAGTTTCCGAAAAATCACTCTCTGCCATTCGTTCTGACAGAATACTCAGTGCAACGCCTAGTTCGTGTACGGCTGTTCCTCCAGCATGATGAATTGGAATGGTATCTACCAATTGAGTCCGAACGTTTTCTGGGGCTTTCACAGCTTCTTCAGAAAAAACAACACCTTGTACGTGTGCTAGCTGTTCCGGTGCCACAAAATCAAAAACACGCAAAATGTCTTGATCGTCACTTGTCAATTTAAAGTACAACGGTTTCTCGATGATCAATTCTGCCAACTCACTCAATTGCTCATCTGTCCAATCAAATTTGCCGAATCCTGTATAGACAACGGTTTCATTTCCGCGAAGTATATCGTCTTTCACCAAAGTTAAATATTGTTCTGCCGACTCGGCCATCACTTCTTGTGCCACCAACCAACTCGGCTGATATTTGCCATGTTGGATAGCCCCAACTTGTGCCGGTACATAACTCCCTAATTGATCGAGCATGTTTTTGGTGTATAGCGGTTCAAGTGTAATATCTTCGATTGTTGAAGTTTTCAACGTTTTCTCGAAAGGTTTGCCTTTAATCGCTTTTACAGCTGCATGCTGCCATTCACTATATGTACGCTTTGGAAATTGTATGTTCTTCATCGATTCGATTGTCAAACTATTCCCTCCTCAAAGGCTATCTGTCTCCATTTTAACCGACTCGACGCCGACATTAAAGCAAAAAAAGCTTGAAGTCCGAAGACTCCAGCTTTTCTTAGTAAACAGATGTATTTTCTTTTGACATATTCTCTAATATTTCTTTCACGCGAGCCAAGAATTGACCGCAAACAAGACCATCAAGTACACGGTGATCGAGTGATAGACAAAGGTTCACCATGTCACGCGCTGCAATCATTCCGTTATCCATAATAACCGGACGTTTAACAATTGACTCAACTTGCATAATTGCTGCTTGCGGATGGTTGATGATGCCCATTGACTGAACAGAACCAAATGATCCTGTATTGTTTACAGTGAATGTTCCACCTTGCATATCAACTGATTTTATTTTGCCTGAACGTGCTTTTAATGCCAATTCGTTTACTTCTTTGCCAATGCCTTTAACCGATTTTTCATCAGAATTTCTGATAACCGGAACAAACAAAGCACTGTCAGAAGCAACTGCAATTGAAATATTGATATCTTTTTTCTGGATAATTTTATCTCCAGCCCACATCGAGTTCATCATTGGGAATTCTTTCAAAGCTTGTGATACAGCTTTTACGAAGAAAGCAAAATACGTAATATTAAAGCCTTCTTTTTTCTTAAATTCGCCTTTGATCGAATCACGGTATTGAACAAGGTTCGTAACATCCACTTCAATCATCATCCATGCGTGCGGTGCTTCGTGTTTACTCTTCAGCATATTTGCTGCAATCGCTCTACGAACACCCGTGACTGGAATTTCAATATCTCCCGGAGCACTTTCGATTGGAGCAGGTGCGGCTTTTGGTGCTTCTGGAGTTGCTATTGCTTGCTGAGCTGCCGGTTGTTCTTGTTGCGTTGGTGTCTGTGCTGCAGGCACATCTCCAGCTTTTGGAATAGTTCCACTGTCAATCAACTTCATTAAATCTTTACGCGTAATACGGCCTTCGTTTCCTGAACCGTCCACTTGCGTTAAGTCGATATCGTTGTCTTGAGCCAAGCGCAAGACAGCTGGTGAATAACGGCCTTTTGAGCCAGCTGGTTTCGCAGGTTGAGCTGCCGTTTTTGTTTCTTCTTTTTTGCCTGCTGACGGTGCTGCTGATTGTTCGTCAGGTGCGTTTTTTTCTTCTTTTACAGGTGCAGAGTTGCCGCCTTCAGTTTCAATCGTGCAGACAATTTCACCGACTGCTAGAGTTTCACCTTCTGAAGCAATTAATTCTTTAACAACTCCTGTGAACGATGATGGAACTTCCGCTGTCACTTTATCTGTATTAACTTCAGCGAGTGGATCATATTTATTTACATGATCACCTGGCTGGACAAGCCATTTTTCAATGGTGCCTTCTGTGACACTTTCACCCAGCTGGGGCATTTTGATGTTTTCAATAGCCAAGGGAATTCCTCCTTTACTTGTTGTTCGGTTTTATGTTTCTTACTCTTTAAGTAATAAGCCACTCTGACTTTGCGGCCGGTTCAACTTTTCTTTTGTCTAGCTTCAGCGCCCAGATTCTAGGGTCATAAGCCACTCTGACTTTGCGGCCGGTTCAACTTTTCTTTTGTCTAGCTTCAGCGCCCAGATTCTAGGGTCATAAGCCACTCTGGCTGTGCGGCAAAAAACGCCGCTTCGCCAGTGTGTCTTACGCCCGTCGAATCTAGATGGGCGCTTACGCTTTTCTTTTTAAAATTCAGCTAGTTCTCTCATTGCTTTTTCTACTTTGTCTGGGTTGATCATGAAGAATTTCTCCATTGTTGGTGCATATGCCATTGCTGGGATATCAGGTCCAGCTAGACGTTTAATCGGAGCATCTAGGTCGAATAGGCAGTTTTCAGCGATGATCGCTGCTACTTCTCCGATGATACTTCCTTCTTTATTGTCTTCTGTAACTAGAAGAACTTTACCTGTCTTTTTCGCAGCTTCGATAATGCCTTCTTTGTCCAATGGATAAATTGTGCGCAAATCAAGGATGTGCGCAGAAATACCATCTTCGGCTAGACGTTCTGCTGCTTGAAGTGCAAAGTGGACTGCTAAACCATAAGTGATGACTGTAATATCTTCACCTTCGCGTTTCACATCTGCTTTACCAATTTCAATTGTGTAATCTTCTTCTGGTACTTCACCTTTAATTAGACGGTATGCACGTTTGTGCTCAAAAAACATAACCGGATCTTCATCGCGAATTGCTGCTTTTAACAAGCCTTTTGCATCGTATGGAGTTGACGGGATAACGATTTTTAACCCAGGCTGATTAGCGAATATTGCTTCTACTGACTGCGAATGATAAAGTGCGCCATGAACACCACCGCCAAAAGGTGCGCGGAAAACGATTGGACAAGTCCAGTCGTTATTTGAACGGTAACGAATGCGTGAAGCTTCCGAAATAATTTGGTTGATAGCGGGCATGATGAAATCCGCAAATTGCATTTCTGCAATTGGGCGTAATCCGTACATCGCTGCACCAATGCCGACACCGGCAATCGCTGATTCTGCAAGAGGTGTATCTAAGACACGGTCTTCACCGAACTGATCGTACAGACCTTGAGTCGCTTTAAAAACGCCGCCTTTTTTACCGACATCTTCTCCGAGAACAAAGACGTTTTCATCACGTTCCATTTCTTCTTTCATGGCAAGCGTGATGGCATCAATATAAGACATAATAGCCATTATTCGTCTCCTCCTTCTTCGGCATAGACATACTTCATTGCGTGCTCTGGTTCTGCATATGGTGCCTCTTCTGCATAATCCGTTGCTTCATTGACAATTACCATGATGCGATCATTAATTTCTTTTTCAAGTTCATCGTTCATTACACCGTTTTCTTTCAAATAAGCACCAAATGTCAAAATTGGATCTGTTGATTTTTGTGCAGCCAATTCATCCGCAGAGCGATACTGGCGGTGATCATCATCTGACGAGTGCGCTGTCATTCGTTCGCAAACTGTTTCTATCAGGCTTGGTCCTTCGCCACGGCGTGCGCGATCAGCAGCTTCTTTAACATGTTTGTATACTTCAATCGGATCGTTGCCATCGATTGTTACACCTGGCATACCATAGCCGATTGCTCGATCCGATACGTTTTTACAAGCTAACTGGCGTTCAACGGGCACCGAAATTGCATATTTATTGTTTTCGACCATAATGATAACTGGTAACTTGTGAACGCCGGCAAAGTTCATGCCTTCGTGGAAATCCCCTTGGTTGGAAGATCCTTCACCCAGCGTCGTAAACGTGATAAAATCTTTTTTCTTCATTTTTCCTGCTAAAGCAACGCCCACTGCGTGAGGCAATTGTGTCGTAACAGGCGAAGAGCCTGTCAAAATACGGTTACTCTTTTGCCCAAAATGACCAGGCATTTGGCGCCCACCAGAGTTTGGATCTTCTGCTTTAGCGAAAGCAGACAGCATCAAATCTTTTGGTGTCATTCCAAAATGAAGGACGACACCAATATCGCGATAGTAAGGAGCGATATAATCTTTTGAATTATCAAGAGCAAAAGCAGCGCCTACTTGTGCTGCTTCTTGACCTTGGCACGAAATCACGAAAGGAATTTTTCCTGCGCGGTTTAATAGCCACATCCGTTCATCTACACGTCGAGCCATCAACATTGTTTCATACATTTTGAGTAAATCTTCATTTGTTAAACCAATTTCTTCATGTCTAGAAGCCATTATGTTTTCCTCCTTTAACTGTGAATTGCTTTTCCATCAACTGCCAAAGCCGCTTCGCCTATTACTTCTGATAGTGTCGGGTGTGGATGAATTGTTTCAGCAATTTCCCACGGAGTTGCATCTAACACCATTGCAAGACCCGCTTCCGAAATCATATCGGTTACATGCGGCCCAATCATGTGCACGCCAAGTATGTCGTTCGTTTCTTTGTCTGCGATAATTTTAACGAAACCATCAGATTCCCCGTAAACCAATGCTTTACCAATTGCTTTGAACGAAAATTTACCAACTTTTACCTCATGACCTTTTTCTTTTGCCTGCTCTTCTGTAATACCAACACTTGCTGCTTCTGGATTGGAATAAATGCAACGTGACACTAAGTCATAGTTAATTGCATGTGGATTATTGCCTTTAATGTGCTCGATTGCCGTGATGCCTTCGTGTGAAGCAACGTGCGCTAATTGAAGACCACCAATGACATCACCAATTGCGTAAATATGAGATTCTTTCGTTTGGAAAGATTTCTTCACTTGAATAAACCCTTTTTCAACAATAATGTCCGTGTTTTCAATGCCAATATTTTCAACATTTGCTTGACGACCGACTGATACTAGCATTTTTTCAGCAGAAAAACTTTCGTTTTTGCCACTGATTTCTGCTTGAATGGTAACGCCATTTTCACCTGTTTCTAATGTATCTGCCATTACTTTTGCGCTTGTCACAAACTTAACGCCTTTTTTCTTCAAAAGTTTCAACATCTCTTTAGAGATATCTTTATCTTCTGTTGGAACGATACGGTCTGCATATTCAATAACAGTTACGTCCACACCAAAATCGTTAAGCATTGAAGCCCACTCGATACCAATAACACCCCCACCAACAATTAGAATCGATTGTGGTAAAGTTTCCATCTTCAAGGCTTCATCTGAAGTCATAACGAACTTGCCATCAACAGCTAATCCTGGCAAAGTACGCGGACGTGAACCTGTAGCGATAATAACATTATTAGGAATTAACATTTCATTTTCTTCACCATTGTTCATTTCAACAGAAATGGTTCCAGCATTTGGTGAGAAAATAGAAGGTCCAAGAATTCGACCGATACCCTCGTAGACATCAATTTTCCCTTTTTTCATCAATCCTTGCACGCCTGCATGCAATTGGTCGACGATGCCTTGTTTGCGTTGCTGAACACGTCCAAAGTCTAGTGTAACTTCACCTGTCTGAACACCAAAATCAGCTGCATGATTTTTAGTCGTCGAATAAACTTCTGCACTTCTAAGCAATGCTTTGCTCGGAATACAACCTCTATGTAAGCAAGTCCCACCCAGTTCACTCTTTTCAACGATTGCTGTTTTCAATCCAAGTTGCGCAGAGCGTATTGCTGCTACATAACCGCCGGTTCCACCGCCTAAAATAACAACATCATAATTTTGAGCCATAGCTGTATCCTCCTTTATCTGTTCTACCGTTATTCCAATTTCTTGCTACATTGTTGTCCACTACTTAAAACGGATAGACTTTTGCGCGTTCTTCTCCATTTAATACCCGTGCTGCACCTTCAGCTAATGCTTGAAGTTCGTTTTCACCGGGTTGAATTTCGACATCGGCAATCCAACTTACCCGTTCCGATATTAGTTCTACCAAGCTCTCGCCATATGCTAAGCCACCCGTTAAAATGATGGCATCTACTTGGCCTTTTAAGACCGCACTGATTGCGCCAATTTCTCGCGCAATTTGATACGCCATCGCGTGATAGATCAATTCGGCTTTTTTATCTCCCGAAACAATACGCTGCTCTACTTTGACCACATCACTTGTTCCCAAATAGGCGAATAACCCACTTTGTCTCACCAATTTCTTGATGATTTCTTGGTGGCTGTAATGTCCAGAAAAGCATAGTTCGACCAAATCGCCTGTTGGGACCGTTCCAGCACGTTCAGGACTAAACGGACCATCACCATGCAAACCGTTGTTGACATCAATAACGCGACCATTGTGATGAGCGCCAACTGTTATGCCATTTCCCATATGCGCAACAATTAAATTGACCTCTTCGTATCGACGTCCTCTTTTTTCAGCACATCGACGCGCAACCGCTTTTTGATTGAGAGCATGAAAGATAGATTTTCTTTTAATTGACGAAAATCCAGATACACGTGCAAGTGGCTCTAATTCGTCAACAACGACCGGATCTACTATAAATGCGGGTATATTCAGTGCATCCGCAATTTCAAATGCAATAATGCCACCTAGATTAGAAGCATGCTGTCCTGAGTACCCTACGCGTAAATCTTCTAGCATTCCACTGTTAACTTCATAAGTTCCACCTTCAATGGGACGTAATAACCCGCCCCTGCCACAAACTGCGGCTAAATTAGAAACATTCATACCCTCTTCGTCCAACGCTTCCAAAATCGTATTTTTTCTGAATAGATATTGGTCGTTAATACTGGAAAATTTACTTAGGTCTTCTGTGGTGTGGCGTATCATTTTTTCCATAATCAAAATATCATTATCGAAAACACCAATTTTTGTCGATGTAGAGGCAGGATTAATGGCCAGGATCCGATTCGACTGCCTTTGCACGTCGCTCCCTCATTTCTTCTTATACTAATAGATTTTTTCTTCCATCTCCGACAACCGACTTAACGAAGCAAGAAGCCAGGCGTAGTTTGCCTGACTTCTTACGGGAGCCATGCAGCATGCGGCTGAAACGGAATAGAAGAAAAAATTCTTTCGATTATTCTACTTTATTATCTTCTGCTTAAAATATTGTGTTCATTTCTAAGAAACTGAGTTCTTGAATTGCGAACGCGTTCGATTCGCTCTTCAGCCATGCGGTCTGCAGCGATGTAACTCGGTACGTTATCACGTTTAGAAATTGCATAAATTTTCGTGATGCTGTCATAAATTGTTTCAACGCGTTTCATCGCGCGTTCATTGTTGTAACCATATAATTCATCTGCAACGTTGATAACACCGCCTGAGTTAATAACAAAGTCAGGTGCATATACGATACCACGTGCTTCAAGCTCATCGCCGTGACGCTCTTCTTTTAATTGGTTGTTAGCAGAGCCAGCAACTACTTTTACTTTTAATTGAGGAATCGTATCATCGTTGATGATTGCGCCCATTGCACACGGTGCAAAAATATCTGCTTCTTGTGAGTAGATGTCATTTGGTGCAACTGCTGTTGCGCCGAATGCTTCTACTGCCCGATTTACAGCATCTTGGTTAATATCTGTAACGATTAATTTCGCACCTTCTTTGTGAAGATATTCGCAAAGTGGGTACGCGACGTTCCCAACACCTTGAACTGCAACTGTTTTGCCTTCTAAAGAATCGTCGCCAAATGCTTCTAAAGCCGCGGCTTTCATTCCAATATAAGCGCCGTATGCTGTAACAGGTGATGGATTACCTGAAGAACCAAATGCTGGCGAGATTCCTGTTACGAAATCTGTTTCTTCGTGGATTAAATCCATATCCGCAACAGTTGTTCCAACGTCTTCAGCAGTTATATAACGCCCGTTTAATCCTTGAATAAAACGTCCGAATGCACGGAACATTTCTTCGTTTTTGTCTTTCAATGGATCTCCGATAATAACTGTTTTTCCGCCACCCAAGTTAAGGCCTGCTGCAGCATTTTTGTAAGTCATTCCGCGAGCAAGACGAATGGCATCTTCAATCGCTTCTTCTTCTGTTGCATAATTCCACATGCGCGTACCGCCAAGTGCCGGTCCTAGAGTCGTGTCATGAATACAAATAATAGCTTTAAGGCCCGAGCTTTTATCTTGGCAAAATACTAATTGTTCGTAATCGTGTTGTTCCATTCTGTTGAAAATTTCCATTGTTAATTCCCCCTAGTAGATGTTCTTAGCGTTAATGATGAGCAAATGGCCAAAGCCAATGAATACAGTTTGCTGTCTGCACTATCAGCACGCGACGATAAAACAATTGGCGCTTTAGCACCAGCTACAATACTGCCGACTTTGGCATTTGCAAAAAAGACCAGCGATTTATACAGGATATTTCCGGATTCAATAGTTGGAACAAGTAAAATGTCGGCGTTTCCGGCATTGTTTCCTGCTATTCGCTTATGTTTGGCCGCATCTACTGATATCGCATTGTCGAGAGCAAATGGCCCGTCTACGATACAATTTTTGATTTGGCCACGCCGATTCATCGCAGTAAGCGCTGCAGCGTCTAGTGTCACTTGCATATTCGGATTAATTACTTCTACCCCCGCAAGTGGTGCAACGATTGGTAATTCTACACCTACTGAACGCGCGATTTGAACAGCATTTTGAATAATTTGTACTTTTTGAGGTAAATCAGGACTAATATTCATGCCTGCATCTGTCAAAAAAATCAACCGATCAAACCCGGCGACTTCAAAAACAGCTACATGAGACATGACCGAGCCCGTCCGCAGACCATAGGTTGGATTTAGTACGGCCTTTAACAGTACCGCTGTCGCAATCTGACCCTTCATCAAGATATCGGAATCATTCCTGAATACGGACTTTACAGCTTCTTGTGCAGCCATTTCCAAACTATCAACGTGACACAACTGAACTTTAGGGTGATTGAGCAGCTCAGGAAAATGCTCCCTTAGCATTGCTGTTATAGTCAATTCATTGTCGTATAGTTGGAAATGAGCCATATTGCGTTCGATAGCCATACTTACGGCTTTGAGAACGGACACATCAGCAGCAGCTGCAACAGCCACCGTATGATTAGACTCATCCGAAACCATCTCGAATAACTGATTTAATGTGGCCATTACCGCTCACCTCATTCTTCTTAATTAAAACAGAACAAATGGTCATATATAAGAGATGAAAGCGTTTTATTTGCTTTTTAGCACGTAAAACATTGCAATTAATTGCAAAACCCTGCAATAATTTGCAAAACTATTGCATTAACCCGTATTTCTCTAATTTGTAATACAAGGTTCGGAGAGAGATTTCTAATTGTTTTGCCGTTTTGGATTTATTGCCGTTAGCCTGTTTCAAAGCATGATGTAAAATTCCTCGTTCAACAGTATCCAATTGTTCTTGCAAAGGCATGGAGGATTGAATGAGTACTTCGTTTTTCGCTTCTGCAACTCGTAGCATACTAAGTGGGATGTGTTCTTCAGTTAATACACGGTCGTTCATCTGCATGAAGATCATCGAACGGCTCAGTACGTTTTCCAGTTCCCTGACATTACCTGGCCAATCATAGACACGCAAATACTGTAAGGCTTTGTCAGAAATCGATTCAACACTGCGCCCGTACTCCTGATTTAACTTCAACAATAGACGCCCAGTAATTCTCGGAATGTCTTGCTTTCGATTACGCAAAGGCGGAATTAAAATCGGCATCCTGTTTAACCGATAATACAAATCCTCACGAAACTTCCCTTCAAGCAATGCTTTTTCCATGTTTGCATTTGTCGACGCAATCACACGCACGTTAACAGGAATCGGTTTACTCCCACCTATACGCAAGGTTTCATGTTCTTGTAGTACACGTAGCAATTTACTTTGAAGCATCGATGACAATTCACCAATTTCATCTAAAAAGATACTGCCATTATTGGCTTCTTCAAACAATCCGCGCTTTTCTCCTGTTTTAATACCTGGAATGGCTCCTTCTTCATAACCGAAAAGTTCACTTTCTAACAGTTCCTCTGAAAGCGCAGCGCAATTGACGCGGACGAATTTGTTGTATTTCCGCTCACTAGCGCTGTGGATGGCGTGTGCGAATAATTCTTTACCAGTCCCCGACTCACCGCGCAATAATACGGTCACTAAAGTTTGTGCGGCTAATTTTGCTTGTTGAAGAGATAATTGCATTTCTGACGACAACCCGATGATGTCATCAAAGGTATACTTCGATTCCAGTGTACGAATAATACTTCGAGCACGATCTAGCTCTTTCATTAGGGAGCGAATTTCGGTCGTATCGTGAATGACGCCAACACTGCCTTTTAACTTATTGTCGACGATAATGGGTGCGACGTTAACAATAACTTCACGGTTTGACGGACCTACTTTTAAATTAACTCCGCGTACAGGCTTGCGTGTTTGCAGTGCTTTTAAGTGCATGCTTTCTCCTTCAGAGATATCTGCCGATGCCGGCTGACCGATAACATCCTTCATCTGCAAGCCAGTAATTCGTGTATACGCTGGATTTACAAGCAATCCATTGCCCTTTTCATCTACTACGGATATAGCATCATCACTCGACTGGATAATGGCTTCTAACATGGTCTGCACTTCTTTCAGATCTGTTATTTCTTCTGCTAACGCAACCACTTCCGTAATATCTTTAAACACCGCAAAGGCACCGATGATCTCTCCATCATCACCAATCATTGGGAACCGGGAAGTAACAATTCTCGAACCATTTTCTAACGGCAGTTCTTTGTTCAATTCGGTGCGACCCGTTTCGTAGATTCTTGGCAATTCACTCAAGGAAATAAATTCGTGAATATGCTTCCCGAGTGTTTCATCAACTGTCACTTCAAGCATTCGCGCTGCACTTTTATTGATAAATGTAATATGGCTTGTTTTATCAATACCAATCATGCCTTCTTCTATTGAATTGAAAATGATTTTTTCTCTACGACTTTCTTTACTTAACCGATTAATAAAATGCTCTTTTTCTTCCAACAAACGAACCAATACATTTGCAAGACTGCCAGGAACGATAACCGTCTTTTTCAAAAAATACGTTTTTAGCTCTTGATAAAAAGAATCACTTCCAGTGACATTAAAGACAATATCAATATCCGCTTTATTGAATTTCCGGTAATCCTCCGCAACCGAAATACCGTGAGACCGCGCAGTTAAAACAGCAGGCGCATCCATGTGTAAATCAACGACGCCATGTACGTCTAAATAATCCGTTTCAAGAAGAGTCTTTAAAATAGCAGATCCTCCAACACCACCGCCGACAATTAATACTGTTTGCAATTTCATTCAAACTCCCTTCCACCAATATGCAAGTAATTGCAATAATATTTTAAGCGTACATCAGGAAGGTTTTCTTGACAACTTTAATAGAATTAGAAACAATAGAAGCAGAAGGATGTGGAATTATGGGTCGTCTAGTGGCATTTATCATCTTGCTGATTCCTGGAATTATGGCGGCATATGGCATTAAATTAATGCGTGATACGTTATTTAATAAATTGCTCGAGCCTTTTCCGGCTCTTTGGCTCCAGTTTACATTCGGCACTCTTTTTGTCGTTCTAGGAATCGGTTTTTTTGCCGGATTTCTACTGAATCGCGATCGAAAAAAAGGGACCGTTTCAAAAAGATTCCAGAAATAAAAAAATTGCGTCTACCCAAAAAGGGGAGACGCAATTTTTCTTTTAACACGATCTGGGTAATTGGTAATAATACCAACCGTTTGTGAATTAAGTTGAGTGATAAGCGACTCCGACCCTAAAACTCCGTACAACCGAACTTTCTTGTCCAACTCTAGGACATCGGCCCATAAAGCTTTATTAAGAAGGCGTTTATGAAGATGAATACTGTCGACCCACTCCATTTCTTTCACGTAAGGCAGCTGTTTATTCTTTTTAATAATCAGAGCCATTTCAGTAGAAGGCATCAATTTCTTCATTTCTTCCAGCAATTGCGGATTAAACGAAGACAAATGGATATCCCTAATCCCTTCCAACATAGCTGCAAGAATTTGTGGTCCTTTTGGATTTTTCACAAATGATGCTTTTAACTCAACGTTCAATGGAATGTTCTTTTTTTTTGCCCATTGAAACACTTCATACGCTAATGGGATTTGATAATGCTGAAATGGACGTATCCATTTTTTGCCGACACGA
Source organism: Planococcus sp. S3-L1 (assembly GCF_030063085.1). Classification (NCBI taxonomy): domain Bacteria; kingdom Bacillati; phylum Bacillota; class Bacilli; order Caryophanales; family Caryophanaceae; genus Planococcus; species Planococcus sp. S3-L1. The sequence continues at coordinate 35,200 of NZ_JASISN010000011.1, read as the reverse complement.
AGATCTTTTATGTCTTCGTAAGCAAGTGCCTCAATATCCGCATTAAAACCAGTTAGTCGCCGCAAGTTGTCATCATGAAAGACAACAACAACGCCGTCTTTCGTAATTTGTACATCAAGCTCAATCCCAACACCAAATTCACAAGCCTTTAAAAAAGCGTCCCATGTATTTTCCAGTGCATATCCTGAAGCGCCTCGGTGTGCATACACTTTGACTTCAGACAATAAAATCATCCTCTTCCATTTCTGAAATCCACTAAACGAGTAAAACCGAATTTACTATCGATTCTACTAGCCGTTTCTTTGCAGTTCCATCACTATTTTATCATTTATTAGGGCAAACTAACAGCATTGCCGTTTTACTGACTTTTTTGGTTTTGCTGTTTTCGTATACTTCCTTATGTAAAAAAATACATTGTAAGCTTTAAAACAAAAAAACCGATGAATTAAAGTCTCATCGGTCGATTATCTATTGGATCATAGTAGGTTTTTAAAGCGACGCCATCGTAAAAAATGCAATCAACATGCTAACGCAATAAACACCATAAAAATACAGCCGGTCGGTGACAGTTCCTTCACCATTACCTAAAAAATAGTCATCAATTTGCCGAATCAATTGCAATTGCGCTCGCCTCTTTTCATTCCATTGATTTTCCGGTCTCGTCATTCTTAATCATTCAGAAAGTTCTCTTTTTTTTAAAACGATGTCTTATCCTTTTCCTTTATTGTGCTTTTTTTAAACCTACCAATTCACTCCAACAAACACCATAAATGTGCTTAGAATTAACTAAAAAAACTTCCCTACCGCCATTTTGGCGACAAGAAAGTTTCGATAAATTCTCCGATTATAAATCGTCTCGCATTTTCAGCTGCAAACTATCTGCGACCATTGCAATAAATTCCGAATTAGTTGGTTTTGATTCTAAATGCGCTACACTGTAGCCGAAAATTTTCGAGATATGATCGACCGTTTCATGACGATTCCAGACTTGCTCAATTGCATGGCGAATCGATCTTTCTACCCTCGACGACGTCGTGTCAAATTTAGTAGCAATTCCCGGATATAATACTTTAGTGACTTTATTTAATATTTCTGGTTGTTCCAGTACTAACGAAACGGCTTCTTTTAAATAAAGATAGCCTTTAAGATGAGGTGGAATCCCAATATCTTTCACCATATTCGTAATCAAATCATCTTTCGTTCGCTTGTCTTCAGTTTGCTTTGATCTACCAGTTCGTGCATTCATAATATGATTAATCTGGACTGCAAGGCGTTCTACCTCAAAAGGTTTCATAATAAAATAGGAAGCTCCGTACTCCGCAGCCTGGCTCATGATCGATTCCTGTCCAAAAGCAGACAGCATAATTACATCAATTCCCTGTAAATCTTCATTTTCTTTGATAGCGTCTAAAACAGCTATGCCGTCTAGATAAGGCATAATAATATCCAATAATAAGATATCAATTGTGTGATTTCGGAGCATTTCGATACAAGTTTTGCCGTTATAAGCAACTTTTACTACTTCCATGTTAGCTTGTGCATTTAAATAATCTTCCATCAGTCCGACCAATTCGCGATTATCATCTGCAATTGCGATTTTTATTTTTTTCATTCGACTCTCTCTCCTTGGTGACTGACTCTAGCAGGATTGTTTTTCTTCTTAATTGACTCTCTTTACCCTTACTGGCTGTCTTTATAACTTTATTTCATCAATAGTTTACGGTCTGCCGCGAGTGATAACAATTCTTCCGCATGTTGCAAAGTCAGATCTGTTATTTCAGCTCCTGACAGCATACGACTCATTTCTTCCGTTCGCTCTCTTCCATTAAGCTCGGTCACCGCAGTGGTTGTTCGTTGCTTGTCGACTTTTTTCTCAATAAACAAATGCTGATCTGCCATCGCCGCTACTTGAGGCAAATGGGAAATACAAAGCACTTGAGAATCGACTGAGATAGCAGCAATTTTCTCAGCAATAGCCTGAGCCACTCGACCGCTAACACCTGTATCCACTTCGTCGAATATAATGGAAGTTATGCCTTGATGCTTAGAGAAGATGGTTTTTAGTGCCAACATCATACGGGACAATTCCCCACCCGATGCTACTTTAGTTAAAGGTTTCAACGGTTCGCCAAGATTTGTTGAAATGTAAAAAGTAATTGCATCATGACCATGACGATCAAATCGACCGCTTGGCAACACGGTAAAGTTTACTTCAAACGATGCCTTTGCCATATGTAATTCTTTTAACTGCTCCATAATCGCTTTGCCTAGGCTTTTCGCTGCTTTTTTGCGAAGAATCGTTAACTCTTCCGCTTCCACACGCAAATCCTCAGTTAATTCTTTTAACTTTTCTTGATCTAATTGATAACGCTGATCTCGGTTAACCAATTTATCCAATTCATCTGTCTGCTTTTCATGATACAGCAAAATGTCTTCTACAGAAGTCCCGTATTTTCTTTTTAACGATTGAATAGCAGCTAAACGTTGCTCGATTTCATTTAATCTACCCGGATCGAATTCCATATCATCTAAAATCCGCTTGATTTCCGTACCGGTATCTTGGATTAAATAAAAAGCACCGGATAAAGTTTCAGAGGACCCTATAAAAGTTTCATCTACTGCTGCTGCATGTTCAAGTTCAGACATAGCGGATCCAATCCAATCCAGTCCTTTGCTTTCTCCTTGAATTGCTTCGTGCGCCGCAGAAATTGACTCGTATATCTTATTAAAATTTTGTAATTTTTTACGTTCTTGAATAAATTCCTCTTCTTCTCCTATAACCAACTCCGCTGCTTCGATTTCTTGCAGTTGGAAAGTCAATAAATCAATACGCTGTGCAATTTGCTGCTCATTTTCAGTATAAGAAGAAAACTCTCGCTTTAATTTTGTGTACTTATCAAATGTGTGGCTATAGCTTTCTTTTGACTTCGCTAAGCTTCTACCGGCAAACTGATCGAGCAAGTAAAGATGCTGTTTTTCATCCATCAATTCCTGTGTTTCGTGTTGGCCGTGAATATCAATTAGAGAAGCTCCAACTTCACGTAAAATAGAAATGGTAACGAGTTTACCATTTATTCGACAGACATTTTTGCCTTTATCATTTAATTCTCTGCGCAACAAAATATCGCCATCACTCCAAGTGATACCGAATTCCTCTAATCTGCGAAATACCGGGTGTTGTTCATTTTCTAATGAAAACAAGCCTTCGATTTCTGCCTTTTTAGCGCCATGACGAATAAATTCTTGGCTTCCTCGTCCACCTGCTAAAAGATGAACCGCATCGATAATAATGGATTTACCGGCTCCGGTTTCTCCAGTCAAAACAGTCAATCCTTCAGAAAAGCTAACTGTCAAAGCATCAATAATAGCAAAATTGCGTATATCTAACTCCCGAAGCATATCCGCTCACCTCTTCTTAAAGCATTTCGATTAAACGTTGTTTTAAAATTTCACGCTGTTCGGTATCTCGGCAAATAATAAGACATGTATCATCCCCACAAATTGTTCCAAGAATTTCTTCCCAGTCCAAATGATCAATGAGTGAGCCAATTGCATGAGCATTACCTGGCAAAGTTTTCATTACTAAGAAATGGCTAGCTCCGTCAATGCTAACAAAAGCATCTGTCAATGCACGATGCAGTTTTTGCATTGGGTTAAAACGTTGATCAGCTGGCAAACTGTATTTGTAACGCCCATCTTGAAGCGGTACTTTTACTAAATGCAATTCTTTTATATCACGTGAAACAGTTGCTTGTGTCACTTCATAGCCCGCTGATTTTAGTAGTTCTACCAACTCATCTTGTGTTTCAATTTCGCGATTTGATATAAGATCGCGTATTTTAATGTGACGCTGTCCTTTATTCATGTTGTGCCCCCTTGAATGAATAATTATTCCATATACCTAATATTCTAACTCTATTTCATACACAAGACAAGAAAACACATTCCTTTTGGAATGTGTTTATAGTAATTCATGTGCTGTCTTGACAGTTTCATCGATGGACTGCTCAGAAACCCCTGCTATATCAGTGCCTTCAATAGCCGATTGAAGGTGAAATAAAAATTCAATATTACCTTCTCCACCAGTAATCGGTGAGAACGACATGTTCTTCACATGAAAACCGGCTTCAACTGCAAATTTTCCGACTTTAACTAACACATCACGGTGTATTTGGGGGTCGCGAATAATGCCTTTTTTCCCAACATTTTCTCTACCTGCTTCAAATTGAGGTTTGACCAGTGCGATGACGTCGCCCCCTGGGACCAAAACTTGTTTTAACACAGGAAAAATAATGCGCAAAGAAATAAACGAGACATCAATTGTAGCAAATTCCGGCAGACCTTGATTAAAATCTTCTGGTTTGGAATGGCGGAAATTGACGCGTTCCATGACAGTCACACGCTCATCCTGCCTAATCTTCCATGCCAACTGATTGTAACCAACATCAAGTGCATAGCAGTGCTTAGCGCCGTTTTGAAGAGCGCAATCAGTGAAGCCCCCTGTTGAAGAGCCTATATCAAGCATCAGTTTGTCGGCAACTGATAAGTCAAACTTTTCTAAAGCTTTTTCAAGCTTTAAACCGCCTCGGCTAACATATTTCAAATCATTTCCTTTCATTTGCAAAGGAGATTCTACTGAAATTTTTTCACCAGGCTTATTCATGCGTTCAGATCCAGAATAGATAATACCAGCCATGATGGCTCGTTTTGCTTTTTCACGTGTTTCACAGATGCCTTGTTCAACCAACAAGACATCTATACGTTCTTTTTTGGGCTTGATCATAGAGGAATCGAACCTGCCTGCTTTTTGGCTTGCGCACGCTTGTTAATGACACGCACGACTTCATCGCTATTTAAATGAATTTCGTCCATAAGTTCAGCAACGTCTCCGTGTTCAATAAAGTGATCCGGAATTCCTAAACGGTCAATAATCGATCCGCGGTACTGGTTTTCTTGTACAAATTCTAACACGGCACTACCAAAGCCACCTTGAAGTACCGCTTCTTCGATCGTTACGACCGGAATGTCACGTTTAAAGACTTCGTGGAGCATTGCCTCGTCCATCGGTTTAATGAAACGTGCATTTACCACTTCCACCGAAATGCCTTGCTCGAGTAATTGTTCTGCTGCGCGCATAGCCATTGGAATGGTCGTACCGAACGTTAAGATGACAGCATCTGTTCCTTTTTGTAACACTTCCCACGAACCGATTGGCAACGCGTGAAGTTCTGTATCCATTGGTACACCTAAGCCGTTACCTCTTGGATAACGAAGCGCAATTGGGCCACCATTATAATCAATAGCAGTTTTCACCATATGCTGTCCTTCATTTTCGTCTTTTGGCATCATAATGACCATGTTCGGCAAATGACGTAAGAATGCAATATCGAAAACGCCTTGATGCGTTTCACCATCTGCTCCAACAAGACCTGAGCGATCAATTCCAATAAAGACATTTAAATTTTGACGACAAATATCATGAACGACTTGATCGTATGCACGTTGTAAGAACGTTGAATAAATCGCTAAGAATGGCTTCATGTCTTGTGTAGCAAGTCCAGCCGCCATCGTTGTCGCATGCTGTTCTGCAATTCCGACATCAAACATACGGTCAGGAAATTCAGAAGCGAATCCTTCTAATTTCGAACCAACTGGCATAGCCGGTGTAATTGCGACAATGCGCTCGTCTGTGCGTGCTAGTTTACGGACAGTTTCTGCTACCAAACCACTCCATGAAGGCGCTTTTGAAGATGATTTTACTAAATCACCAGTCTCCGTTTTATAAGGACCCGTACCATGCCATGTTCCAATTGTATCTTGTTCAGCAGGTAAAAAGCCTTTGCCTTTTTTCGTTATGACATGAAGTAAAACCGGTCCTTTGGTTTTCTTCGCGTAACGTAAGTTTTCTTCCAGTTCTTCTATGTCATGTCCATCAATTGGCCCTAAATACGTAAAGCCCATTTCTTCAAAGAACATTCCTGAAACTACTAAATATTTCAAAGAATCTTTTACGCGTTCAGCAGTTGCGGCTAATCTGCCACCGACTGCCGGTACTTTTTTTAGTAAATATTCCAAATCATCCTTGACTTTGTTGTACTTCCCAGCTGTTCTCATACGGCCAAGCATACTGTGCATTGCTCCAACATTTGGAGCAATAGACATTTCATTGTCATTTAAAATAACGATCATATCGGTCTTCGTATGACCAATGTGATTTAATGCTTCAAAAGCCATTCCACCGGTTAATGCTCCATCACCAATAATTGGAACTACATAATTGTCGGTTTTTTTGATATCACGAGCAGCTGCCATTCCCATTGCAGCTGATAGAGACGTCGAACTATGTCCAGTTTCCCATACGTCATGGTCGCTTTCATTGCGTTTCGGAAATCCACAAAGACCTTTAAATTGACGCAGTGTGTCAAATTGGCTAGCTCTTCCTGTTAAAATTTTGTGGACATATGACTGGTGCCCTACATCCCAAATAAATTTGTCTGATGGGCTATCGAATACTTTGTGTAGCGCAACCGTTAGTTCCACTACTCCAAGATTCGGACCAATATGCCCACCTGTTCTTGATAAATTCTCTATTAGAAACCGTCTTATATCTTCACTTAATACTTCAAGCTGTTTTGTGTTCAGCTCTTTTAAGAAAGATGGACCAGTAATCGATTGTAGATCCATTGCCATCACGCACCTTTTTTAAAATTTTCCTTCAGACTGTCTGTTCATATTATATCAGTCTACAGCGATTGTACAAACCAGAGCCTTAGAAATCAGCTTTTTCTTTGAACAATTAAGTCTGTCAGTTGTAACAGCAATGTTTTTTCTCCCATCAGCTTATCGAGTGAATTGATCGCTTCAGAAGCATGAAAGTCTAACTTTTCCTTTGCTTTTGGCAATGTCAATATGCCTGGATAGGTACTTTTATCGCTCGACTCGTCTTTTCCAGCAGTTTTTCCAAGTTCCTGAGAAGTTCCCGTAACATCTAGAATATCGTCTTGAATTTGGAACGCAAGCCCAAGATGCTGACCAAATTGACTGAGTGCTACCATTTCTTCGTTCGAAGCTTGTGCTAAAATACCACCCGCTAAAATGCTATACGTTAACAAAGCACCCGTTTTCAAGCGATGTACTTGCTCTAGTTCTTCAAGTGTTAGTTGTTTTTCTTCACCTTCAATATCTAATACTTGTCCGCCGACCATTCCTTCAGCCCCCGCAGAAACACTCATCAAATCAATTAAACGGACTTTATCATCACTTGAAACGTTCGACAACCTTGCAACAATACCGAAGCTATAAGTTAAAAGTGCATCTCCAGCAAGAATAGCTACAGCTTCTCCAAATACTTTATGGTTTGTTGGCATGCCCCGTCTTAAATCGTCATCATCCATACTTGGTAAATCGTCATGAATCAATGAATACGTATGAATCATTTCAATTGCAGCCGCTACTTTAAGTGCATCGGGATGTTCTTGTCCGCTTAACTCATGAAGAACTGCCAGCAAAAGAATTGGACGGATTCGTTTTCCTCCTGCTTGCAACGAATAATGCATCGACTCTCTTAGCGAATCGGGAATCGGCAATGATAAAATTAGTTGAGCCATTTCCTGTTGGATAAGTGGTTCGTAATGCGTACGAAATTCAGTTAAATTCATTTGGCATTCCCGCCCATTTCTATGTCGATTGGCACTTCCTTGCCGTCTTTCATCATTGTCACCAATTGACTTTCTGCATTCTGTAATTTATCGTGGCATACTTTTGACAGTTCCATCCCTTTTTGATAAAGGGTAAGCGCTTGTTCAAGTGGAACGTCTCCCTGTTCGAGTTGACGAACAATTTCCTCCAATTGTTCCATTGCATCGTTAAACATGATTTTCTTTTCAGCCATCGTTTACGTCTCCTTTACTTGCTGGATTTATTTCATTGACAGTTGCCTGGATCATACCGTCTTGCATTGCGATCGTCAAACTGTCACCTTTTTTTACCTGCGTTACACTTTTTACTACAGCTCCTTCTATATAAGGAATCGAATAGCCACGGTCCATAATCTTAAGTGGACTTAGCGCATCCAATGTCCGAATAGAAGAGGACAGCTGTTGCTGGCGATCTTTTAGCAATTGGTTTACTTGATAATCAAGCCTTCTCCCAAGTTCCGTTACATCTGTCTCCGACTGACGAATTTGTTGCAGGGGCATGCGCGACTTTAATCGGTGGTCGAACGTGCGGTATTGTTCTTTTGAACGACTCACATATTGTAAAGACTCACGCTGCAGAGAGTCCGTAGCCCGCTCTATACGTTCTATAAATGGACGGTATAGACGTTCTGGGTAAGCTAGTGGAAACGATGAAGTTAATCGTTCTAGCATTTTCTGTTGCTGGCTGATCGTGATAGAAACGGTCCGGTACATCCGACTGCGATAGCTTGATATTTTCTCAAGCAGCTCTGCCTGACTTGGTACGGCTAGTTCGGCAGCGGCAGTCGGTGTCGGTGCTCGTAGATCTGACACAAAATCAGCAATCGTAGTATCCGTTTCGTGACCAATGGCTGAGATAATAGGAATTTTCGAAGCGACAATAACACGCGCCACTGCTTCTTCGTTAAAAGCCCATAGATCCTCGATAGAACCGCCACCTCGACCAACGATTAAGACGTCATAATTGCTTGTATTGGCCGCCTGTATCGACTGAACTATGGATTGGACTGCACCTGCCCCTTGTACGAGTGTAGGATACAATACCACCTCTGCTAAAGGATAACGACGATGTAAGGTAATAATAATATCGCGCACAGCAGCTCCCGTCTGAGCGGTCACTACTGCAATTCTTTTCGGAAAACGCGGCAGTTGTTTTTTATGAAGTGCATCGAACAAGCCTTCTTTGGCTAGCTTTTCTTTTAATTGTTCAAAAGCTAAATAGTAATCACCAATGCCGTCTACTTGCATAGATTGTGCATACAATTGATATTGACCCGATGCTTCGTAAACTGAAACGTCTCCACGGATCAATACTGTCATGCCGCTTTCGGGCTTGAATTTAACAGACTTAGCACTTGCTGAAAACATGACGCCTGGTAATCGTGTGGCATTGTCTTTTAATGTGAAATAAATATGGCCGCTCGTATGGATTTTAACATTCGATAATTCACCTTTGACGTAAACATCGCGAAGATGTGGATCGGCATCAAACTTCTTTTTTATGTATTTGGTTAAGGCTTTGACACTTAAGTACGGGTCGGTTGACACACTTTCAACCCCTATCTGTGAATTTAAAAAGCTGTCTTTCTTTCGAAAAACAGCCCTATTGCTCTTTATTTTACATGCTTATGCTTATTTTGTCTTTGATAACCCTTTTTCCGCTGACTGTAGTGTATTTCCCATCAGCATCGCAATGGTCATCGGTCCGACACCACCAGGAACTGGAGTTACAAAGCCAGCTGTTTCTTGAACATCTTGAAAGTCAACATCCCCGCACAATTTACCGTTTTCATCTCGGTTCATTCCTACATCAATAATAACTGCATCTGGTTTGATAAATGTGTGATCGATAAACTTGGCTCTACCGATAGCAGCAATCAAAATATCCGCTTGTGCTGTGATGCTCGCTAGATCTTTGGTTTTGGAATGGCAGTAAGTCACAGTCGCATCTTTTTGAAGCAATAGCTGACCAATTGGCTTGCCCACGATATTGCTACGTCCAATTACAACTGCATGCTTGCCAGCTGGATCAATATTGTAATGAGCTAGTAGCTCCATTATGCCGTGCGGTGTACACGGTAGGAAAGCTTCTTTACCAATCATCATATTACCGACCGAAATTGGGTGGAAGCCATCGACATCTTTTTCTGGACTAATTGCTGAAATAACTTTAAATTCATCAATTTGTTTTGGCAAGGGCAGTTGGACAAGAATGCCGTGAATTTCTGGATTTTGATTTAACTCCTCAATTTTCGTCAGCAGTTCCTGCTCGGTCAATGTATCTGGATATTGATGAAGGTCTGAACGCATACCAAGTGCTTCACACGTTTTTTTCTTGTTTTTTACATATGTAAGAGAGGCGGCGTTTTCTCCCACCAATATAACGGCAAGTCCTGGGATGATGCCTTGCTGTGCCAATTTTTCCACGCGCTCTTTTACCTGGATTTTAACTTTCTGGCTTACCGCTTTTCCATCAATCAATGTTGCAGTCATATTAACTCCTCCAATTAATTTGCTGTTTCGTCTGTAAATTTCGAAAGAACGCCGTTAACAAAGCGGCTCGATTTATCGTCTCCAAAAGTTTTGCACAGTTCAATCGCTTCGTTCATGATGACACGTGCAGGTGCATCTTCCATGTGGTCTAGTTCAAAGATTGCCATGCGAAGAATTGTTCGTTCAATTTTTGGTAACCGTTCTAACGACCAATTTTCCAAATGTCCAACTAATTTTTCATCAATTTTTTTCATATTGCTGTAAGTGCCTTGAACTAATAAACTATAGAAGTTATCATTTTCTCCAGCCATTACATGGTCCATAGCCTCATCAATTGTCAGTTCAGTGCCTTCAAGTTGAAATAAGGTCTGAAGCGCTTTTTCGCGTGCTTCGTGTCGTTTCATAATATGTCCGGTCTCCTTTTCACAGCTAATTACCTCTTATTATACAGGTTTTCAGACTGAACTTCCATGTTTGAAATGTTCGGTCAATAGTTCAACACAACAAAATTCTGAGCTTAGCAGACAAAAAAGACGAGGCTGTCCCGAAGCCAATGCTAGCGCTTCAGGACAGCCTCGCTGTCTATTCTGTTGCTTGAGACTCGAAGTTAATGCCTGTAATGTGCACATTCACTTCTTGTGTTTGAAGCGACGTCATATTTTCAAGCGTTTGACGAACCTGCTCTTGAATTTTTAAAGCTGTCTTTGGAATTGATACACCATAGTTAATGACGCAATAAACATCAATCGCTAGTCCTTCTTCAGACAAGTCGGTTTTGATGCCTTTGCCGTGAACTTTCTTGCCTAACCGCTCAACTACATCAGAAGCAAAATTACCACGCATGCTTGCAACACCCTCAATATCTGTCGCTGCAATGCTCGCAATGATCTCCAAAACTTCTGGAGCCACTTCGATGTTACCTAAATTTTGTGCTCCATGAGACTTCATCCGTACATAAGGTGCTGTTTTTTCTGCCATTTGCAAAGCTCCTCCTTTAAGATTCCAATACGTCGTATTTTTCCAGGAATTTCGTATTGAAATCGCCTGATTTGAATACTTCGTGATCCATTAATTTTGAATGGAATGGAATCGTCGTGAACACGCCTTCAATGACAAACTCATCTAACGCGCGTTTCATTTTCGCTACCGCTTCTTCGCGCGTATCAGCAAAAGTAATCAGTTTAGCAACCATGGAATCATAATACGGGGGAATGCTGTATCCCGAGTACATAGCCGAATCTATTCTTACGCCCATACCACCTGGGGGCAGGTACATCTCTACTTTGCCTGCTGAAGGCATAAAGTTTTTCGCTGGGTTTTCCGCATTTATACGGCATTCGATTGACCAGCCCTTAAAAACGACATCTTTTTGTTTATAAGCTAGTTTTTCGCCCGAAGCAACTTTTAATTGCTGTTGAATCAAATCAATTCCTGTAATCATTTCTGTTACTGGATGCTCTACTTGAATGCGTGTGTTCATTTCCATAAAGTAAAATTTCTGGTTAACTGCGTCAAAGATAAATTCAACTGTCCCAGCACCACGGTAATTGACGGCTAAAGCAGCTTTTACTGCAGCATCGCCCATTTCTGCGCGCAACTCAGGAGACAAAGCCGGTGAAGGCGCTTCTTCAACTAATTTTTGCATGCGGCGCTGAATTGAACAGTCACGCTCACCTAAATGAATGGCATTGCCATGTGAGTCCGCTAACACTTGAATTTCAATATGACGGAAATCTTCGATAAATTTCTCGATATAAACGCCTGGATTGCCAAAAGCAGCTGCTGCTTCTTTTTGCGTCATTTTCAGACCTGCAACAAAATCTTCGCGCGTTCGGGCCACACGAATTCCTTTTCCACCACCGCCGGCAGTTGCTTTAATGATGACCGGAAATCCGATTTCATCTGCAATCCGTAAGCCGTCTTCTTCACTAGCTACAATACCAGTGGAACCTGGAACAACAGGGACACCGGCTTTGCGCATCGTTTCACGGGCTACGTCTTTAGTACCCATACGCGAAATAGCGTCGGCTGTTGGACCGATAAACATCATATCGCAAGCTTCGCATAATTCAGCAAAACTCGCGTTTTCAGCTAAAAATCCGTACCCTGGATGAATGCCATCACAATTTGTTAGCTTAGCAACTGACATGATATTTGAAAAGTTCAAATAACTATCTTTTGATAATTTTGGACCGATGCAATAAGCCTCATCTGCAAGTTCCACATGAAGCGCTTCTTTATCTGCTTCTGAATATACTGCGACCGTCTCAATGCCCATCTCTTTACAAGCGCGAATAATCCGGACCGCAATTTCCCCACGGTTTGCAATTAATACTTTTTTCATCGCTATCTCCCCTTTCCTCAGTTTGCTTTCACGAGGAATAAAGGTTGGCCGTATTCGACAAGCTGACCATCTTTTACAAGTATTTCAGCAATTTCCCCATCCACTTCTGCTTCGATTTCGTTGAATAATTTCATCGCTTCAACAATACACACTACTTGATCGGCAGTAACTTTAGATCCTACTTGTACATAAGCCGCTTCCTCTGGAGATGGAGATTCATAGAAAGTACCGACCATTGGTGAAAGAATTTTGTGATACGCTGAATCGCTGCTAGCGGGAATTTCGGGTGTTTCTTGTGATACCAGTCTTTCTGCTTCTGACTCTTTTGTCGGTGCAGATGCACTTGGTGCTTCTACCGCTTTTGGTTGTTGAGGTGTTTGTGCTACTGAGTTAAGCGTTTGTTGAGCAGTGCCCAAACCATTTTTTTTCATTTTCACTTTAACGCCTTCAAATTCGTAAGAGAACTCTTCAATTGATGACCCATCTACCAATTTGATGATTTCGCGGATTTCTTGAATTTTCATATTCATCCTACTCCCCTAATATGTAGTTAATTGATTTCTATTCTATTTTAGACTTTTTCGTTCTATTTTGAAATAGCTAAGCTGACTTTTTAAAAAAAGGCCTCTAGCAATAGAGGCCTTCCGCTTGTTATTGAGCTCTTGATACGTATGACGAGTCTGTCGTGTTGATAATCAAGTGATCGCCCTCGTTGATGAAGAACGGCACTTGAACAGACAAGCCAGTTGACAATTTCGCTGGTTTTGATCCACCGCTTGCCGTATCTCCTTTAATGCCTGGATCCGTTTCAACTACTTCTAGAACAACCGTATTCGGCAATTCAACACCTAATACTTCGCCTTGAAATTGAATAACTTGAACTTCCATATTTTCTTGAAGAAACTTCAATTCGTATTCAATGTTTTTTTCAGGCAATTCAATTTGATCGTATGTTTCCATATCCATAAATGCGTGCATATCACCATTAGCATACAAATACTGCATTTTGCTATTATCGATTTGTGCTTTCGCGACTTTTTCGCCTGCACGGAATGTCTTTTCAGTGACACTTCCAGAACGCAGGTTGCGAAGTTTTGAACGCACAAATGCTGCGCCTTTACCTGGTTTTACATGTTGGAATTCCATAACGCGCCAAATTCCGCCGTCTACTTCAATTGTGACACCTGTCTTAAAATCGTTTACTGAAATCATAGTAGTTCCTCCGTTTGTTATAAAATGCGTAGCTCTTTTGTGGAGTTAGTCAACCGTTCATTTCCTGACTCGGTTATCAGTATATCATCTTCAATGCGCACTCCGCCAATTCCCGGTAGATAAATTCCCGGTTCTACTGTCACAGCCATGTTCGGGTCAAGAATTGTTTCTGATTTAAAAGACAATCCCGGACCTTCGTGAACTTCTAAACCGATGCCATGACCCGTTGAATGGCCGAATGCGTCGCCATAGCCTTTAGATTTAATATAATCTCGTGCGATAGCATCCGCTTCTATCCCACTCATACCTGGACCAATTTTCTCTACACCTAGTTCTTGTGCTTTCAAGACCACATCATAGACTTCCTTCATTTTTTCTGAAGGCTGACCGACTGCAACCGTGCGGGTAATATCTGAAATGTAGCCATTGTATAAAGCACCGAAATCAAGTGTAACCATGTCACCTTTTTCAATAATTTTATCTGTAGCTACGCCATGAGGCAATGCCGAACGAAGTCCAGACGCAACGATAATATCAAAACTTGATGATGTCGCTCCTTGTTTTCTCATGAAAAATTCCAGTTCATTAGAAACTTCAAGTTCTGTCAATCCTGGACGAATAAATCCGCAAATATGCTCAAAAGCATCATCTGCAATTTTAGCAGCTGCTTTTAAAATTGTGATTTCTTCTGGTGTTTTGACCATCCGAATTTTTTCAACCAAATCGCTGACAGGTTGTAATTCTATATCCATCTTGGATTTATACTGCATAGCTGTTGCATAAGTCATATGATCTTGTTCAAAAGCTAGTGTTTGAATAGCTAACGACTTAACCGTTTTGATTGCCTCGTCAGTCAAGTTTTTTTCTGCTTGGACAACAACAAAATCTTCAACTTGATCATTGGCTTGCTCAGTGTAACGAAAATCAGTAATAAAAACCGCCTTTTCCTGTGTCACGATTGCCAGTCCAGCTGTTCCCGTAAATCCAGTAATATAGCGCAAGTTAAAAGAACTGGTAATAAGCAGTGCCTCAATATTTCGGCTGTTCATTTCCGTACGTAGTTTTTGAATTTTCAACATCTTCATCCTCTCTCTTGTTTCAAGATCAATGCTTGTAGTGCTAATTTGTAGACATCCTGACCAAAGCCAACAATTTGTCCGAAAGTAACTGGGGAGATGTATGAATGATGGCGGAACTCCTCACGTTTGTGGACATTTGATATATGTACTTCAATAACAGGGACTTTGATTGCGGCAATCGCATCTCGAATAGCGATGCTCGTATGCGTATAGGCACCAGCGTTCAATACAATTCCTGATAATGCATCGTCTCCTGCTCCGTGAATCCAATCAATCAATTCTCCCTCGTGATTCGACTGCCGACAAATCAATTCAATATGATGTTGGTTAGAAAATTCCACTAATTCTTGTTCTAACTCTTCTAGCGTAAACGTTCCATAAGCTTCTTTCTCTCTCTTGCCCAAACGATTTAAGTTAGGACCGTTCAAGATCAGCACGCGCATTCAACTTTCCCCTCCCCTTTTACATTCTTAATTATTTTAACATATCGGAACAATCGAGCAACTATTTAGAAAAGCTCAAGCACCCGTGTAAGTCCGACGGGCATAAGACAGACCAGCAGAGCGGCGTTTTGGTACAGAATATAAAAAAACGCGGTAGCTTGTTAGCCACCGCGTTCATTATTTTTACAATCCGCATTTAAGTTGAGCGTTACAGTTGGTGCATGTATTGCAGCCACCCATTTCTTCTACTGTTCCTTTTCGGCAAACTGGACATGTATCGCCCACTTCAGAACCGATAGTAACGTTAGTTGAACGGAGATCCTGGATGGTATCGATTAAAACGATCGGACGCTTGCCAGTTTCTTCTGGTTGTTGCTCTTCTTCAAAGTTATTGTCTTCAGCTTTTAATGTTAAAACCTGTGAATCACGGCTGCCATCAACATAGACCGTACCGCCTTTTGCTCCACCTTTATACAAACGCTCATAAACGCCTTCTACTTGTTCTACTGTGTAACCGCGTGGTGCGTTGACAGTTTTTGAGATAGACGAATCAATCCAGCGTTGAATAATGCATTGAACATCAGCATGCGCTTCTGGAGCCAAGTCCATTGACGTTACAAATGCCTTTGGAAGGTTTTCTTCGCTTACTTCAGGATTATTTCTCAAATATTCTCCAACGATATCAGCTTTGACTTCAATAAATTTACCA
Organism: Planococcus sp. S3-L1; assembly: GCF_030063085.1. Classification (NCBI taxonomy): domain Bacteria; kingdom Bacillati; phylum Bacillota; class Bacilli; order Caryophanales; family Caryophanaceae; genus Planococcus; species Planococcus sp. S3-L1. Next base: position 19,223 of record NZ_JASISN010000011.1, on the reverse strand, counting down.
AGTCGGCCGCTACGGTAGTAAGTAAATGAATAATACGGCTCAAGTCCCGTTGAAACACCAACCATCGTTCCTGTAGACCCTGTTGGCGCAACCGTCAACAGATGTGAATTACGGATACCTTTTTCAAGAATTGCTTCGCGAACATGTTCTGGCATACCTTGCATAAAGCCAGTTTCAGTAAATGCTTTGCGAAGTGCCACTGTCTCTTCGTCCGTCTTACCAACTAGGAAGGGGAAACTACCGCGTTCTGCTGCTAAGTTTGTCGATACTTCATATGCTGCTGTAGCAATAGTTTCGAAGATTTCATCAACAAGTTTATTGCCTTCTGGTGATCCGTATTCTTTATCGCAATAAATTAGCAAATCTGCTAATCCCATAACGCCAAGACCTACACGGCGCTCACCAAGTGCTTGTACTCGGTTTTCTTCGAGGAAGTATGGCGTTGCGTCAATAACATTATCTTGCATGCGGACACCGACGCGAACTGTTTCTTTCAAGCTTTCAAAATCAACCATTTTCGTTTTTGGATCTGCAAATTGCGCCAAATTAACCGCAGCCAAGTTACAAACCGAATAAGGTGCTAACGGCTGTTCCCCACAAGGGTTTGTCGCAACAACTTTTTGACCGTATGCTGCAGCATTGGTTTTTTCATTGGCATTATCAATAAAGAAGATACCTGGTTCAGCTGAATATGTCGCACAAATATTGATCAAGTTCCATAGCTCACGAGCTTTCATCGTACGGTAAACGCGGACACCATGCCCCATACTTTCCCATTCACGAACGTCGCCCACTTCTTGCCATTTCTCATTATAAATCGCCATTTCTTCTTTTGAGTACGACTCGACTGCTGGGAAACGCAAATCAAAATCTGCATCATTTTCGACAGCTGTCATGAAATCACTCGTTAGCGTAACGGAAATATTTGCACCGGTTAAGAATTCTTCATTATGAACAGAGTACGTTCCACCGTCACGTAACTTCGTGTCAGCATCACGCATGATTTTTTCATTAAATCCGCCCATGCCAGGAATTGTGCGGTAGTTCAAAATTCCTTGGAACATCGCTTCTTCTTGGGCTGTTAACGGTTTGAATTTCAATTTATCATGAGCCAGTTTTTTAATCGTCTCATCTTGCGTGTTTTCGATCAAATAACGCAAAATACGAGGGTTTTGCATTTTTGAAATGATAAATTCCGCAATATCTGGATGCCAGTCTGCAAGCATAATCATTTGCGCACCGCGACGTGATCCACCTTGTTCAACAAGATGTGTTAATTTCGCGATATCATCTAACCAAGATACAGAACCTGATGATTTGCCGTTAACTCCACGTGCTAATGTATTCCGTGGACGAAGAGTCGAACCGTTCGTACCAACACCGCCACCGCGGCTCATAATTTCCATCACTTGTTTACGGTGATCCGAAATACCTTCGCGTGAATCCGCAACAAACGGCATTACGTAACAATTGAAATACGTTACATCTGTATCCGCTCCTGCTCCGTAAAGAACACGTCCAGCTGGAATGAATTTCAAGCTAACCAATTGCTGATAAAATTTCTCAAACCATTCTTGACGTTTTTCAGAAGTTGTTTCTACTGAGGCAAGGCCTGTTGCATTGCGTTTCGCAATTTGCTCGTAGTACACTTCCATTGGCTTTTCAATCACGTCGATCGGACGATTGACAATGCCTGCTACTTGTTCTTCTGGATTGTCGATTGCACTTCTGTAATCTTCCTCAATCCAAACTTTCGCTTTGTTCGTAGTTTTATCGATCGAAACGATGTAACCTAGCCCACGAGCTGGGAATTTCGGATCTTCTTTAACAGTTAATACAACAAAATCTCCCGCTTTGAGCGTTTTTTTCTCTGTATCTTTGAAAGAGTAACGATCAATCATAACAAGACGCGAGACACCTTTGTGCGTTAACTTCATATCTGAAGTGATGGCATGTACTTGCGGAAAGGTTTTGATATCTTCGTTTAAAGCTGATGCATTTAATGAATACTGGGATTGTTGTGTGGCGGAAACCATTTGACAATTCCTCCTTTATGTTATATGGAGTCGGATACTATATATAGTATTACTTCGATTCCCATCATACTACATGTTGAAACTCATTTTCAATAACAAGTTTTTTTTATAGAATTCTGTTAGTTTATAAAGCTATATTTACCAAGGTTTCGAGCTTTTAAATTCGGTAAAATGAGCCAAAAGACCTCACACTCGGAAATTCCACTCGTGATTCGCGTATTTTTTTTCCTCTAAAGCCTTGACTTCTGCTAATTGTTGCTCAGTCAACACATAGGGCTCTAAATCGATAAACAAAGCTTGCTCAAACCCTTTTTTAAAGGCAGCAATGCATTCTTCAGCAGTTGCTGGCGTTTTTCGTAGTGAATTAATCGACACTGCTTTTTCAGGTATCTTCATGCGCATGCGCTCTTTTGCTTCTTCACTCGGAAATTTGAAAACAGATAACAGTTTCTCGGTATCCAAATCAATTAAAATCGCACCATGCTGTAGAATAACACCTTTTTGACGTGTTTGTGCACTTCCTGCCACTTTTTTACCTTCGACGACCATCTCATACCAGCTCGGCGTATCAAAACAAACTGCAGATTTTGGTTTTTTTAAGTCAGCGCGCTTTTCAGCTGTATCCGGTACCGAAAAATAAGCATCGAGCCCCAAGTTTTTAAAGCCTTCCAATAACCCTTCGCTCAGTACACGATAAGCTTCTGTAACAGTTTCTGGCATCTGTGGATAATCTTCGCTGACGATGATACTGTATGTAAGTTCATGTTCATGAAGTACACCTCTGCCCCCTGTTGGACGACGCACAAAACCAAGTCCTAATCGATTAACAACATCCATATCAATTTCCTTTTCTACTTTTTGAAAGTAACCAATTGAAAGAGCTGCCGGTTGCCAACCATAAAAACGAATGATCGGCGGAATAAGCCCTTCACTATGCCAAGTCAGCAAGGATTCATCGAGCGCCATATTAAAAGAAGGGGTGCCCGCACCTGAATTTATAAAAACCCATTTCGGATAATTCACAAGATCGCCTCCTATTTCCGATAATTAGTGTAACATTGGCATTGAATATCCGTCATCTCTTCTCTTATAATAAAAGAAGAGTAGAAAGGGGCAAGACCATTGGAATTTTTGTATATTACGATCGCAATACTGTTAGCCATCATCATTTACGCGGTGATTACTTATTTTCGCATTAAAAAAACTGTCACTAACTTGACACAGGAACAGTTTATTGAAGGCTACCGCAAAGCTCAATTAATCGACGTGCGCGAGCCAAAGGATTTTGCAGCAGGTCATATCCTTGGAGCTCGCAATATTCCGCAATCACAATTGCGCCAGCGTTATAAGGAAATTCGCGAAGACAAGCCGGTCTACTTATACGACCAGAACGGAGCTCGCAGCGGACGAGTCGCCATTTTCCTAAAGAAAAAAGGCTATAACCAATTGTTCCAATTGCAAGGCGGATTCAAACAATGGACTGGCAAAATAAAAGCCAAAGTCTAATCATTAAAAAGGCCTTCCACATCGCTGGAAGGCCTTTTTATATTTATTACAGATATTGACGAGGATATGCTGTGAAAGCAGCTCACCCGCCGGCCAGGCAATTATTTAAGGGATTGTACCTTATATAGTCAGAAGCAAAGAAAGGGCTGGCTCCTAAGTCTCTGCCTGTTTTTAAAATCACCTTCAGATATGATGATGATTACGGTGCTAATTGCGACCGCTATTCCAAGCGTTACGAAACAATCATCAGCAGTAGATGAAAAAGGGTGTGAAGCATTTGTGCAGATGCTTCAACAGCAAGTTAAATCCTATCAACTGGACTTAAAGGTGATTTCGACTTTGCCGGATTTTTTAGATGAGATTTCCAAAATGGGCGATTGCTTTTGATGGGACCGAAGGCACTTTCTACGTTGATTTTACATTTGTCACCAATCTACCTCATCAATCTATCTGCAAGTGCTACTTTTTCTTCCATTTTATAGAAATGAACGCTTTTTTTATTTTTAGAGTCAACATGGCTGATGACAATGAAAACGGTTCGACTGGGTGAGACAAAAAGCGGCTGACACACTGTTCTTCAGCAGGAAAAAAGGGTTGTACTCAAAAAGTCGTTTTTCACGACCTTTTAAGACAACTCCTTCTTTTTAAAATTTACTCGACTTTCGTGTAGCGAAGCACGGGATGACGTGCTGCTTTTGTTTCATCTAGACGATTGATCACCGTCGTATGTGGTGCATTTTGAACGATTTCTGGATTTTCTTCTACTTCTTTCGCAATTTGAATCATCGCGTCTATAAAAGCATCCAATGTTTCTTTCGATTCTGTTTCGGTTGGTTCGATCATCATGCCTTCTTCAACATTTAACGGGAAGTAGATTGTTGGTGGGTGATAGCCAAAGTCAAGTAAGCGTTTCGCCATATCTAATGTGCGAACACCCAGTTTCTTTTGACGACGACCACTTAAAACAAATTCATGCTTGCAATGACGGTCGTATGGCAAATCAAAATGCGGCTGCAATCTGCGCATCATGTAGTTGGCATTTAATACCGCGTATTCTGTTACAGCCTTCAGGCCGTCTGGTCCCATAGAACGAATATACGTATAAGCACGCACATTGATTCCGAAATTTCCGTAGAACGGCTTAACACGGCCGATTGAATCTGGACGGTCATAATCGAACGTATAAGCATCGTCTTTTTTCACTAATACTGGTTTTGGTAAGTATGGCAACAAGTCATTTTTCACACCAACTGGGCCAGATCCAGGTCCACCACCACCGTGGGGTCCTGTGAAGGTTTTGTGTAAGTTCAAGTGAACCACGTCAAAGCCCATGTCTCCTGGACGTGCTTTTGACATAACTGCATTCAAGTTAGCGCCGTCATAATAAAGCTTACCGCCGACTTCGTGAATAATAGCTGCCATTTCCAAAATTTGTTCTTCAAACAAGCCAAGCGTATTCGGATTTGTCAGCATCAATGCCGCTGTGTCATCCCCAACAACGCGCTTCAAGTCTTCCAAATCTACGAGACCTTTATCGCTAGATTTTACCGTTACGGTTTCGAATCCGGCAACAGTTGCTGACGCCGGGTTTGTGCCGTGCGCTGAATCTGGAACAATAACTTTTGTGCGTTTAAAATCCCCACGTGCTTCGTGATAAGCCCGAATCATCATTAATCCTGTCCACTCACCATGTGCACCTGCAGCAGGCTGCAAAGTAACTTCATCCATACCCGTAATTTCTTTTAGATGCTCTTGAAGATCAAACATCAACGCAAGAGCACCTTGAACAGTTTTCTCATCTTGTAATGGATGAATATTAGCAAATCCTGGGTAACGAGCGATAGTTTCGTTGATTTTCGGATTGTATTTCATTGTGCAAGATCCTAGTGGATAAAATCCAGAATCCACCCCGTGGTTACGGTTCGATAGCGCTGTATAGTGACGCATAATATCCAGTTCTGACACTTCCGGTAGTTCTGCTGCTTGTGTCCGAATTAAATCGTTCGGTAATAATTCGCTCAAGTCAATTTCAGGTACATCAAGTGTTGGCAAGCTATAACCAACGCGGCCTTCTTTAGTCAGTTCAAAAATTAACGCTTGGTTATCTTTATGCATGAGTAGCCCCCGCTTCCTTCACTTTTGCAGCAATTTCCTGTACGAATGCATCAATCTCTTCTCTAGTTCGTTGTTCTGTAACCGCAACTAGCATATGATCTTGAAATTCATCAAAGCTGAGCCCAAGGTCATAGCCTCCGATCATGCCTTTTTCAAATAAGCGGTCATTTAACTGCTTAACAGGTTCTTCGGTTTTAACCACGACTTCGTTAAAGTGTGCGCCTTCAAATGCAATTTCAAGACCTGCTTTTTTCAATTGTTGTTTCATATAATGTGTCTTTTTAATATTTTGTTTTGCAATTTCTTGCGTCCCCACTTTGCCAAGTGCGGTCATAGCAACAGAAGCCGCTAATGCGTTTAACGCTTGGTTTGAACAAATATTTGATGTCGCTTTATCACGACGAATATGCTGTTCACGTGCCTGCAATGTTAAAACAAAGCCACGACGACCTTCTTCGTCTGTTGTTTCACCGACCAAACGGCCTGGAACTTTACGCATTAATTTTTTTGTTACAGCGAAATAGCCACAATGAGGTCCGCCGTATGCTTCAGGAATACCAAAAGGCTGTGCGTCTCCTACTGTGATATCTGCCCCAAGTTGACCTGGTGAAGTTAATGCACCAAGCGCTAATGGATTTGAAGAAACAGCTAGTAATGCGCCTGATGCGTGAACAATCGGCTCAATTTCTTTCAAGTTTTCAACCTGTCCGAAAAAGTTCGGGTATTGAATCATCACTGTTGCAACGTTTTCATCCATCATTTCTTGTAATGCGTCTAAATCTGTATGACCATCTTTTAATGGAATCTCAATAACTTCGATCGACTGACCAAGAGCATACGTACGGACAACGTCACGTGATTCCGGATGAACTGCACGTGACACAAGGATTTTCTTGCGCTTTGTGTGTCCTGCAGCAAGCATACCCGCTTCGGCAAGCGCTGTACCGCCGTCATACATGGACGAATTAGCAATATCCATGCCCGTCAATTCACTAATCATTGTTTGGAATTCAAAAATAGCTTGTAATTCCCCTTGTGAGATTTCTGGCTGATACGGTGTATATGCTGTATAAAACTCAGAGCGCGAAATAACGTGATCCACAATAATTGGCTTGTAATGGTCATAGACGCCTGCACCTAAAAACGACGCATAGCGGTTCGTATCAGCATTTCGAGCAGCAAGCTGTGCCAATTCTTTCGTTAACGAAGATTCTGATTTGGCGGCCTTAATGTTGTATTCACCTTTAAAGCGCACGTTTTCTGGAATGTCCGAGAATAATTCATCAATTGAGTTGATGCCGATCGTTTCCAGCATTTCTTTTTCGTCTTGAGCCGTCATTGGTAAATAGCGATGTTTCATTGAGCGCTGTCCCCTTTTCAAGTTAAATTTAGTTGGATCGTTTATAAAATGGCGTTTGTACTGTTGTTGCTTTTAGTCGTTTGCCGCGAATTTCAACTTCTAATTCAATTCCGAGTTCAGCATAGTCACTTGAAACTAGCGCTAACCCGATATTCTTCTTAAGTGTTGGCGATTGAGTACCAGTTGTCACTTCACCAATTTTTTGATCTCCTGCATATACCGTATAGCCATGACGCGGAATGCCTTTGTCAATCATTTCAATACCTACTAATTTACGTGGCACTCCTGCTTCTTTTTGAACAGTCAATGCTTTTTTACCAATAAAATCTTGCTCTTTTTTCAATTTCACAACAAAATTAATACCGGCTTCTAGTGGCGTTATGTCTTTAGTCAATTCTTGGCCGTATAAAGCAAGGCAGGCTTCAAAGCGCAATGTATCACGTGCACCAAGACCTACAGGCACAATACCTTCTGGTTCACCTTCAGACAAAATTTCATCCCAAAGAACAAGTAGAGATTCGGGAGCTGCGTATAGTTCAAAACCATTTTCGCCCGTGTAACCAGTGCGCGACAAAATCACTTGTTGTCCCGCAACTTCAATATCTTGTTTAAAGCGGAAAGGTTTAATGGCTGAAAGATTTTCTTCTGTTAAACGCTGAAGTACCTTTTCAGCTAAAGGACCTTGCAGAGCCAATAAACCATAGCGTTCAGAGGCATTATCCAATATAACGTCACCCGTTTTCGCTTTTTCCATCCATTCAAAATCCTTCTCTATATTAGAGGCATTCACAACCAATAAATAATGTTGATCTGCTAACTTATAAATTAGCAAGTCATCTACTGTGCCACCGTCTTCGTAACACATTGCTGTATATTGCGCTTGCCCATCTTGAATTTTAGAGACATCATTTGTGACAAGGTGTTGAAGATAGTCTAAACTATCTGCTCCTGTGACAAAAATTTCACCCATATGTGACACATCAAAAAGACCTACTTTTGTTCTAACTGCTTCATGTTCTTCTTTAATGCTCGAAAATTGCACGGGCAGTTCCCAACCGCCAAAATCAATTGTTTTGCCACCATATTTCGAATACGTTTCAAACAGAGGTGTACGCTTTAACTGTGCCAATGATTTTCCTCCTTATTTCTCAACTTCCTATCGGCCAGTTCCAAGAGACATCTGGGCACGAAAAAAGGACAGAGATTTCCCTATAAAGGGAAATCTCTGTCCTGGAACCTGAAAGTTTACCGTAATGGCTTTCCTCGTTGGTAGCTGACATGCAGCATTCTCCAGAGATGCGTCCTGTCCGAGTCTTTTTGCCTGAGAGATTCATAACTTCTGTTATTTGCTCCTTCGGCGACGCTTCCGCGTTCTCTCCTCGTACAATCATCCGCCCAAATCAAAATTGATTGGTCCAAACCGTTATACAGAATAGTATAACTTTGAATATATCCTAACATTGATCGTCAGAAAGCGCAATCTTTTTTCTTTAATAGGACAAAAGGCGAATGATTTGATTAATTAAAATCAAATCATTCGCCTTTTAAACGTTTTACTTGAAAAGAAGCGTATTGTGTAATTTGTCGTAACGTTCGAAATTCGGTACGAATCGTGATATGCGCCGTCTGCTTATAATCACGATAGCGGGCTTTATGCAATTCCTCAATTTCTTCGCGAGTCGATTGGCGGACAATCGGACGGTTCGGATCCCTATGAATACGCCGCCAAATTTCCCGAAACGGCGCATCTAAAAACAATACCAAGCCTGTGTTTCTCATGATTTTTTGATTAGCTTTTCGCATGGTGACGCCACCACCTGTAGAGATGATGCAATGATCATTTTTAAAATTTTGCAAAAATTGCGTTTCTAGTTCCCGAAAATATTCTTCGCCATGCTCTTCAAAGATTTCCGGAATCGTTTTGCCTGTCTGACGAACAATTTCCTTGTCCATGTCATAGAAGGGCAGTTTTAGCAGAAAGCTTAGCCTTCTGCCGACCGCGCTTTTTCCGCAGCCCATAAATCCAATCATATATATTCTGTTCATCCTACCCACCCGATACTTACCTCTACTCAGGTATTTTATTTTGCTCAAATTCCTTTAGTAGTTGTATCGTAGCATGTCTATGCGCATTTTCCAAACCATCATACGTTTTATATTGGATGGAATAGAGCGCTAAGGTATGAGATAACAGCAGCAAAGCAAACATGAAAAAGACGATTGCAATTGGATAAACAGCCCCTTTTTCATTTTTTAGGTTGCGTAAAAACATATTCAGCCTCTTCCGTGTTTCCGCTCAAGAATTCGGTCTGAACCTTCAGCTTGTTACCGACCAGCGAAAAGTGACTCTGACGAACACGAGTTAACATCACCTCGTGACCTTTTCTATTTTTTTGTTTGCGAATCATATCCGTGTAGAGTTCAATGTCAAATTCCTCCCCCATTTGGGCAATACGAATCCCACTGCCTCCATTGATAATTTCAATCGAGTCACTACGATTTAAATAACTTTGTAAATCAATCGCGAAAAGCTGCCATTCTGCTCTATGAGGATCCAAGTCTTTCGCAAAACCAATAGCGAAGCCGAAAAACAACACAATTAGCGGCAGCATCAACAGCAATACCAGCAAATCAAAAATAGCTGTCAAAAATGAAAATCCTTTTTCATCTAGCCGAACTAATCGATGCATAGTTGTTCACGCTCTCCTTTATAATCTGCATAATCAACACATAACTGATCCGTTACTTGCCAACTATAGACAATGCCATTAACGACGCGCTGCCCTTGAATTACACCCGTCGAGATTTCTCTTGCTGCTTCATGTAAGGTTTCATAAGCGCTAACGCGTTCTTTTTTTACCTGGAGACTTTGCTGAACCCCTATCATCACTGGAAGTAAACTACCAAAAATGATGAATACGATGGATAGGCTAACCATAGTTTCTGCCCAAGAAACTCCTCTATCATTCAGAAAACACCACTCTCCCTCTTCCAAGATGAACCACCAATGCCTTTTCTCCGCGACTCGTCGCAAAACGGAACGTCCCAGACTGAACGACTGAGCCATTTGAATTGAAATAAATTTCAGTGAGGTTACTCGTTTTCTTCAAAGACACCGACACTGGCATCTTTCTGGACACAACGACCATTTGAAGATCTGTAAATATTTCGTACGTCCCTTTCTCTTCCCTGAAAATAATTTTTGACGTTTTCCCTAAAGAATAACTTTGACTTTGTGCATAATAGATATCTTGTTGAAGAATATCAAAAAATTGTTGTTCTTCTTTTTGAGTAGTGAAAGCCTGGTAGCTTGGAATCAGAATGGAAACAATCGTCATTAAGACAGTAAGCACCAGCAACATTTCTAGTAAAGTAAACCCACGTTCTTTAAGGTTTGGCAGATGTCACCACCCCATCAACTGCAATACTTATCACGTCGCCATTTGGACAATCGGTTTCTCCAGTTTTTAAATAACCTGCTGATACAAGCTGCGGCAAAGTCGGAATTACCTTTAAGTCCATTCGATAAGATTCAACTTGGCCTTGAACCATCTGTAAGTAAGAAGGCAATTGCAACTATTTAACCTATAATTTTAAAAAACACTTCAGCGAGTCGCTGAAGTGTAATTAAGTAGTTGATTAGAGAATATATCTCCATCTGCATAATTCGAAGATCTTAAGACTGCATATTTATTAAAATATTCCTGTACTTCTTTATCCTTAAGAATTTTAGAGTAACACAATAAGATAGAATTTTCTTGATCTGATAGCTGCGAAGCAAAAAATTCGATATATGTTTCCTTATCATCAACCGCTTTAGCTTGATCAACAAACTTTAAAATAGCAAATGTACTTTTTAAATAATTCGATAGTATACCATTATCGTAATTTTTGGTTCTAACTACAGCATCTACTTTATATGTGTTTTCTCCATTGTTCAAAAAAGTTGTTTTGTAATCTTGTATTATTTCATTCTGAGGTATTTCATTCATGAGTAAAGCCATATCCGTGTAATCAGCAAAAAACTCTAGTTGTTGATTAAAAACTTTATGGGGTTCGTGGCTTTCTAAGTCAACTATATTTGATCTTATAGGAATTGGAAAATTACGTTTGTTTTCTTTATAGATAATCTCAATAGTCTTAATAAACTCTAAATAAATACTTTCTTTATTTTCTTTAAATAAAAATTCTGGGACATAATCGTGAAAGTACCTTTTTAGACTTGCAGTCTTGAATTGTGTGTTTATGTTACTAAAATGCTGATTTATCACTTCTCTTCCAGTATATCTTCCATCTTCCATTTTCAAATCATTAATAAGGGTTCCATGCATAGCCACGAGATTAAAAAAAGTATTTTCAAACTGTTGCACTCCAAACATATTATTAGACGTTTCATGTGCTTCCATAGTCTGCGATAATGTTTTGTTCGTTAAACTTAGTTCTTTCATCTGAACTGTTAGATCTTTTCGTTGTATCTCGATTGTGGAAAGAATAAATAGAATACTTGCCAAAAGTAAAAGGCTTCCAGTTGTCCCATTTAAAAAACTACCTATTTCAGCCAATTGGTTAAGCGTCATATTACTAGAATAAAATTTAGATAGGAAGGGAAAGACAATTGGAACAACTAAAGGATATATAAAGGCTAATAAAATTACTATTATACCTGCTATTTTATAATAATCTCGCTTATCTTTTTCTGTTGCTCCATCTTCGCTCTTTTGTTCCGAAATTCGTTTGGGCAAATTTCTCACTCCAATCTCTTCTTTTAAAATCAGCATTAAAGTTAAAGTCTAACAAAATAAATCTCTCTGAACACTCTTCTAAAAAAGTGATCTTTTGATTAACTTTTTCCATTTAACTCTTCCCAGTATTCTCTAGCAGACTTATGGTTCCTTCTGAAGCTTGCTGTAAATGGTTTAAATGGAATAGCTAAATTAATTGGAGACATTGGAAAAAGCTTATTATATAAATCTACTTCTTCCTCAAATGAAGGAATTGCAAATCGAAAGCCTAATTCATAATCACCGATTTCAATTCTATGAAGTAACTTCAATTTATCTTCTACTATTATAGACTTAGAAGTCGATAGAAGTTCAATCATCATTTTTTTCTCTTCTACTCTGTCTAAAATATATTCTATAGATTCTATATTAAGCTTTCCAAATTGCTGATTAAGTTCAGTAATTTGATTTTCTCTATCCTCAACTTTCTTTACGAGCCTAGCATGCATTTTGTCCGTATCTTTAAGGAAAGCAAATTTATCTGATATCGTTTCTATTTCGTCTTCTAATACATCGATCTGCTTTCTTATATCAAGCTTAGTATTAGCCAATTTCAGTTTTTGATTAGCCAAAAGATTGAGCAACTCTTTATAATAGAAAGAATCCCCCATAGCATTAGATAAATACTTTAAATCTACCTCCGCTAAACTGTTATTTAAATTCTGAATTGAAATTCCTCTAACCCTACAACCAAGTCCCTTTCTTCTGTTCTGGCAGATGTAGTTTGTTTTACCGCCAAAACCCTGATGCCTGACAAATCTGCTTCCACAATTGCTACAAAACAGTTTCTCATTATAAATATCATTTCTAGCTGGCTTTCTGCCAACCTTTTTATTCTTGTTCACTCGCTTTTCTCTAATTAAATTAGCTTCTTCATACTGTTCAATTGTTATAATTGGTTCTACCGCATTAGGAATTTCAATATACTGATCGACACTATTTTTACTCCTTTGCGTATCTGTTACATTTTGTTTATAGCTTTTTCCAACTATAGCCGTTCCAGTATAAATTCGGTTATGAATTATACGAGTTACTTTATCATCAGTCCAAAGTTTACCTGTTTGACTTAAAACACCTTTAATATTCAACTCTTGAGAAATGATTGAACCACCAACATCTAGATAACGTTCAAAAACGTATTTTACTGTTTCTGCTTGTTCTTTATGAATTACAATCTCATTTTTTTCATTTCTAGTATATCCATATGGAACTCTTGCGGGAGCATACTTCCCTTTTTCAGCGTTATGTCTTTTTGAGAACTTGATCCTCTTACTCATGTTGGAACTTTCTGTTTGTGCAATTGTAAAAAGCAACCCTGTTCTAAAATCCCAGTCTTCAGCATCAGTAGTAAAACCGCTATTTTCAAAAATTACATAAACACCATTTCTTCTAAGAAGTCCTACTACACTGATTCCTATTTCAGTAGAACGTGAAAAACGTGTAGCATCTTTTACAAGAATATAATCAAATTTCGGTTTTCTTTTACTCACTCTAAAAATGTCAGTTCCTAGATCATTACGTTCATAATCCAATCCAGCATCTAACAACATTTCTTTAAATTTAATACGTCTAGCATTCGTACCTGTTAACCCTTCATCCGCATATATATTAATTAAGTCATAACCTCTTGAATTACAGTAATCAATGTATCTTTCTTCTTGATTAGCAATAGATTTCTTTTGTTCTTCCTTATTTGTAGATACCCTCGTGTACAAGACTACTTTTTTGCTCAATATGCTATTCCCTCCCCATTTATCAATAAGTGCTTTACACCTATTATAACAATAAAAAGCAACCGTTTCCGATTGCTTAAGACTTAGTTTTTCTTCATCTCTGCATTTAATTCCATTTGCTCATAATTCCTCAATTTCAAAAACTAAAATTATCAATAAATCAAAAGTCTATGCTTTCTATTTATATTCTCAGTTTTCCCAATCGTATTTACTTTAATTTTAGTGTGTTTCTATGCCAGGTATGCCCCTATCAGCTTGAAAAAACTGTTTAGTATCGCTTTCTACCCCTCCCCATATAAAACCCTCCTACTTTCAACACATGATCAATCCCAACAAATAAAAAAATTAAAAAAGAAGCTCTAAATTAATAGAACCTCTCAAAAACTCAATATTCTTCAATATGTAAAAATATAGGACATTCCTAAACCCCCTTGTACAAAGGCTTTAACGCATGTCGATACTCCAAAAAAAACTTTGATTTTAACTATTTCCTTACGAATAAATCTAGAATTCGGAGGGAATTTAAATTATCTCTACTATTATACTACTGCAAGTTTACGTTACCTTTCATTCTACAAGAAGAATTAAGCTATAAGTCATTCTTAAATTTTTTAACATTCTAAAGAACAATGGTTAAAGGACTTTTAAAAATTTGCTTCTTACAATTATTAAATTGACAATTTCTTAAATCGCTAGACTGTTATCTGTTTTAGATGGAGTGGATAATTAAAAATTTAATCTATATTTGAATAGATCACACATAGAAGCGGTTAATATAAGATATAAAAGAAATATCTTAAGCTATTTGAATCTAACTACTATTGCCGATTCAATTTTGAAATTCTAAAATTCTAAACTCAAATACCAAAAGACCAATACTGAATACCACTAATAACATATAAAAACTATAGGCTTAGTAAGTAATTTCATTGATAAATAAAATAGGAGCGGTCAGTTGACTGCTCCTTTACTTTGCTACTATCCTTTAATGTCATGTTTCTTTAATTCAATATAGAAAGTTGCTTTAGGTATTCCATTTAATTTTAAGATATCAGATACACTCATCTTATTTTCTTCTCTGTTTTTGTATTGCTCTAAGGCTTTCTGCATTGATTTTTTAGAGAAGCTTGCCTTCCTTCCCATATGTTTACCTTGTGCTTTTGCTCTTACTCTTCCTTCCGTTGTCCGTTCAACTATCAAATCTCTCTCAAATTGTGCGAACGAACCTAATATATTAAATAATAATGTACCTAAACTGTTAGATTGACCAATAGCTTCGAATAACATGTTTTCTTTTAGAAACTTTATGTTGATACCTCTATCTTTTAGTTGATCTACAATCTGATTTAAATCGAATATAGAACGTGCAAGCCGATCAATCTTAGTTATCACTAATGTATCTCCATCTCTTAAATAATCTAAGCATTCCTTCAATGCTGCTCTTTCCTTTGTGCTAGTACCCGTTAACTTCTCATGAAATATTTTAGTTGCTCCCGCTTCTTCTAACAACGCCTTTTGTGTTTCTAATCCATTTTCTTGACTAGTTGTCGATACTCTTGCATATCCTATAAGTGACATCATATCCGCTCCTGTCTATAAGTTAATTATCTTCTATACTTTATATTATAGACCAACTTATAGACTTTTTGTAGCATATGTTTCGAGTTATATTTGATACTTTTTTTGTTAGTATTTAAGTTGAAACTTCTGGACACAATCTAATTGAAGTTTGTTGTGTAACTTAAATATATTATATTTCTTATAATTTTTATGTATAAAAAAAGAGGACTATTACAGTCCTCTGAAAATACCTTCCTTTAATTTAAGTTAGTGAATACAGTGATCCTCTCACCATTCTCATAGAATTCATATTTTAAATCTACTCCGTACATCTTAGCAATTCCATCAAAGTTAAATACAATACCTCTTGCAAAACTTCTCCCTGCCCCATCAGGATTGTCATAAACTCCAACAGTAGTCCAATCATAAGAACCTTCAGTATATATTTTTAGAGTTTTTTCATCCTCAATTTCTTCTATTTCATACTTCATTACATCAACAGCATTTCCATCAGGCCTATTCGAATCGTCCATTCGTTTAATTATATTTCCAACCTCTTTAAGTAGCGCTTGTTTAACTTCTGGTGTTAACTGCTCTTTATCTTCATTAGAACCGCTTAAATTTTTTATTGCCTTCTCTAGTTGTGCTATTTTTTGTGTATGTTCTTCAACAACATGCGCCAAGCCTTCTTTACCTTTAGCAAACACACTAGGATTTAGAATTGTAAAAGCTAATATAAAAATTATTAATATCCATAAAACTTTTTTCACCTTCAACATAATATTACCTCCCTTTTAAAAGTAATGTTATCACACTTTATAGAAAATTCTGAATTAAATTTAAAAGCATACAATTCTTTATGTATTTAGAAAAGTTTCAAATGCTTATTTATAAAGATTTTATATAAAAGCATTCGATATCAGTCTCGATGCAATGCGAGTAAAGGCTGTATTATACTACCTTTATAAATACCAATTAAATATTGTAAAATATTAGTTTTCAGATTTAAGGCAGCTTAAAGCACCTTATATAAAGGATTTCATAAACATTAAATTATTCAATTGAAAATCTAACGAAATCGTTTCGTTATATAACAGGAAGTAAAATATTTACCTGTTCTTCCCTTTATCCAACAAATAATCAATAATAAATTTTTTTATTCTGATTATTTTTGTTTTATAAATCTAATTTCTGTTAAAATTATGTATAAATGTAAAGTGAATTTAAGGAGGAAGTTGAATGATTTCTAACGAAGAAGCTGTTGCAGCTATGATTAGGAGCTATGAACTTATCAACAAAGAAGAATCTATACTTACGATAGTTTTAAAAGGGCAATTAATAATTGAAACCGAAATTGAAAGATTAATTAGTACTGTATACTTTGACTCATCAGTTTTCGATCTAAACAGAATGCAATACCCTCAGAAATTGGATTTGCTTGTAGCTATCGGTATATTTACAAAAGATGAAATAGCACCATATAGAGAATTCAATAAAATCAGACGAAAATATGCACATGACTTGATGTATGAATTAAAAAAAGAGGATTTAAACAAAGTAGTAGATTCATTATCAAGAAAACATATGGTTTTCTTTGGCAGTGAAAAATTATCGTTAATAGAAGATCCACACATACTTTTAAAAAGTTTACTCCTACCACTGTTATTTATGATTATTCTTCAAAACTCACAAGATAAAGTTTTTGATAAAAAACCACATGAACCAATGCTAATATCTGAAATGGAATATTATAAACAGATGGTATTGAGTAAAGAAAGACGGGAGCATGAATAGTGAGATTTGTTGACTATTACGATGTATTGCAAATAAGTCCAACAGCTAGTCCAGAAATTATTAAAGTGGCATACAGGCAGTTAAGTAAAATGTATCATCCTGATTTATCCAATGTGGATGATAAAAAATTTATTTTAATTAAAGAGGCATATGAAGTTTTATCTGATACTTATAGAAGAACTGAATACGATGAGATACGAATGCGTAATCTTAGAAAGGAAAACTTACATTATAAAGAAAAATTAGTAAATAAACCTAGAAGTGATTTCTCAAATTTCAATCCTACAGGAATAAAGAAACCACTATCGCATAATAGATGGTATATTGTAGGAATTTCTTTCTTAATAATATGCATGTTTTTTGTGTTCATATTTATTATCGAAAGTTCTGTAAGTGATTCTACTTATATAGATGAAGATGGTGCTACTTCTGAAATTTACGATATTTCTTTACCTAAAGAAGAATACTCAAAATTAAAAACAAATGAACACATTTTAGAACATGGAGAGGCATTCTTTGATATTTACAACGGAACAAATCTTACCATTACAAGTATTACTATTGAAATCAATGTGAAGAATAATGACGGCATCATTATTGATACAAGACAACTTCAAAAGGATGTAAATATTGATCCTCTAAGTGTAGAAACCGAAATTAATATTACAACTGGTATTGAAGGATTGCCAGCTATTGGAGAAAATGATTTACGAATCCAACCTAAATATATTTCATGGTCATATATAGAAGTTCTCGGAGATAAGTTTTAATAACTAAATTTTATCGAATCCTTTGTTTAGAATCGAATATCAAAAAAAGGTTTTTGTATTAAGTAAATTTAGACTCAGATTTACTAAATTAGAAAGGAATATAAAATGAAATCAGACAGTAAAGAATTTAAGCTTAAAATTGATTTAAAACTTTCTGAATATCATTACAATACTGTCAGGAAGAATCTTTCACGAATATTTAAGAAAAAGTCACATCATTTAGATGTGACTTAAAGGATTAATGAATTTTGTCAATTTAATACTAGTGTAATTATTATTCCTACAACGGTAGATATTAATGTAAGTAACCCTACATGTAAAATTATTGAGTCATTCTGAGCACTGTATAAGGTTTTCATATATTCATAATACTCTTCATAAATTTTAGTGTATTTTTGAGTAATTAAATCTCCAGTAAAAAACTCTTTTTCTTCAATCTCTCCACTCCATCGAACTTCCCACTTTTTCTTTTCAGAACCATCGTTTAGTGGTTTAAAATTGCTGTCTCTTAAAGCCCTTAGTTTATTTACTAACCAAAGATAATCTTTTTTCTTAACTATTTTGTAGTTTCCTAAAAGATATTTAGTTACTTTCTTATTTAACTCAGTATTTTCTATCTCATTGAATAAATAGTAATAGAACTCATTCCCGAAATATTGAAAGAAATCTAAAAATGGAATGTCTGGTATATTTTTATTGCTAAAAAATTGATAGAGAGTATTTTTTTCTATAATGTCAACTAGGATATAATAATCATTTTCTTTATTATACATTGATAACATTAAAAATGGATTTTTAAATTCTTCTTCTTTATTTCCGTCTTTTTTATAATTACAAGTATAGCCCAATGGTAATTTATAAGTTTTACCAAAATTCGAATATAATTTTTTAACAATAAAACCTTGAAAAATGTCTCTTAAATAGTCTCGTTCTATTTGATGTATATAACTGGGAGTTGTGTGTTTAATTTTACTATTATCATATTGTGAAGTGAAATCTGTAAAATAAGTGTTACTTATATTGTCATATATAAACTTCCTTCGTTCTGACTTTTCAATTGCTTTTATAAAACTAAACTTATATTCAATGGCAACTGTTTGATTGGTAATTTGGGTATATTTGATTTCAAGCTTTTTAAAATAAAAATGTTTTTTGAAATTTATACGTGCTAGAATACCACCGCCAGTATGATTTATTTCTAGTCTAAAATATTGCAAATCTTTCATTTTTTTTCTTCGGAGATAAATTTCTTTTTCGTAATCGTCATATTTTAATAAATGCAATGATTCTACTAATTTGTTTAACTCTTTATTATTTAATACATCATATACAGTGACACTCCAAATAAACTCTCTATCTTCACTATAATCAGGTTCAGTAGTATCCTTTAACTCAGAATCATACACAAATTTCTTATAGTCTTTAATAGATTTAATATAACTGAATCAATTTCATAAATCGCCCTTTTAAAAAAGTGTAGACGGTTTTTCGGACCATTTTTCCTGTTTTTAAAATTTAAGCGGCTGCTAAAGTACGGTTTCTAGCGACTTTCAAACGATCGCTCGCCA
>NZ_JASISN010000010.1:0-124990 GCF_030063085.1 Planococcus sp. S3-L1 | reverse complement strand
GTATTTCGATTTGAATAATGTTCGACACCGGACAGGCAAGAAAGCGAAAGTCCATTTTGAACTCGTTTCGTTGATTTACAACGCGTCCCGATTGGCGAGCGATCGTTTGAAAGTCGCTAGAAACCGTACTTTAGCAGCCGCTTAAATTTTAAAAACAGGAAAAATGGTCCGAAAAACCGTCTACACTTTTTTAAAAGGGCGATTTATGAAATTGATTCAATTAACTATTTTTTAAAATAAAAGGTAGCCAAATTTATTTGGCTACCTTAAACAAGTGTATTGTCGCTCTCGCGTGTAGCTATCCTTATTAAGTAGCCAAAACATCTTCATATTCTGGATGACTCGAGAATTCTTTTTTAGCAAACGGACAAAGCGGTACAATTCGTATATCTTGTTGTCGTGCATAATCTACCGCTTTTTTCACAAGCTTCTCACCTACACCTTGTCCTCGTAAACTCTCGCTAACATATGTGTGATCAATAATCATTAGTTTAGGTCCTGTCGGTACAAAATGAACCTCAGCGTCCGGGTCTACCGAGTCATTGCCAATATAAAATTTGTTTTCTCCAGCTTTAATCTCCATTATTTATTCCTCCTCTAATTCATTTTCAATGGGATGAAGTAATGGGAACAATCATCCCATTTCAACTCAACTTTTAACACATCAAAAGTTGAGTTGAAAAATTCTTGAACTGTCTTGCTCGGATTTTCCGATTTCATGACACTTTCAAGATCTAAAAAGTATTCGCTTAAATTTGCATCGTAGTAGGCTTCATCCGGCTTTATAGAAGTATGATTCAAATCTTTGTTGATAAATGGATAAGGCAACACAAAGAAAGAAGGTGTGTCTACATTATCATCGCCTAGCCAAAATCCAAACTCAATCATATGTTCATCAAAGGCCGCTTTTTCAATAACGCGATCTTCAGGAAACTCTTCCATAATTCCGTGCAAAATGAGCATGGCGACGTCAAAAGTTCCCCAAAAAAGTGCTGGTTTTATCTTTCGGCTACGCATAGGAGCAATAAATTTCATTTGTTCATGCAGTACTAATTGAAATAGAGTTAATCCTCTTACCGCATCTTTCTGATTAAACGTTAGCGGTGTTTCGTCTTCGTTTAATAATTTTTTGTACACCATTTCTTGAGGTTTCGGGTTAATTATTACATCGACTCCTCGTGAATGGATGCTATGAAAAATTTCGTCAAAATAATTTTTAATGGATTTTGACGTTTCAATTACAATGTTTTCAGTTGTTCCATTGACATTGACAGAGATTAAACTATTCTTGACATCTACCTCAAGCTGCAAAAGGTCATCATCCGCAAATAACAAACCCGTTGTAAACCCATTGGGTGTTAACGGAAGCATGACATGTGCCCATTGAGGTTCTTTATGAGCTGTTACTAATTTAATCTTCCCTAAAATTTGAGAGATTAAATGCAATGTAAATTTTGTATCTGCCCATTCAGAATGCTTAATAATATCTACTTTCATATTGTCTCCTCCCTCATTTAATTTTCTCATTATTAAACTTACATACCCGGCAAAATCACTTTCTAACATAATAAAAGGAAAATTACCTCTAAAAAAGGAAGTAGCACTTTTCGCTACTTCCTTTTTTTCGACAGATATTTTACTTTTCCTTCTATTAGTTAAGCGGTTATTACAAGTCAGAAGCTTTTACAAATGTGTAGTCTTCACTTTGTAAATAAGCTAAAACGGCATCAAGTCCGTCTGCTGTAGATTGGTGGATATCATGCATAAGAATGATGCTCCCACCTTTTACATCACGTTTTACATTAACGAGTAATTGATGAGCATCACGATCTTGCCAATCGAGCGTATCTACATCCCATAAAACTATAGGTAGATTTGTTTGTTGGCGAACAGCCGCATTTACTGCTCCGTATGGCGGTCTGAAGCTAGTTGATTTTTCACCTGTAACCATTTCAATAATTGTATTGGTATCCTGGATTTCTCTTTGCACCTTTTCCGTACTTAGCTTTGTTAAATCAGGATGATTCCATGAATGATTGCTGATTTCATGACCTTCTTCTCGCACTTGTTTAGCGATTTCAGGATAGGCTTGCACCCTATTCCCTAACATAAAAAATGTTGCCTTGGCATCATATTTGTTTAATATCTCTAGTATTTGTACAGTTGTTTTCGGATTGGGTCCATCGTCAAATGTTAAAGCGACTTTCTTCGTTGTCTCGGCAGGTGCTTGTGTCACTTCATCTTCTTCTATTAGTAATTGGAATGGCTCAGCAAGCAACTCATTTATAGTAGTTAATGGAATGGTTGTAACTATAGAATTAACAAGACCTATTTCTTCTTCTGATTCAGCGAAATAAAAAGTGATGGATTTATCTGTAACGACGAATTGATCAAAGTTTTCCCAAGTTGGTTGCGTCTCTAAACGAATTTTGTCTTGAGAAAATTCGTTTGATAAGGTCGAATTATTGTATAGATTGTGACGTACTAACGTGGACAACATCATTAGGTGTTTTGAATCGTTCTCGAGTACATCCTTAATTGTGAAATTTTCACCTGTTTCAAGATTCCAGTGAAACGATTCTATTCTTTGTTGTTCACTAGCCTCCCCAATTACTCGATTGGTCGTTAGCGCAATTGAATATTTTTTTGAAGAATGAGAGATGATTTCATAAGAAATCGTCAAATCTCCTTCGACTTTGCCATTCTGTGTTTTCGTTAAATAATTTTCTTTCGCTCTTTCTATGTATTGAAAAACAGCTTTATTATGAGTGCTATATTCAGTTTGAGGATATTGAAGCACAAAAGGAGCTGATGCATCAGTTGATGTTTCTGTAACAATTTTTATGCCTGGAATATCAGATTCAGATGTGTTGAACATTATTTTAGTTGGTACCGTCACTTTATTTGCTTCAGATGTTGAAGCGTTATCTTTCTTTGTAGCCATTGTCATTAAACTAAATGTAGAAATTGTTAATATTCCGATAAAAAATAAGAGGAACGTATTGATCCAAAAAGAACGACGTTTAAGTTTTTTTCTGTTCAAGATTAAGACTCCTTTAATTGGTTATAAATAGTTAGACGGCTACTTCTTACAAATAGTTTGGACTACGCAAAAATTTTTTAAAAATACTGAGTACTATATTATAGAAGCAGTAAGCTATTAAATGCGCTTACTGCTTCTATAGGAGGAAACTATTTAATATACTTGTCGCTAACTAACAAATCATCAATTATATTAGTCGGGATTTCAAAGGTGACAACTCCCATATACCCTGCTGCCACTTCGTACTCATCAAATGCAATTACCAATTTGTTTGTTGGAGTGATATAAAATTTTTGATCCGGTTTAATGGTGCTAAATTCTGATGTTATATCGTCTGAAGTAAAATAAGAAATTTCTTCATCCACAGCCATTTGTCGTTTCATCTCAGCCGCAATATATAAACTGATCACATCAATGTACTGGTCGTCTTTGAAAAGACTTGGCAAGGTGATCAATACACTATTTTCTTTATCGACTGTGTCATACTTCATAGTCATTGAAGATGACCCACCGATTTCAACCTCATAACGCGCAATGGACAGCAATTGCTCTGTGTCAGTGATGACTTCATATCCTGTATCAATTCCAAGGTGTCCCTCGCCAATCTCTTTCATGCCCGCAACTTCTTGTTCAAATTGTTCTAAAAGCACTTTATTTTCTTCAATGTATTTTTCATTTAACGAATTTTGTAACTCATTGTTTTCTAAGCCTTCAATCGCAGGTGTCGTAAGATTCGCTTGATAGGTTTCTTCATCTATCGCTACCTTTTGAACGGTGAAGACTTCTACAATCGCGCCAAGTCCAGGAATCGATGACATCGATTGTGCCCATGCTGGACTTACATTGATGCTCCCAACAAATAAGGCTGCTGCTGCAGCTGAGGCGAGAGACCATTTTTTTGCACGCCTTGGCTTTTTCTGTGCTGACTTTGCTTGTCGTATTGAGTCCTTTACAAGACCTTCTAGTTCTGATGGAATTTCAATTTCATCATAGTCTTTTTTTAATTTCTCAAGTTTTTTCATGACCAAAGGTCCCCTCCGATTTCAATGCGCAGTTTTTTCAAGGCGCTATACAGTCTAGTTTTAACGGTATTCACATTTTGTTCGGTTATTTCTGCTATGGTATCGATTTTTAAATCCTCAAAAAACCGAAGAATAATCACTGTTTTGTATTCTGGAGAAAGTTGTTCAATGGCTTCTTGTAAATCCATATCATGCAGTTCATTTTCTAAATGAGGCAAATAGACTTTCAACACTTCATCATCCATTGCCATCGAACGTTTATTTTTTCGAATAAAATCAATCGATGTGTTAATGACAATTCGGTAAAACCACGTTTTCAATAAATTGATGTCGTCTAGGCGATCAATCGAATTGAGAGCTTTCACAATAGCGTCTTGCACAATATCGAGTGCTGTATCTTTGTTTCTTACATAACTATAAGCAAGTCGATAATGCGATTCTCGATTTTCGATTATAAATTTCTCTATGAGTTTAAATTTTTCTTCTTTTGTCATGACAAAGTTTTCACCTTTTCCAATTCCAACATGTCGCGTACACGTTCTTATTATTTGACGGGCTAGACAATCTAAAAGTTTGAATCGTCCTTATTATTTTTTCAACAGGAGATATTCGTGTGTAAATCGGTAATTTTTTTACAGAATTCTCTATTTTACTATCTTTTTTTAAAGAACCTCAAACACGACTCCTAAAAATTCTAAAAAGTAGATAAAAAATCGCCTTTTCTTTAAAAATAGAAGTTACCATACTACTATTTTAAAAACAGAAAATTTTTATTGAGGATTTGGAAATTTACCTCGCAACTTTGAAAAACGTATACGGATTTTGGAGTTGTGACATTGGCTTACCCTCTTCTGAAAGTAGATGGTGTTTCTAGCTATTTTAAGGAATTTATTCTCCAATCAAAACCAACCGAGAAAAAGATGGTACAAAAAGACTTTGTTCGTAAAGAGATTAAAATCCGAGCAATGATGTTCGACCCAACTAGTGGCTGCCGCAGACTAACGAACCTATTTCAATAAAATGGAACTCAAGCTCATGGCAGCCAAAGACTCTGAATTTAATAATAGCGCAACATTTAAATCTCCAGCCGTTTGAACAATGACTCCCAATACCCGATAAACCTACTAAAGAGCTTGTTCAAAATTCAATTGCTTTCTCTTTTTAAATGATAAGCAGCTAATGCAACTGGTATACGTTCTGTATAAGGCAAGCTAGCGCAAAAGCTAAATTAATTAAGTAGAATCCCACCACCTTATGAAGGTGATGGGATTCTACTGTTTAGCTATTCTTTTCTTCTATTCTACTGTCCTTTTTACATTCAATTGGTAAAATAAAAAATAATTATTTATTCTTACTATACAATTTATTTACCGATAAAATCTTAGGTTCAAAATACCTATATTATATTATACATTAAGGATATATAATTCATTTTAATCCATTTAAATAAGCATTTGTGTCTAAAAATTATTAAAAAATAAATACTTATTAAGTATAAATCCCAATTAATTAGATATTTCATATTAACCGAGTCACCAAAAAAGCATTTTTTTCTTTTGATGTATGTACATTTTTAAAATGGATTATATGTAAAAAGATATAAAAACTCTCATTACATAAGTTGAGAGATCATTGCCTATTTTGAGGAGTATATAGAATAAGGGTTGGAGATTACATTTCTCCAATTTTTTTATCGTGCTTCAAATCCTTGGACACTGAATATCATCGTTTTACTAGCGGATGAATATCGATTTATTAGTAATGATTATGTAAAAGATAACATCCAGTTTTAATAAAGATGGACTATCTTCGATAATTGTCAGTTAAGCAGCCATAAATAACAACGTACTTAAAATACAGTGAAGATAGATAGGAATGACTGAGTATGCAAAACATTGAACAACAAATTCAAGAGTTAGATGAAACGCAAGAAGATTTTGTTCTAGTTTTGAACACAGAAGGATTCGTTGCTCATTCTAGCCAAAATTGGAGAGTGTATTGTCAGAGTCGTCAACTGCCAACCGCTCTTTGGAAAGACGGAGGGAACTACTTCAAATGTCTGGAAGAAATGAAGAAATTCAACGTGGTTCAATCTATGAAAGATATATTGATGGGAAACGAAAAGGAAGTAATTCAGCTATCACTTTTCTACGACCCAAAAACCATAGAATACCTGTCTGTAAAATATCAATCTTTTTCACTCGACAATAATTCAAAAGGAATCATCCTTTATAAACAGCAGGTGACCAATGTGTCCTCATTAAGTTGTCTGAAGGCAGAAGTTGTTCTCGAGAATATGGCAGAAGCTTTTTTCCTTCTCGACAACCAAATGAGGTTCCACTTTTTAAATTCCGAATCGGAAAAAATTCTTCAGCGTAAAAAACAAGAACTGATTGGTCGAAGTATTTGGAGTTGCTTCCCAAAAGCTGTTGGAACTAAATTTTATTCGACTTATATTCGGGCAATGCAGGATCGAGTACCCTTACAATTTGAAGAATACTATGCTCCCCTGGATACTAGGTTTAGTGTCAAAGTTACACCAGTTTCTGATGGAGGACTCGCTGTTTATTATCAAAAAGTTCATAAGGAAGAGACATTGGAAGCAAAACTTCTAAAGGTTCCCTCAACCGATTATTTAACGGGCTGGTTAACGCGGGTAAAATTTGAAGAAAGTATTGAACAAATTCTGCAAAAAGAACTCCCTTTTTCTCTCATCTATATTAATCTAGATAATTTTAAGCATATTAATACACTCTATAATCACAAAACTGGAGACCAAGTTATTAAAAAAATCGTCGAAAAAGTCGAAAACTTGTTGTCTCCTCAAGATTTAGCTGGTCGACTTGACGGCGACGAACTCATTCTTCTCCATTTGCATCAACCAAAAGAAGAAATCGAAGAATTCCCGCAAAAAATACGGAACATCTTCCCTAATTCTATGGTATTGGAAAACGCTAAGTCGATCACAGTAAACGCGAGCATTGGAGTTTCTTCCTATCCTCAAGATTCTTACGGTGCCGAAGAACTCATCGCGTATGCTGAGACAGCGATGCGAAAAGCTAAAGAGCAAAATGGTTCTTCCTACTCCCATTTTCATTCGGGGATGGGAATTGATTTAGCCCGGCGATTTTTGATTGAAGAAAGTCTGGCAGGAAATCTCCAAGAAATTGGCTATCATTTTGTTTTACAACCACAAATTAATTGTGCAACTGGGGATCTCACCGGCGTTGAAGTGCTGTCGCGCTGGAATCACCCAACGCTCGGTCCTATTTCTCCTATTGAATTCATTGGCATCGCTGAAGAGACAGGAACTATATCACGTTTAACAAATCATCTGCTAGAGGAAGTTTTTACTTTTATAAATGAAGAGAAAAAGCACAGTAACAGTTTCCCTAAAACCGCTATTAATGTGACCTCATCGCTACTCACAAGCCAAACTTTCTTTCATGATTTATTTCTCATGATGGAAAAAAATCAGATTCCAGCTGATCAGATTGAACTCGAAATCACAGAGAGTGTAGAACTGACCGGTTCGGAACTGACGCTAACTAACTTAATGACTTGCAGATCAAAAGGAATTTCAATTGCTTTGGATGATTTTGGTACCGGTTTTTCTATGCTAGCCTATTTGGTAGATTACCCCATCGATAAAATTAAGTTAGATAAATCGTTTATCAGCAAAATTGGTCAAGATGCCCGATCTGAAGCAGTTCTCAAATCACTGATCCAGTTTGTCAAAGGGATTGATTGTCAATTGTTAGCTGAAGGTGTTGAAACACCCGCAGAAGCTTTATTCCTACAAGAAAATGGTTGTCCTATTCATCAAGGTTATCTTCACGATAAGCCTTTGTCACCTGAAGCTTTCAGCAAAAAATATTTGAATATTTCATAGTAGAGACAAAAAAGCAGTATGAACTTATGAGGATTACCCATAATTCTTAGAAGTTTAGATATCCCACCATAAAAAAATTGGAGTGTAGTGTGCTATGGGCAATAACCTTTACTTACCAAACAAAGAAAGTCTAGCCGAGCTGATTAATGCAAAGAAAGAATTGATCTTTCAAAGCAAAGAAAAAGCCGATCGGGCTGCTGAATTAGTCATTGCGAATCAAGAGCTCGTTTTTCAAAATGAGGAAAAAGACAAACGTGCGGCTGAGTTGATCATCGCAAATAAAGAACTAGTCTTTCAAAACGAAGAGAAAGATAAACGGGCGGCCGAGTTAGTCATTGCGAACAAAGAACTAGCCTTTCAACATGAAGAAAAAGACAAACGCGCGGCTGAGCTAGTCATTGCGAATAAGGAACTGGCTTTTCAAACTGAAGAAAAAGCAAAGCGGGCGGCCGAATTAGTCATCGCAAACAAAGAACTGGTCTTTCAAACTGCTGAAAAAGCTGATCGGGCGGCTGAATTGGTCATCGCGAATAAAGAGCTAGTCTTTCAAAATGAAGAAAAAGATAGACGAGCGGCCGAGTTGATCATTGCGAATCAAGAGCTGGTTTTTCAAAATGAAGAAAAAGACAAACGCGCCGCTGAATTGGTCATCGCGAATAAGGAACTGGCTTTTCAACATGAAGAAAAAGACAAACGCGCCGCTGAGCTAGTCATCGCAGACAAAGAACTGGCCTTTCAAACTGCTGAAAAAGCTGACCGGGCGGCCGAGTTGGTTATCGCAAACAAAGAACTTGTTTTTCAAACTGAAGAAAAAATAGACCGGGCAGCAGAACTCGTCATTGCCAACAAAGAGTTGATCTTCCAAACTGAAGAAAAAGCTGACCGGGCGGCAGAACTCGTCATTGCCAACAAAGAGCTAATCTTCCAAACTGAAGAAAAAGCTGACCGGGCAGCAGAACTCGTCATTGCCAACAAAAAAATTATTTTTCAAACCGAAGAAAAAGCTGACCGGGCAGCAGAGTTAATTATTGCAAATCAAGAGCTGATCTTTCAAAACGAAGAGAAAGATAAACGAGCCGCTGAATTAACTATTGCCAACAAAGAACTGGTCTTTCAAAATGAAGAAATTTTATATCTTAGCTATAATGATCAATTAACAGGTTTGTATAATAGAAGATTTTACGAGGAAGAAATAGAAAGAATGGATACAGCAAAAAATCTACCTTTGACTATTATAATTGGAGATGTAAATGGTTTAAAACTGATCAATGATTCGTTTGGACATTCCATGGGCGATGTCTTATTGAAAAAATCTGCCGAAGTAATCAAACAAGGCTGTCGAGCAAATGATGTTATTTGCAGAATCGGTGGCGATGAGTTTGTTATTCTGTTACCTAACACAGACTCTTCTGAAGCAGAGTTGATTATTGAACGCATTAATGAGTTGTCGGGGCTAGAAAAGGTAGGTTCACTTGTCGTTTCTGTTTCCTTTGGTCATGAAACGAAGAAGAACAAGAATTATGAAATTAAAGAAGTATTTAAACGAGCAGATAAACATATGTATAGTAATAAGCTTTTGAGAGGCAACACCTATAAAATATAGAAGATTTTATTCCAAAAGGTAAATCCTCTTTCTTATAGGCCTATAATACAGTAGTTTAAAGAGAGAAACCCCACTATCTTTTTCAAGATGGCGGGGTTTTCTTGTTTACCTATTCTTTTCCTCCATACAACTGGTGGAGTTCTTCTTCCCTCATCGTAAAGCGGTGTTCCTCCGCAGGAAATGTGTTTGATTTCACCTCATTGACGTACTGAATCAAGCCGTTTTTCATGATCTCACCTGTTTCTGCATAAGACCGTACAAATTTCGGCAAATGGTGCGATCCGTATTTCAAGGTGTCGTGATAAACCAAAACTTGGCCATCTGTTTCACTGCCTGCTCCAATGCCGATAACCGGGATGGTGAGAGCTGTGGTGACTTTGTCAGCTAATTGGTACGGAATACATTCCAGGACCAGCATACACGCTCCTGCTGCTTCACAAGCTTGTGCATCCTCAATTAGCTTTTGTGCCGCATCTGCAGTTTTGCCTTGCACTTTATAACCGCCTAGAACACCTGCTGACTGAGGCAACAATCCGAGATGCGCAACAACCGGAATGCCGGCACGTGTTAATAATTGTATGGCGTCAACTACCTCATCTGCACCTTCTACTTTTACCGCTTCCGCTCCAGTCTCCTGAAAAATTTGAACAGCGTTATCCAGTATACGTTGTGCGCTTCCGTGAAACGAAGCAAATGGCATGTCTACCACTAAAAATGTGTCGGGAGCTCCGCGACGAGCTGCTTTGCCGTGATGAATCATGTCATCTACGGTTACTTTTACAGTAGAATCATATCCAAGAACGACCATTCCTAAAGAATCGCCGACTAAAATGACATCAATTCCGGCTTCTTCAGCAAGCTTGGCTGACGGGTAATCATAGGCGGTCAGCATGGCGATTTTTTCGTTTTGTGTTTTCATTTTGATGAGTGATGCGGTATTCTTCATTTTTTTCTCTCCTTTTGGGAGGAAAACCAAAAATAAAGCCCATCTTTCCAATTTTGGACAGACGGGCAGAAAGTTTATTGTAGGTTTTCTCCGTCCCTGTCGATTTAAGATCAAGGCAGAACTATGCAGTTGTTGAGCAATTTTGAGGGGTGCAGTTCAACAAGGATACTGCCCTTCATGTCACTATAGCAGAAGTTGCGTTAGGGGAACACGAATACTAGCTCATGTATTCAGTTTTGAGAATACTGTAGAGCAGAGAATCGCGCCAGCCTTTTTTCATTCGTAAGTTTTGGCGAAGCAGTCCTTCTTTTACCATTCCTGATTTTTCTAGAACGTTTTGCGACCCACTGTTTTGAAGATCACAACTAGCTGAAATTCTGTTGAGTTCTTTGTTTCTAAACCCAAATTCGAGTAATAATAATGTGACTTCTGCCGCAATTCCCCTTCTCCAAAAATTCGGATGAAGAATATAACCGATTTCACCTGACTGGTTCATGTTATCTATTGCAGAAAGCTCTCCCGCTCCAATCACTTCGTTTGTTTGTTTCCATACCACTGCAAAAGTAAAACTCGTACGAGGGTTTGTTACCTGTTGCTCTAACACATCTACTAGATATTGTTGCGTTTCTTTTTCTGTATTAGGTCCCCATGGTTGGTATTGAGTAACTATTTCCTGTGAGGCATAGGCATGTACAGCTTTCCAATCCTCTTTAATAAACTCTCGCAAATAGAAGCGGTTTGTTTCAAGCATTACTTGTCTCTCCTCTAATTCCACTTTTATCAATTCATTACAGACCTTACTTTTTTCTGGATCATGACAAGCTTTGCTTCTAAGTCAACTGGCGAGTAAGTTGAATCGATGCAGTCGTTCCAATATTCCATATGCTTTTGATCCACTTCATGACTTGAGTTTTCCAACTCTGCACCCCCTTCTCCTTGTACCGAGTACCAGTAAAGATAGGTGTTGCCATCAAGTGTTTCGCTAAAAATTGTTTCGATGAACATTTTTTCATCTTCAAGTGTGAGTAATACATTATCCATATGCTCTTCCAAAAATTCTATCCATTGCTCAACTACAACTTCCTTTCCCTGTTTCACTTTAAATCTTGAAAGCTCTGTAGTTAGTTTCATTTAGTCCGCATCCTTTGCTATTTTGTTAAAATAACCTAATGTCGCGTTAGAATTTAAGGATTGAGTTACTCCTGTTGATTGATATCCTAATTTTTCGTAAAACCTACAGTTTGCTTCTTCTTCTAAAATGGTCGCGAGCTCCCAAACATGCGCTTCTGCATGCCGTTCTTCAACTAGCTTCATTGCTTCTTTAGCAACACCGAGGCCTTGGAACTGTGGATCTACAAATATAGGACTAATCCAAAAACAGTTTTCTCCGCCGTACTTGACGCGTATTGCGCCTACCATTTTCTGTCCTTTTACGATTTTGTAGAAGAATGAGCCCGACATTGTGATTCGAGTGAGAACTTGTTCAAGTGTTTCGTTCGCAGGATTTGTCTGCATGTCTTGATATTTTACTAATAGTGGCATGAAAGACTCTTTTTGCATTGCTAAAATAGACGGGGCATCCGAAACTTCTGCTTTAATTAACTCTACTTTCATGAAAGCACCTCGTTTTGTAAAAAACTAAAAAGCTCTGGAACTCTTTTCTGAAAAGAAAGGTAGTTGTGTTTCTCCCCTTCTAATATGTTAAAAGTGACAACAGAACACTTTCTGTTCAACTTTTTTGCAATCCTCTGATTCGAAACCAAAAATTCATGGCTAGTGGTTGAATTACTCCCCGCTTCACTTGTACCGCAGTCCATATATAGTGAAGTTAGTACAGATAAGTCTGTTATATCTATCAACTCTTCGATTTTTTCTTGATTGGCATAAAATCCGGCTGAAAAAAGAATGATGTTTGTGAATATATGTGGATAAATACAAGCTGCGTATAAAGTAATCAACCCGCCAAGCGAAATTCCAGCCATTGCGGTTTGGCTTTGTTTTGTTCGATATGTTTTATCGATATAAGGTTTCAATTCTTGAACAATGAATTGTATGTAGCTCGCTCCATTGCCTCCAAAAGACGTTGTTTTATCCTCTAGAAATTGTTTGCTATATGCTCCATTTCTCCACGGACAATATTCGTTTTTTCGTTCTTTGCTATTTTGATCTATCGCTACAACGATTATGTCTAAATTATTTATATCTAAATAATGCTCTAACTCTAGAGACATCCCACCAATTGCAGTATCATTTCGAAAAACATTTTGGCCATCATGCATATACAATACAGGATACTGCTTATTAGTTAATCGGTAATCTTTAGGTATAGAAACTCGAATCATTCGATTGTCTTGTAACTTCTCTGATGTGATCGAAAAAATATCCATCATTGTTGCAGATCACTCCCCCAAATACTCAACCGCCAATTCTTCTTCTCCACCTTTAAACACACGGTACGCTTTGGCTGAGGGTCTTGAGCTGACTACCTTTTTAATTTTTTGGTCGATATAATGAACAGCCGCTCCGTCGTCTGCGGCGATGCCGGATTGCATTACCCCTTGGTTCATAAACTGACGATAGGTCGGTCTTCTTTCAGCTTCGCCGTCGTAATGCGGACAATGACTTCCTCGTAAAAAGCCGAGCGCCTCGAGCGGTTCGAGTTTGTCACCATACGAATCGGTAACACCCTGTTCGTACCAGCAAATTGAACCTGCGCTGAGTCCTGCAAGAATGACGCCTTGTTCCCAAGCCTTTTTCAAAATTTGATCCAGTCCCCACTCTTTCCACAGCACCAATAAGTTTTTCGTATTGCCGCCGCCTACATAAATAATGTCTTGCTGTAATACAAACGCTTCTAAGTTTCGTGTATGTGGTTTGAATAAAGACAAATGACTCGGCTCACAGTGTTGTTGATTGAAAAAATCATAAAATTTTTCAATATAGTTATCTGCATCTCCGCTTGCCGTTGGAATAAAACAGATTTTGGGTAGAGCTTTGTTTGCTTGTTTCAGTATGTAGTGATCGAGTAGTGGATTGTCCGGTTCCATGGAGAACCCACCACCGCCCATCGCAATAATTTGGCGCATATTTTAAATCCTCCTCTATAAAAAATTGGGATATTTATCCTTATATGATACAATTAAAAAATTCAGTTATTGGAGGAATCGATTGTGCTCATTCAAGAAATTGCGGTACAACAAATTACGGCTAGTTTAATACAAAGTTCATATGTGCGGGCTGTTTTTCTGAAGGGATCGATGGGTAGGAACGAGCACGACGAGCATTCAGACATCGACCTGTATTGCCTGGTCGACCAAGAACAAGAATCGTTATTTTTGAAAGAGCGGCTGTCTCACCTTGAAGCGTATCGCCCTGTACTATTTCAAGATGACATCTTCATCATTGCGCCACAGCTTATAGTAGTTTTTGATAATTTCCTGCATATCGATTTGTTTACGGTGACAGTAGAATCATTCACGGCAAAAGATTTTTTCAAAGTCGTTTACGATCCTGAAAATTTACTTGAACAATTCGTTGCGTCGCAAAGTCTTACGCTGAGTAAAGAGGAATACACCGACCATGTTATTGATGTTGCTTGGTTTTTATTCCAATACCGGAAAGCCGCTGCACGAGGAAATGAGATTTGGGCGGTAAAGATGCTGTCGCAAGTCCTCGAACATCTGTCCCGGGTTTTACTATATCGGTATACACCCGAACGCGCGCAACTTGGATTGAAAGCAATCAGTCGCTCACTGCCCAAAACTATTTTTGCAGAAGTCGAGAAAATGTCGACCTTAATGACGCCAGAAAATCACGCACAAGCCGCTTTAATTGTTCGATGTCTTTTAGCAAAAGAAATTGGCTGGATGCATCAGCACGTAACTGACCCTAATAAAATAATGCCCTTGATGCAAAAAATGATCACTGAACGAGTGGAAAGCACATAAAATGATGCTTTTAAAGCTAGCTAGATGACCATTCCGGTTTTAATAAAGAAAAGATCAACGCATCATGAGATTGGTTCCGTTGATACAAATAACCACGCAGTTTTCCTTCTACTGTAAAGCCTAGCTTTTGTAACAAACGATTAGATGATGTATTTTCGGGAAACGTTACAGCACCCATTCGGTATAAATCGAGTTCTGTAAAAGCATAATTTAGCACGCTGTGTATAGCTTCTTGCATGAATTGCTGACCCCAATAATCTGGATGTAATTCATAGCCAATCTCTGCTTTCTTTGCTTTTGGATTCAAGTTATTCAAACCGATTGTTCCGATAAACTGGTTTGTCTCTTTGAGGCGAATCGCCCAGCGTATGCTTCGGTTCACTTCAAAACTAAGACGGAATGAACGAATAACTTCTACAGCTTCTTCTTCGTAACTCAACGAATCCATTCCGTAATATTCGGTCACTTTGTCTCGCGACATGATGTCGAAAAATCGCACCGCATCGCTTTCTTCAACTTGGTTTAAACGCAGCCTTTTTGTTTCTAATAGAGGAAATGTCATCGCTCTGCTCCTTTTTGATTGCGTACTCGTATATTATTAAAAGTCTCTTGGGTTGATGATTGCGAGTATTTGATGGTCTTGCCATTTGCCGTTAATTTCAACATTTTTTGAAGCAATACCTTCTTGATGGAAACCTGCTTTTTCCAACACGCGAACTGAAGCATCATTTCCTGGCATAACGCCTGCTTCGATTCGGTGTAGCGCTAGTTTTTTGAAAGCATATGCCACGGTCAGCTCAATTGCTTCTGTCATATAGCCTCTACCGTTATAGGTTTTGTCTAGCGCATACCCTAGTATGGCGCTTTGCAACGGTCCTCTAATCACTTGCACTAAACTAATTGTTCCGACCAACACGTCGGTTTCATTCTCAAAAATTCCAAAGCTATACGATAAATCATCTTCTTTTTGATCGGCATAAATTTCAATAAGCTCTCGCTGCATTTCAAGCGTATAGAAATCTGAATAACGCGTAACCGAGTAGGCTTCAAAAAAGTTACGGTTTGCGACCTCTAGCTTTAGCTTTTCAGCAGCATCTCTCGGCTGAAAAAATCGGATATAAACCTGCTCACTTCTCATTAGGAAATCACTCCTTTAGATTTAAACGTTTCACGTGAAACAGTTTATTCTACTATCGTCTTACGAAAACCGTACAATGGCCGATAGCTCTGCGCTTCATAAAAACTACGTGAAGCGTCGCTAGCTAGTAATTCCAAACGAGTTTTCGGATATAGCTTATGAGCATAGCGCAGCATCTTTTTTCCGATGCCTAATTTACGATGATCTTGGTTTACCAACAATTCACAAATATAGAGAGAAATAAAACCATCTGTTAATCCTCTTAAGCACCCAACGACTCGTCCATCGATTTCAGCAACCACAGCCACCGTAGAATTTGCCCAAGCCTGCTGTGTCTCTTGCTTCTTTTCAACGAGATTGTTCCATCCTTGCTGCTTGTTCAACTCATGAATCGTTCGGAAATCAACTTCGTTGTATTTCCGAATGAGCACATCTTTTTGTTTATTCATTGGATTTTTTCAGCAAAGCGATGATTTCTTCGTTTTGTTCTATCTGTCTTTCCGAATTACTGCGGATGATCCGAACCCACCTCAATGCCATCGCAGCAATAAAAACCGGCACTAATAACGCAAATACCGCGATAATGTCTCCCATATTTTTCCCTCCTTTATTATGACTACTAAGCTTAGATTCCTGGCGAAAAGATCAGCAACAACGTAATGATAATCCCGCTAGACATTCCTAATCCCAATAAG
This sequence comes from Planococcus sp. S3-L1, assembly GCF_030063085.1. NCBI lineage: Bacteria > Bacillati > Bacillota > Bacilli > Caryophanales > Caryophanaceae > Planococcus > Planococcus sp. S3-L1. The sequence goes on along the minus strand of NZ_JASISN010000010.1, from coordinate 108,704 downwards.
GTATACAGATAATCATTGGGGTTCTCTGCATATTTTTTCTCAAATCCAACCTTGATAATTGTCGGTAAAAATGGTAAGGCTGCGACTGGTAGCAAAAGAAACAAATTTATAGATGCATTCGTATTGAAAAGGATAAACGTTATGACTGTCAAAGCAATACCTGACCAGAGGCTAATGATTTTGTCCCACTTTTTGTGAAGATCGTTTACATAACTATCCGTAGACGATTTGTTTTTTTCTGTTTTGAGAATTTTCTTTAGAACCTTGTCCACTAGGTAAATACTGGCTATGCTTCCACCTACGAAAAAGATAAACCGAAGCGCCACTTCACTTTCAGAAAGCTCACTCCCGACTACAGCTGCAAGATGGACTCCCGCTACAAACGCACTGAATTCCATTTAGATATCTCCTTCGAAGTTGAGTAATATTGTAATGTCTTTTATCGTATCACGAGCGTATGGAAAATTATAGATATTTTCTGATAATTCTTTTTATCTTGTCAGTAAAGGCTCATGTATGGGTGTATTTTTCTTACGCCTACACAAGCCCCCTAAAGCGTACTGAACGGTTTTATTCTAATATATTAAGGTACGACAAAAAAACACCCAGAACCTACTTTCAGCTACTGGGCGTATCTACCTTAGATATTAAACACCACCGAAAGGTAGTCTGGAAATAAACTCACCCCAAAAGTAATTAAAATAATGGTTCCAGTTACCGATTCCAATAGCGTATACAAATAGTCATTGGGATTTTCAGCATGTTTTTTTTCAAATCCTAAACGGACCAATAGCTGTATAATCCCCAACAGCACAGAAACCAGTAGAACATAAAAAAAGGCTGCTGGACCATAATTGATCGCTACAAGCGATATGATAAAGACTATTACTGCTGAGAGGCCATTCAATATCCGATCCCATTTTTTATGCACATCATTTACGCGAGTGTCTGAAAAAAATGCTTTTCTCTCCACTCCAAGAATTTTCCTTAACAACATGTTGACTAAAAAGATACTCGATACGACTCCAAGTAGGAAAAGGAAAATCCGCCATCCAACATCTTCAACAATCACTCTCAGCACCTCCTTCGCTCGCCACCGCTCTCCCCGCTACTCTCCCAGAAAACAGGCAGCTACCAAGAAAAGTTCCTTCTAATGAGCGATATCCATGGATACCCCCGCCACCAAATCCGGCAACTTCTCCTGCAGCATAGAGTCCAGGTACCGGTTGACCGGTATCACCGAGTACTCGTGCGGATAAATCCGTTTGCAGACCACCTAAAGTTTTGCGGCTCAAAATGTGTAAACGAACGGCAGTAAGCGGTCCTTTTTTACGATCCAGTAATTTATGCGGTGCCGCTACTCGAATTAAACGGTCTCCCCGATAATTTCGAGCACCTCGCATCGCCGTAATTTGCAAATCCTTAGAGAATTTATTATCGAGCTGCGCATCTCGCGCGCTAATTTGCTGCTTGATTCGAGCAAAATCCAATAAGTTTTCCCCCGTTAATTTGTTCATACGAGCGACTAACTCTTCCAGTGTCTCTGCGACAACAAAATCTTCGCCTTTATCCATAAAAGCTTTTACCGGTGCTGTTGCTCCTGCGCGGACTCGAGACAAGACTTGAGGAATGCTTTTGCCAGTTAAGTCAGGATTTTGCTCAGATCCTGATAGCGCAAACTCTTTTTCAATAATTTTCTGCGTCAAAATAAACCACGAATAACTGTAGCCCGTTTTTTGGATAGTCTCAAGTGTTCCGAGCGTATCAAATCCTGGAAAATTAGGCGCAGAAAAGCGTTTACCTGTTGCATCAAACCACATCGAAGACGGACCTGGCAAAATTCGGATGCCGTGTTTGTTCCAAACCGGGTTCCAATTCTTAATGCCTTCAGTGTAATGCCACATCCGGTCACGATTAACGATTCGCCCACCTGCTTTTTCGGTAATAGCCAGCATGCGTCCATCTACGTGCGCAGGCACTCCTGTGAGCATGGTTTCTGGTGCTATACCCAAACGACTTGGCCAATTTTTTCGAATCAATTCATGGTTGGCACCAATTCCGCCACTTGTGATAATGACCGCTTTTGCTTCACACCGAAAATTGCTGACAACGTTTCGTGAACTGGCTTCTCCACGCTTTACATCACTCGTCTCTAATAACGATCCTGTCACACCTGTTACTCGCCCACCTTTTATCATTAATTCATCTACTCGGTGCCGTGGCTGGTAATCGATTAACCCATTCTTGATATGTTCCCGAACACGTCTCTCAAATGGTGCGACAATTCCCGGTCCTGTTCCCCAAACGATATGAAAGCGCGGCACAGAATTGCCATGTCCTTCTGCTAAATAACCACCCCGTTCTGCCCATCCAACGACAGGAAAAAATTTGACGCCCATATCAGCAAGCCAGTTTCGTTTTTCATAGGTTGCAAAGTCTACGTAGGCTTCAGCCCATTTCTTGCCCCAATAATCTTCATCTTGCTCTTTATCAAAACCAGCTGCCCCAAGCCAGTCTTGCCAAGCCAACTCTTTTGAATCATTAATGCCCATTCTCCTTTGTTCCGGTGAGTCGACTAAAAACAGTCCGCCAAAAGACCACCACGCCTGTCCGCCAAAAGAAGCTGCTGGCTCCTGGTCTAGTAACAACACTTTTTTGCCAGCGTCTGCGATTTCCGCAGCCGCCACTAACCCTGCAAGCCCTGCTCCTACCACAATCGCACTTGGTTCCATTTAGACATCCCCTTTGATGTTCAATGAGTTTTTCGTTTTATCGTATCATGTACGTTTGGAAAATTATAGATATTTTTCATTATTTTCTGATAGTTCTATCTACTATGCAACTAAATTTGCTGGAACGCGCGTATCTTGCGCTGACCGCGCGTATCTCCCGCTGAACGTGCGTATTCTCCGCTGAACGTGCGTATCTTCCGCTGAACGCGCGTATCTTCCGTTGAACGTGCGTATCTCCCGCTGAACGTGCGTATCTTCCGTTGAACGTGCGTATCTCCCGCTGAACGTGCGTATCTCCCGCTGAACGTGCGTATCTTGCGCTGACCGCGCGTATCTCCCGCTGAACGTGCGTATTCTCCGCTGACCGTGCGTATCTTCCGCTGAACGCGCGTATCTTCCGTTGAACGTGCGTATCTTCCGCTGAACGTGCGTATCTTCCGCTGACCGCGCGTATCTTCCGCTGAACGCGCGTATCTTCCGCTGAACGCGCGTATCTTCCGTTGAACGTGCGTATTCTTCCGTTGAACGTGCGTATCTCCCGCTGACCGTGCGTATCTTGCGCTGACCGTGCGTATTCTTCCGCTGAACGCGCGTATCTTCCGCTGACCGCGCGTATCTTCCGCTGACCGCGCGTATCTTCCGTTGAACGTGCGTATCTCCCGCTGAACGTGCGTATCTTCCGCTGACCGCGCGTATCTCCCGCTGAACGTGCGTATCTTCCGCTGAACGTGCGTATCTTCCGCTGAACGTGCGTATTCTCCTTTGAACGTGCGTATTCCTCAAAAATCGTGTACAACCGCACCTACCCACAAGAAAATCGACAAAAAAACACCCCAAACCAGCAAGACTGGTCCAGGATGTTGCACTTACTCTAAATGCTTTCGTTGAAAATCGGCAATGCTCTCATATTCTGCTGTTAAAAGGCGCGACAAGCGGATATAAATCGGCAAGAGCTCACGATAAATACCAGCTGACGTTTCATCTGGCTCATGCGTGTGCGTTTGGCCGATCATTTCGGAAACGATACTGAAATCATCAACTTCGCCGATCGCATACATGCCGAGAACGACTGCCCCGAGACACGAGCTTTCAAAGCTTTCGGGAATAACTACGGGTTTATCGAAGACATCAGCCATCAGCTGACGCCACATTCCTGAACGAGCAAAGCCGCCAGATGCTTGGATACGCGTTGGCTCGCCGGTCAATTCCTCGACCGCCAGCAGGACGGTATACAAATTAAAGACAATGCCTTCTAACACAGCTCGAATCATATGTTGCTTTTTATGATGAATGCTCAATCCAAAAAACGACCCACGCGCATTCGCGTCCCATAGAGGGGCTCGCTCTCCTGTTAAATAGGGATGAAACAGCAAGCCGTCCGCTCCAGGATTGACCGTCTCAGCGATTTTCGTCAGCACATCGTACGGATCGATGCCGAGACGCTTCGCGGTTTCCACTTCAGATGAAGCAAACTCGTCACGTAGCCAGCGCAAGACGATACCGCCATTATTGACAGGTCCGCCGACTACCCAATGATTTTCCGTTAAGGCATAACAAAATGTCCGTCCTTTTGGATCGGTTTTCGGCTCGGTCGTGACCGTACGGATGGCCCCACTTGTGCCGATTGTTACAGCTAGGACACCTGGTTCGATGGCATCTACTCCTAGATTTGCGAGCACTCCATCACTCGCGCCAATAATAAATGGAACGTCTTCAGGAATGCCCATAAACAAGGCGTGTTCCGAGTCGATACCTGTCAATTGATGGGTTGTCGGAACCGGTCGCGCCAACTGCTCGGGCGTGATACCTGCTACTCCCAACGCCTCTTTGTCCCAATCCAATTCCCGCAAATTAAATAATCCGGTTGCAGACGCAATTGAATGATCAACAACGTACTCTCCAAACAATTCCTGAAAGACAAATTCCTTAATGCCAATAAACTTAGCAGCCTGCTCAAAAACTTCCGGCTTTTCGTCTTTTAACCACAACAATTTGGATAGTGGTGACATCGCGTGAATGGGCGTACCTGTGCGTAAGTAAATTTCGTGGCCATTCAGTCGTTCTTTGATGTACTTCGCATGTTTTGAACTTCTTGTGTCGGCCCACGTGATGCTTTGCGTTAGCAAATTCCCCTTAGCATCTACTGCAATCAGACTGTGCATGGCTGAGCTAAAAGATACGAGTTTCAGTTGATTCGTATCGATTTCACTTTTACGGATGGTTTTTCGAACGGAACTTAACACCGCTCGGAAAATCTCCTCTGGGTCTTGTTCGGCCACTAACGGATTTGGCGTTTCGAGCGCATAAAAAACCGTGTCTGCCGCTAGGATTTTACCGGATTTATCAAATAAAACCGCTTTGGTGGAAGTCGTACCAATGTCTACCCCAAGATAATATGACTGTTCAGGCATAAGAGCCCTCCTCTATAGACAAGAAGAGAAAAAGGCGAAATCCCCTTTTTCTCTTTCAAGTTTAATTTAGATAAAAAAGCTGATGATTAACACTACCACGAAACCGGTTAACCCGATAATGGTTTCCATAACCGTCCAGGATTTTAAGGTATCCTTGACGTCCATTCCGAAATATCGGTTAACCAACCAGAATCCAGAATCGTTGACGTGTGATAACACGGTCGCGCCTGAAGCGATAGCAATAACAATAAGTCCGAGAGCAGGTCCGGTCATACCAACGATTTCAAGAAGTGGCGTGATCAGACCCGCTGCTGTTACCATCGCAACCGTTGCAGATCCTTGCGCAACACGAACTGCTGCGGCGATCAGGAATGCTAAAACGATTGGCGGCAACGCCGAATCGCCCATCATGTCACCAAGTACTGCACCAACTCCTGAGTCGATTAATACTTGTTTGAAAACGCCGCCTGCTCCTGTGACTAAGATGATAATCCCAGCAGGCTCAAGCGCTTTAGTAGCAATGTCTTGTACTTCTTGACGCGAATAACCACGTTTTGTCCCAAGTAGATAAAACGTCAGCAACGTAGCAATTGTCAGCGCCACGAAAGGATGACCAAGGAACGTCAAAATCTCACGTACGGTATTGCCTTCTTCTAGTAAGACGGCTGACAGCGTATTTAATAGGATCAATACAAGTGGAATCGAAATCAACGAAGTGATCATCGCAAAACTTGGTAGTTCTTTATCGTATTCCTTTTTTTCAAGTTCCATATAATCTGGAATTAACACATGAATTTTTTTGCCGATAAAGCGACCAAACACTGGCCCTGCTAAAATCATCGCTGGAATCCCCGCAAGCACACCGAACAAAATAACCCAACCAAGTTCCGCCCCAACCAGTTCAGCAACCGCGATCGGTCCTGGAGTTGGTGGGATAAAGCTATGCGTAACGGCTAGACCCGCAAGTAGCGGAATTCCGTAATGCAAAAGCGACTTGCCTGTTTTTCTAGCCAAACCGTAAACAATTGGTACTAAGATGATAAAACCAACATCAAAAAATACAGGAATCGCAACAATAAATCCCGTAACCCCTAATGCCCATGGTGCTTTGTCTTCACCAAATTTACTAATCATCGTAGAAGCCAAACGTTCTGCCCCACCCGATACTTCTAGCATTTTACCGAACATAGCACCAAGACCTACTACGACAGCAACAAAGCCTAGTGTGCCTCCCATACCATTTTGAATGGATGTAATGACTTCGTTAAGTGGCATGCCCGCCGCAATACCTACCAATAAACTGACTAGTAATAATGCTACAAAAGCGTGTAATTTCGTACGAATAACTAAAAATAGCAATAAGAATATACCTGCAAGTGCGACCATAATCAACGTTGAACCTGACAAATTTTCTCCCCCTCAATGTGTAACTAATTTATAGTTGGATACTCCGTAAATTAACTCTGTTTTTTCACAAGAGTCTCTTTTCACGAAGTAAAAGTTATTTCTTCTCTACTGCGTGTCCACCGAATTCGTTGCGTTGTGCGGCTACGACTTTTCCTGCAAAAGTATCGTCTTCTAATGAACGGTAGCGCATCATAAGTGACAAGGTAATTACCGGTGCTGGTACATTTAAGTCGAGTGCTGTTTCCACTGTCCACTTTCCTTCGCCTGAAGAGTTCATCACCCCTTTGATGCCCTCTAGTTTCGCGTCTTTGGAAAATGCATTTTTGGTCATTTCCATTAAGTAGGAGCTGATGATCGAGCCATTGTTCCAAACGTCAGCAACTTTCTCAAAGTTATAATCAAATGGACTTTTGTTGAGAATATCAAAGCCTTCGGCAATTGACTGCATCATGCCGTATTCAATACCGTTGTGAATCATTTTCAAGAAATGCCCACTACCTGCTTCACCCGTGTACAAATAACCGTCTTCTACAGAAATGTCTTTTAAAAGGGGCTCGATGGTTTTGAACTTCTCTGCGTCGCCACCAATCATCGAACAAATACCATGACGTGCTCCATCTGTTCCACCACTCGTTCCGCAATCAAAGAAGAACATATTATGTTCTTTTAAAATCGCCGCGCGTCGTAATGTATCTTTGTAATTCGAGTTTCCACCATCAATAATGGCATCTCCCTCTTCAAGCAAAGGGATTAATTGCTCGATAACTGTTTCTGTAATTTCGCCTGCAGGTACCATCAACCACAGCGTGCGCGGTGCTTCTAGTTGCTTGACCATTTCTTCAATAGAAGAAACTTGTGTGAAACCGCTTTCTTTGATTTCGGTATGGCTGTCATAGCCGATTACCTCATGGCCGTGATCCACTATATTCAGTGCAAGATTTAATCCCATCTTGCCTAACCCTATAATCCCAATTTCCATTGTAGAATCCTCCTCATAAAAAAGAATTTTTTTCTTTATTAAGTTCATTGTATCAAATATTTTTCCGCACGCAACATGTTATTGTATAATAGACGAAACTATTTAGACAGAAACGAGGCGCGGAGTATGAAAGAACAGCAATTTGCGCTGGCTGCCATACGCGGTAGTTACCGCCATTTTAGTGAAAAAGAAAAAAAGATTGCCGATTATGTCTTACATGATCCAAAAAACATTATTCATTTGACCATCAATCAAATCGCGGATGAGTTGGGATTAGCTGAATCGACTATTTTCCGCTTTTGCCAACGAATCGGCTTTAAAGGTTTCCAAGCATTTAAAATTTCGCTTGCTGCGGAAGTCGTAGCGCCTTTAAAAGATATTCACGAAAAAATTGAAGAAGGCGACAGCATTCGCGTTGTCACCGAAAAAGTATTCCGTTCTAACATCAAAACGCTTGAAGATACGCTTCAAATTGTGGATGCAGAAGCGATGGAACAGGCGACCCATAAACTGATGCATGCTCGAAAGATCGACTTTTATGGCAATGGTGGTTCTGCTATGGTCGCGATGGACGGCTACCATAAATTTGTTCGTTTAGGCCTTCACGTTTCTATGAATTTGGATTCTCATATGCAACTGATGGCCGCTTCTCAACTGCAATCAGATGATGTGGCGATTGTTATTTCTCATTCAGGTTCGACTACTGATATTCTTGACGTTCTTCATGTGTTGAAGGAAAAAGGCGTTACTATTATCTCTGTCACAAATTTTGCTAAATCGCCTTTGTCTAAGGAAGCGGACATCGCTCTTTATACCGTTTCAGAAGAAACTGATTTCCGTTCTGAAGCATTGGCTTCCCGTATCGCCCAACTGAGTTTGATCGATGCGCTTTATACCAATTTAATGATTGCTCGCGGCACTGACGGCAAAAAAGCACTTCAAGATATGCGCGAAGCGATGGCTCACAAACGGTTATAACAACAAAAAGCTTGCTCCTTTTGATAGGAGCGAGCTTTTTTTAATCAGGCTTCTTCCATAGAAACAACAAGCTTTCCTCTGGCATGTCCTGTCTCTGTTTTCTGTAACGCATCCAGTGCTTGTTCAAATGAGTAGACGTGTTCTATTACTAGATGGAGCTTTTTTTCTACCATATCTTGAATTAGCATGTTTACTGCCTCTTGTATGCTGAGTTGATGCTGCATTTGCTCTACTTTAGTCTCTCTTTCCGAATCTACTTTGTCACCTGAAACCGTTACTACTTTTCCGCCAGTTTTTACTATATCCATACTATCTTTGCTCGTTCCGCGGTGAATAGCTAAAGCTGCGTCTACTCCTTCTGGCATCCATTGCTTGATTTGATCTTTCCATTCAGCAATTGAATAATCAACTGCTTTTTCAGCTCCAAGTAACAGTAAGTGTGGATGATTTTTGCTGGAGGCAGAACCAATTACTCGAATCCCTCGGTTTTTCGCCAATTGAATCACGATTGTTCCAATTGCTCCTGAAGCCCCAGCTACAAATAACGTATTTCCTGGTTTAAGGTCAAGAGTCCGCAAGCTTTCTAAAGCGGTTTTTCCGGCTACTGGGATGGCTGCACCTTGAATAAAACTAATGCTATGGGGCATTGCTACAAGCATCTCACACGAAACAGCCGCGTATTGTGCCCAGCATCCGCCTTTTAGTTGAAAGCTACTCGACAAAATCACTCGATCGCCTAGTCCAAAACCGGAAACTTCACTCCCCATCTTTATAATGACACCCGCTGCTTCAGATCCAATCACATAAGGAAAGGTCGCATTCGGAGGAACAACATACCGATCATGCATCCCTACTCCAAAAGCTTGAATTTCTACCAGCACTTCGGCTTCAGTTATTTTAGGAATTGCTAGTTCCTGTAATTCAACTTCCTGAGTTGACGCACTTGTTCTGACGTAAGCTTTCATCTTCTCCATCCTCTCTAGTCTTTGAATAGATAATCAATCGACTTAATTTATTTGAATATTCAAACTAAAAATCATTATACTTACTAGTATCTCAACAAAATCTTATGATTCAAATTTTATGAACTTTTATTGAAAAAATAATGTCATTGAAAATCGTTAGTGAGCAACTCAGTGCTTGTCAGTCACGAATTCTATTGATCATGCAAACAGATGCTTTGACATTAAGCTATAGACTGTTATAAATTAATGAAATGAATCCCGATAGATTTTATAAGGATTAACAGTAATTGAAAATAGGAGTGAAAATATGAAAGCTGTATGGAATCGATACCTTACGACATCATTGATTTTAAAAATCACAATTGCACTTATACTCGGCGTTGCCGTTGGACTAATTTTTGGAGAGCAGGCGGCTGTTTTGGCTCCGCTTGGTGATTTGTTACTGAACTTGTTAACTTTCTTAATCATTCCGTTAATTCTTTTCACAATGATGGTCGGCATTAACCAATCATCCATTGGGGATCTTGGACGAATGGGTGGAAAAGTGTTTATTTACTACACATTGAGTTCTGCTTTTGCCATTATTGTGGGCCTTGCAGTGGCTAGCTTGTTACAGCCTGGCATGGGAATGCAATTACAAGGCAATGAAACCTTTGATGTTCCAGAAAACCCAGGAGTCATCAATGTGCTATTAAACATTGTTCCTTCTAATATTTTCACAGCTTTTACTGAGCTTAACTTGCTCGGCATTATTTTTACCGCTTTTGCTTTTGGCATTGCATTGTCTTACATGCGCAATTCCACTGAATTGGGAAGCTTAGGCGAGCATTTGTACAAAACCGTTAATGCACTAAATGAAATGACGTTGATCGTACTGAAAGCGATTCTGCAGTATGTACCGATTGGGATTTTTGCTATTATGGCAAAAACCGTTGGAAGCCAAGGCTTAGATACGTTATTTTCCCTAGGTGAGATGATTTTAGTGTTATATGCCGCATTACTTGTTCAAATCCTGCTCTATGTATTGCTTCTATTCGTGTTTAAAGTGAATCCGTTAGAATTTTTCAAACAAGCACGGACGCCGATGTTGACTGCGTTTGTGACACAAAGCAGTTCTGGTACGTTGCCATTAACTTTGAATGCTGCTAAAAACTTAGGATTATCAAAAAGTTTATACGGCTTTAGTTTACCGCTCGGTGCCACGATCAATATGGACGGCGCAGCAATACGAATTGCCGTTTCTGCCGTTTTCGCAGCAAATCTTGTTGGAGACCCACTGAGTCTTTCTGAAATGCTCATGGTTGTCCTTGTCGGTACACTGGCATCAATCGGAACTGCTGGTGTTCCAGGTGCTGGGATTGTCATGATTGCTACCGTATTCGTCCAGCTGGGATTGCCAATAGAAGCTGTCGCATTACTAACAGCTATTGATGCAATTGTCGGAATGGGTGCTACAGGGCTTAACGTTACGGGAGACCTAGTAGGTACGACAGTGATTGATAAAAATGAAAAGAAACGACAAACTGTATCCTGACTGCTAAATAGATAAAATCCCCCGAACTGAGCTAGTGCTCAGTTCAGGGGATTTTTTTAATGTATTTCTACAAGTTGCTAGTATGTTCTACAAATTTTTACTAGGCTTTCCTTTTTTAACAGCAAGCAGATGATAGTCAACACTCGCTTCACGGTAGTCTGTATATTCATCGATAAGGATTTCCCATTCAGATGGCGACTCGTCAATAATTTCCTTTAAAATCTTTTCACCTTTATCGCCTTTAATGATACAGTTCACGAAAACTCCGCCTTCTTTAAGCTGAGTAAGGATCATCTCTACCAATTCGGTTTCTTTTTTTAAATCATTTTTGTAAAAATGCAACATCGAATCTAGTAACACAACATCGACATCTTTTGAAATTTGATATGTGTATACATCACCAACTATTCCTTCTACAGTTAACTCTCTCTTCTTAGCTTCTCGATTCAACTGTTCAATACCAACAACCGAATGGTCAATTCCAATTACGTTGTAACCAAGCTCACCTAGTGACAATGCATCTCTTCCTTGCCCACAACCTAAATCAACAACAGTTCCTTTAGGTTGAAAAGTCGAGAAAAATTCCAGTAGTCCTGGATAAGGGTTTCCAAAATAGTTTTCTTCTTTATAATACCCATCATATGCTACTTTTTTCATCTGAACCCACCTCTATTAAAATCTTTTTTTTTACTTAGAAAGCAACAAGTCATTCGCTAGGATAAATCGATTCTCAATCTTTCTCCTAACCTATTCGCCTTGTTGTATCCGATCTCTTTCAGTTATCCTATTACAGAGGATAACAAAGGAGTTGACTTGAATGACGACTATTGGATTGGTACGGCATGGCATCACAGATTGGAACATACAAGGCATAGCGCAAGGTTCTGCAGACGTTCCCCTCAATGAAACCGGCAGACAACAAGCCGCGTCACTTGCAGAACGACTCGTTTCTGAAGAAGAATGGGACGTCATTATCTCTAGTGATTTAGCACGTGCTAAAGAAACCGCTGAAATTATTGGTAACACGCTTGGTTTACCCGTTCATCATTTTGAACCACGGCTGCGTGAGCGAAGTGGTGGCAAAATCGAAGGCACAACAGAAGAGGAACGTCTTGAAAAATGGGGAGCCGATTGGCGTACCTTAGATTTAGCGATGGAAAACTTGGAAGACGCTGCTGCAAGAGGACTGGCATGTGTTCAAGATGTCTTAGAACATTTCAGTGATCAACGTGTATTGCTTGTCAGCCATGGCGCTTTGATTGGTCTAACGTTGCAAAAACTAATGCCTGAAACGTTCCAAAAAACGTCTATGGATAACACCTCTATCACGTTATTAACGAATACTGAAAATCAATGGAGTTGCTCTCTATTTAACTGCACAACGCACTTAGTAAAAAGCGAAAGCTATTGATTGCTAGCATAACTTGCTGCTTCTGCAATAGTTACTTTCCATGAAACCACTGTCGTGCTGTCACGAACGTGGTTTTTTTGAATTGTAGCGAGTAGAGCACTTACGCTATCAGTGGTAGCGGTGTCCTTACATTGTTGCCAAATACTGTCGGGTTCAGAAAATACGGCGCCAGGACATTCTACCAGTCCATCTGTCGTCAGCAAGAGCTGATTTTCTCCTTGCCGTAATTCTCGGACACCGCTACTAAAACTGGGCACCGCTTGTTCAAAAGTATTTACTTGTCCAATCCATTCATAAAATTGTCGTTGGTTAAGCTGATACTGTCCAAAATCGATCAATTCGGGATGAAACAAGTATAGTAGGCAATCACCGACAGAAAACCAGTAAAGGTACTTTTCTTTTCTCACCGCAATTAGACAGGCTGTCTCGCCTTCAACACGACGACATGCCTCTAAAAAACTGTCTTCTTGAAATAGTTGCAGCAACCTTTTTTCTAATTCACTAAAAACCCCAACACTAACCTTACCAGATAGTAAAGAAGCGACAATACTCATATTTTTTTGAAATTGCCTAACAACCAATTCAGCACTTTCAGCTGAACGATGGGCATCCAAAATCATAACAAATTCCCAATCTTCTTTTTCGTCCATCCAAATCAAGCAACCGTCTTCATTTTTAACTTGGCCAGCTGTAGAATTTCCGCCAAACCGGCCGAGTATCAAATGGTTGAATTGCTGAATGTCTAGTTGATCGATATAAGCGTTATTGCTCCCTACCCAACTGATGATTTCTCTTTGACGTGGCATGAAAATCCCTCTTTCCCTATTCTTTCAATTATAAATGACGGCTAGTAAATTAAATAGAAAAAGAATTCGGTACTAACAGCACAGACATTTATATCCAAAATGTGATAAAGTGAATAGCAGTGAGCAACTCAAATTCGAACGCAAAAGGAGAGATTCTTCATGTATATCGTAACCAACCGCATCAAAATGAAATCCGGATTCGCAGAAAAAATGGCGCCTAACTTTTCACGCCCTGGTGCTTTACAGGAAATGGACGGATTTATAAAAGTTGAAGTCGCAATTACACAAGATTCGACTGAGTACGATGAATTGAATGTCAGTATGTACTGGGAGACTCTTGAAAATTATGAAGCATGGAAAACGAGCGACGTCTTTAAAGAAGCACATAAACGTCCTGCAGCAAGTGCTGACAGCAACGAACCGAAAAAAGAATCGCCAATGCTTGGCAGTCAACTGACTATTACGAAAATCGTTGGCCTACTTGAAGCCAAAACTTCAAACTGATAAAAACTAACAGATAGCCTCGAGTTGGCTGTCTGTTTCTTTTGTGCCTATCTACCTCCCAGCCTTACGAATTATTTTACTTAGCAAGGAGCATTTCTATTGAACACTTTAAAACCTGCTTTATGGACAAGAGATTTTATCCTCACTTCGTTAGTGAATTTCTTTTTAATCCTTATTTTTTATTTATTGATGGTAACCATCGCTGTTTATGCGGTTGCAGAATACGGCGCTTCAACAAGCGAAGCTGGACTAGTGACAGGCATATTCATCTTAGGTGCACTGACGGGTCGAATTTTTATTGGCCGCAGCATCGATAAAATTGGCCGTAAAAAAACGCTGATTATCGGCACGACCTTGTTTACATTGACAACTTTTTTTTACTTCTTAAATTTTGGACTGCCGTTTTTAATGGCCAACCGCTTTCTTCACGGCATGACTTTGGGAATGGCGAGTACCGCTGCAGGAACAATTGTTGCACAAATTATTCCCATGACCCGTAAAGGTGAAGGCATCGGCTATTTTAGTATGAGCTCAACATTGGCAGCTGCTTTTGGACCATTTATTGGCTTGATGTTGAGTCAATATAGCAGCTATGAAATGATCTTCTCTGTTTGTCTAGCTCTTGGTGTGGTCAGCCTAGTCGTCTCTTTGTTAGTTTATGTACCACCAGTTGAAGTACCACTAACAAAGAACGTTACGAAAGGGTTTAAAATCTCGGAATTTGTTGAACTGAAAGCAGTTCCTATTGCCATCGTTTGTTTAGTGGTTGCGCTTTGTTATTCAAGCGTCCTATCATTTATCAATTTTTATGCGATGGAAGAAAACCTTGTACAAGCTGCTAGTTACTTCTTCTTGGTTTATGCAATTGCGATTTTGCTATCTCGTCCATTTACTGGACGGCTTATGGATCTAAAAGGTGCTAATTTTATTATGTATCCAGCGTTCGTTATTTTTGCAGCGGGATTGTTTTTATTAAACGTCTCCAGTAGCAGCACCGGATTATTGGTCGCAGGTGCTTTAATTGGATTAGGATTTGGTAATATGCAGTCAACCACTCAAGCTGTCGCGATCAAACTGACACCCACGCATCGTATGGGGCTTGCCACTTCAACATTTTTCATTGCGATGGACGCTGGATTAGGTTTTGGCCCCTATCTTCTCGGCTTTATCATTCCGGTAATTGGCTATAACTCACTCTATGGAATACTAGGGTTTGTGGTACTTGCAACTGCATTTTTATATTATGTATTGCACGGTAAAAAGAACGAGCTGATGCAGTAGCATTAGGGTATAAATAATTAAAAAAGAGGCTGTCACATAAGCGTCTAAAATAGAACAGACGGAGAAAAAGAATACTTTTTCTCCGTCTGTTTTTTGAATTGTTGCCGACAATGGATAAAATAGATATTTCCCAATTTAACGATGAAAGATAGACGTCGACTAACTTCTACCCTCTCATACTAACAGTTGCTTAACCAATTCTTTGTTGCGTTTTTTGAACACTTCATTGTGAGAAGAAACCATTGCGATTTTATTCGCTTCCGGCTGGATATATTGCTTGGCTTTGTTGACTGCATTTGCCGCATCGTGGAATGTCCCAGCAATCAAATTTAATTTCCCTTCATGCTGCAGAATGTCACCGGCTGCAAAAAGACCTTCCTCTGAAGATTCACTATTCGACGTACCTGCGATGTAATAATCATCGGCAACTTCAATGTTCAATGGGCTGTTGCCGAGTAAACTAATGTCGCGTTCATACCCGTGGTTGATAATCATTTCATCGATTGGCAACAGCTGTATTTCTTTTGTTCCCTGATGAGTGAGTTCGACAAATTCAATGACATCTCGATCATCTGAAGCGATCAAGCGTGTGATATTCGTATGAAGGCAACAAATAGCCGATCCATTCATCAACTGTGTCACCTGCGCTTCGTGTCCGGCAAGCTCTGGTTTCCGATAAGTGACATACACTTGTTTGGCAAGTGGCTCCAGCTCATTGGCCCAATCGATTGCCGAATTTCCACCGCCCGAAATGAGAACGGTCTTGTCTTTGAATCGTTCAAGGGATTTGACCGTATAATTCAAGTTCGACATTTCAAAACGTTCGGCCCCTTCAATCTTCAGCTTTTGAGGGTTCAAAATACCTCCACCCACAGCTACAATAACCGTTTTTGATAAATGAATCTGGCCGGAAGAGCCAATTAGTTCAAAAAAACCATTCTCATTTTTCGCTATAGCCTCTATTTTTTCATTCAATACGACTTCTGGTTGGAAGGTTAGCCCTTGTGCAACTAGTTGATCAATAAGCTTTGCTCCTTGAATTGGTGGCTGTCCTCCTACATCCCAAATCATCTTCTCCGGGTACACATGAATTTTACCGCCCAATTGTGGCTGAAATTCAACAAGCTTGGTTTTCATTTCTCGTAACCCACTATAAAAGGCTGAATATAAACCCGCAGGACCTCCACCTATAATCGTTACATCAAAAAGCTCTTTTTCCACCATCTATCTTCACTCCTATCGCATTGTATTTCTATTGACAACCTTATAATTTAGTCTTATAGTATTGATTGTACTGAAAATGATAATCATTATCAATGAAAAAGATAATAAATTTAAATTAGGAGGTTTTTTGGATGGTGCGTTTGTTCACCGAGGAGCTAACTATTAGCTATGGAGACCGCTTGATTGTCAAAGATTTGACTGTCCAAATTCCAGACAAAAAAATTACGACGATTATTGGTTCGAATGGCTGCGGCAAATCAACGCTGCTAAAAGCGATTACTCGTGTGATTCCGCATCAATCCGGAACAGTCGTATTAGACGGTAGTAATATTGCACAGGAGAATACGAAGTCGCTAGCCAAAAAAATGGCGATTCTTCCTCAAACGCCAGATAGTGCCGCCGGATTAACCGTTGGCGAGCTAGTTTCTTACGGACGATTTCCTTATCAAAAAGGCTTTGGCCGACTTTCTAAAAGAGATTATGAAATCATCAACTGGGCGCTTGACGTCACCGGCACGCAATTTTTCAAATATCATCCGGTTGACGCTTTATCGGGTGGCCAACGCCAGCGCGTCTGGATTGCCATGGCTCTGGCACAGGAAACCGAAATGATTTTTCTAGACGAGCCTACCACATACTTGGATATGGCTCACCAATTGGAAATTCTCGAACTGCTTCAGCAGCTAAACCGGGAACAAGAGCGGACCATTATCATGGTGCTCCACGACCTGAACCAAGCAGCACGTTTTGCAGACCACATCATCGCCATGAAAGACGGACAAATCATTAAATCTGGCAACTGCCATGAAGTCATTACTCAACCTGTTCTAAAAGAAGTATTCCGCATCGACGCTGACATCGGGCTCGATCCGCGAACACAAAAACCGATGTGCATAACATACAACTTAGTTAAAGGAGTTTAACCGATATGAAAAAAATTATTTTACCGCTATTCTTATTTACGTTACTGCTAATCCTGGGTGCCTGTAATTCTGAGTCCACTGCTGAGGAAACGACTGCTGGAGAAAGTGACAAAGCTCCTGATACAATTACATATGAATCTGAAAGCGGTCCTGTTGAAGTTCCTGCGGATCCACAACGCGTTATTGTTCTTTCCACGTATAGCGGTGACGTGATGTCTCTAGACGTTCCTTTAGTAGGCGTCGATTCATGGTCAAAAAACAACCCGCGTTTTGAAGAAAAGTTAGTAGATGTAGAAGAAGTGGCAGATACAGACCTTGAGAAAATCATTGAATTAGAGCCGGACTTGATCATTGGTGGTTCAACCATTAATAACATCGACAAATTAAGCAAAATCGCACCGACTGTTACTTTTACTTATGGCAAATTGGGTTATTTGGAGCAACACCTTGAAATCGGTAAAGTCCTCAATAAAGAAAAAGAAGCACAAACTTGGATTACCGACTTCCAAGAACGCGCACAGCAAGCGGGAGAAGACATCCGCGCTGAAATCGGTGAAGATGCAACCGTTTCGGTTATTGAAAACTTTGACAAGCAACTGTATGTTTTCGGCGACAACTGGGGCCGCGGAACAGAAATTCTTTATCAAGAAATGAAACTAAAAATGCCTGCAAAAGTGGAAGAAATGGCGTTAGCGGACGGTTATTACATGTTGTCACAAGAAGTATTACCGGAATACATGGGCGACTATGTCATCTTTAGCAAAGACAGCACACAGGATAATTCGTTCCAGGAAACAGACCTGTACAAAAATACACCTGCTGCCAAAAACGGACAGATTTTTGTGGCCAATGCCAAAGAATTTTATTTTAATGATCCGATTACACTGGAATACCAATTGGAATTCTTTATTGAAAACTTTTTAGGTAAGTGATGGAACATCGATGGGTTTAACGTATCTAACAAAAAAGAGGGATTCTGCTGAAGAATCCCTCTTTTATTCTTAGGAAAAGATGATGACAATGACACTTAAAATTCCCTTCTCAATTAAATTAACGTTGAGTCTAGCCTTACTTGTACTAACCTTAATTGTTTCATTGATTTTCGGCGCAGCAGATATTAGCTTAAAAGAAGTCGCACTCGCTTTGTTTTCGACTTCTTCTAGTGATGGCATCGGGGTAATTCGCGAAATTCGACTGCCTCGTGAAATTGCTGCTGTTTTTGTTGGCGCGGCACTCGCCGTTTCGGGTGCCATGATGCAAGGCATGACTCGCAACCCGCTCGCTGACCCTGGGCTACTCGGCTTAACAGCTGGTGCGAATGCTGCGCTTGCATTTACTTTAGCGTTTGTTCCTGCTGCTAATTATTTCGGCATCATGATTGCTTGCTTTATCGGTGCGGCAGTCGGTGCAGCGTTAGTGTTCGGGATTGGTGCTGCTAAAAAAGGTGGGTTTTCGCCATTTCGTATCGTGCTCGCTGGTGCGGCCATATCTGCGTTTCTGACAGCGATTGCGGAAGGCATTGGTCTTTACTTTAATATCTCTAAAAACATTTCACAATGGACAGCAGGCGGTTTGATCGGTACCTCCTGGGGACAACTGCAAGTAGTTGTTCCTTTTATCGCTGTGTCTTTATTGATTGCTATATTGCTGTCACGGCAATTGACCATTCTCAGTTTGAGCGAAGAAACCGCCATCGGTCTTGGGCAGAAAACAGCACAAATCAAAGCCATTCTCTTTGTTATCATCACATTACTTGCGGGGGCTGCTGTTGCACTTGCTGGTAATATGGCCTTTATCGGCTTAATGATTCCTCACGTCGTAAGCGCCATTGTGGGGACTGATTATCGGTTTATCATCCCCATGTCTGCAGTAGCTGGAGCCATTTTCATGCTGTTGGCTGATCTGATCGGCCGAACAATCAATGCACCGTTTGAAACGCCAGTCGCAGCAATTATTGCGATTATCGGTTTGCCTTTCTTCCTCGTTATTGTCCGTAAAGGAGGCAAAGCATTCGCATGATTCATCCAAGCTTACGAAAAAAACAACGAATTTCGTATTACCTATTACTGACGTTAATCTTGTTGACTGCCATCACGAGTATTGGCTTAGGTTATTCTCCTATCTCCTATGACCGCTTAGTGCCTGCACTATTAGGAGAAGGCACTTTTAAAGAAGAATTTATCCTGTTTTCCATCCGGCTGCCACGTATTTTAATCACCTTGCTTGCCGGAATGGCATTGGCTTTGTCTGGAGCTATTTTGCAAAGCATCACACGCAACGACCTTGCAGATCCTGGCATTATCGGTATCAATTCAGGTGCCGGTGTTGCCATTTCAGTGTTCTTCTTATTTGTTCCTGTAGAAGCTGGTGCGTTTGCTTATTTGCTTCCTATCGTTGCCTTTGGAGGAGCACTTTTAACTGCTGTCTTGATTTATGCATTTTCATACTCTCGCAGTACGGGGCTGCAACCTATTCGTTTAGTGCTAGTCGGAATTGGTTTTTCGATGGCATTGTCTGGCGTTATGATTGTACTAATATCTTCTGCTGAACCGGAAAAAGTCGATTTTATTGCCAACTGGCTAGCCGGTAGTATTTGGGGGGCGGATTGGCCATTCATCTTGGCTATTCTCCCTTGGCTAGTCGTATTAATTCCTTTCACTTTATACAAAGCAAATCGCATGAATGTTCTTGGTCTTAGTGATCCGGTGGCTGTAGGCATTGGTGTCTCTATTGAAAAAGAACGCATAATCTTGCTACTAGCTGCTGTCGCTCTAGCCGCATCTGCAGTTTCTGTTACCGGTGGAATCGCATTTATCGGCTTGATGGCACCACATATTGCGAAAGCCATTGTCGGACCGCGGCATCAACTATTCTTGCCGCTCGCCATTTTAATCGGTGGCTGGTTGCTGCTGCTAGCTGATACCATCGGACGGAATTTGCTCGAACCTTCTGGTATTCCAGCAGGTATTATGGCTGCGTTGATCGGAGCTCCTTATTTCGTTTATCTGTTACTAAAAAAATAAACACACAACAAGCTTCATAAACGAAGCTTGCTGTGTGTTTTTGTGATTTATTTTGGAGCTATTGTTTCGTCTTTTACAACTGGTCGCTTTTTTTCATTGCGCATTTGAATAGACAATTGCAAAATCAGGCTCAACATGACCCCGATTCCGGTAATCGTATAAAAAATCGTGAAAATTTTACCGAAGTCCGTTGAAGGCTCTAGCGTAGCCGAACCAACTGTTGTCAAAATCGTTACACTAAAATACAATGCATCCACTACAGAGAATCCTTCTACAGTTGAATAGAAAATAGTGCCGGATACTAACATCATGATTGTTAACCCGAGTAGTACTTGGAACTCTTTGTTTCGAATTAATTGAAAAAAAGTTTTTAGCATTCGTCTTAACGTTAAAACAAACGATATCATCTTCGTCTTCCCTCTTTCTATTGCTAAGTTAAAAATTTAGCATTTCTACAGTATACGTTTTTTTTTACAAAAGCCCAACAATCGTATGTGGCTGTTGGGCTTTTGTTCAAATTTTTGTTTACATTTTAGACAAAGGTTTTGCTGCTGGCTTACCAAAATAATAGCCTTGGAACAATTGATAGCCGAGCTTTTTCAGCCATTCAAAATCCGCTTGTGTTTCAATTCCTTCTGCTAACGGAACAGAGCCGATTTCTTGAGCTTTTTCTAAAAATCGCTTTGCGACTTTTTGCTTTTCTGTATCTTCAGCAACATTAAAGACATATTGCATGTCTAACTTCATGTAATTTGGCTTTAAGTCGGCTAGTAACTCAATCGTGCTATAGCCTTCACCCACGTCATCTAATGCGTAATCAAATCCTCTATCTCTATAGTAGCGCAAGATTTTCTTTAAATGATTAAGATCGTCTACTTTCTCAGTCTCCACCACTTCAAACACTAGAGATTTTGGATTTACATCCAATTGCTCAGCTAATTCAATAGTTGAACGTAAGCAAAATTCGGGCGAATAAATCGAAGTCGGAATAAAGTTAATGAATGCTTTTTCTCCGTCGAGTGCTGCTGCATATTTTACCGCAGTCATTCTACAGACTCGGTCTAATGCATATAAACGTCCACGGGTCTTAGCTGCTGGAAAAATTTCGTTTGGATAAATCATCGAACCGTCTTTGTGTTGAAAACGCGCCAACATTTCATAAGCAAAAATGTTTTCATCTGCATCTACTATTGGCTGATAATGACAAATGAGTCGTTGTTCTTTAATGACCTCGTCGATCCATTCAGTTGCAAACACCGCAGGCATGCCTTCTAACGGCTGCCATGTCTCTTGGTTAATACGGAACATCACTTGATTTACATCTAGTAAATCACTGCAAAAATCGAGAAATTCTCTAGCACCTTTTTCATCTATTTGTAGCTTATTTTTTTTTTGCACAACTTCTATTTCTCTTCTGTTCAAATGATCTACAACTATCTGCAACGCCGAAAGATTAGTTTCTCCTTCCAGCTTAATTTCAAATTTGATGGCCGCCACTGCGCAGCTATTGCATTGCATAACTTATCACTCCTCTTTTACAGTAGTTATAGTTTACTTTAAAAATACTAAAAACTGTTAATATTTTATAAATAAACCCAATTTTTCTTTATTATAATGTTTTCAACCGTTTGGCAGCGACAGTCTACCTTTATCAGTTTAAAGGAGATATTCTATTGAGCTAGAATTATTTCTAATACATAGATTTTTGTTCATCCGCTCTTACTTCATTCACAAAGGAGAATGATTATGGGAAAAATTGTTGTCGTGATGTATGTAACACTTGATGGAGTTATGGAAGAACCTTCTTGGACTGCACCCTACTGGGATGATGAGTTAGCTAAATTCCAGTTGGAACTGTTATTTAGGAGTGACGCACTTCTACTTGGCCGAGTCACATACGAAGGATTTGCTGCAGCATGGCCAGCAGCAGAAGATGAAGAGGAATTTGCAGAACGAATCAACAAATTACCAAAGTATGTGGTTTCTACTACCTTGAAGCGCACAGAGTGGAATGCCCGCTTGATTACCCGCGACATACCGCAAGAAGTCAGCAAATTGAAAAAAACAGGTCAGCGTTTAGTAGTCTACGGCAGTGCAGAACTCATTGAATCTTTGCTCAAACACGATTTAATTGATGAACTACATTTAATGACATTCCCGCTCGTATTAGGTGAAGGCAAGCGGCTGTTTAAAGAAAATGCTGATCAGAAAATGTTCAATCTCAAGAACATCCGTTCAACAGATTCTGGCGTCTTAATTGCCAGTTACACACCGGATAAATAGTAGCCTGTCACTTTAGTTGCTATTTCGCACATGTTTTGTTGCATTTAATATTGCAATCTAGAAATTCATTTTGCTGAATAGTTTCCGAAAAAAACTCAAAAAAACACCGCAGAATGAAATCGAGCGCACCAAACACTATCGAGATGATTGTTTACGACAAAAAGGGAGGGATTCAACATGAATTTTCTGGAAAGCTACGTAGTACAAAACTTAAAAGATCCGGAATTTGCCAAGGAGTGGGCGGACAGTGAATTGGAATATACAATCGCTCGGAATATTATTCAACTCAGAATTCGTTAGGCCTTACGCAAAGCGAAGTTGTTTCACGTATGCATACTAAGCAAAACGTGGTATCTCGTATTGAAAATGTAATCAGAATGTGACATTGAAAAGCTTAAAATTGTTAGCTGCAGCTCTTCAGACGGATATTCCTTCCCTAATGCAAGAATACGATGAGAAACAAGACGAGAAAAAACAGTTCCAACCTAGTAAAAGGTTAACGACAACGTATGGAATAACCCTCAATCAGCTGTTTGGCCATTCGGGAGTTATCTCTGTTTTGGACTGTAACTTACTTGCTAATAAGTTAAAGTCACAGCCAGAGAAATTTAAACTAAAAAAGAACGCTATCGAAATTAATCGATTAAGCGCTCTTTTTTAGTTTAAAGTATTTTCTTTCTACGGTTTTTACTAATATTCCAAATAACACCAGAAATATAACAAACTAATATAACCAGAATAAAAGTCAATGGATTAAAAAAAACAGAGTTCGAAAAGGTATTCCATAAAGAAATCTGAGAAACATCATCAAAATTCTCTTGTCTCTGTATGATTTCGTTTCGTAAAGCTTGAGCTTTAAAAAAAGTGTAAAAACCTATGCTTACTGCTGCTATAACACTGAATACTAAGCTAATAACAAGAGTTCGTCTCTTTTTATATCTTTCTACAAACCGCATCGAAAGTTTTGTAGTGCCATATAAAAAATAAAAGAGAAATGGCATGAGGAAAACTAGAATAAACAGTGCTGGGTTACCATTACCACCGCCAGTGCCATCTTCTTCAATAGATTCAGTGAAGATGTTCATTCCATAGAATCCAATTAAAACTGCTAGCAAAGAAACAATATACAAAAAAAGCAGCAACTTTCTCATAAAAACTTCCCCATTCTTGAATGTTTAGAAGAGAAAAGCTTATTAGCTCCTTCTCTTCCGATAATCTGATGATATGTAAACTAAGTAATCGACTTTAGAAAATAAAACATCCTTTTTCTCAAGTAAAGTTGAAAAATAAATTCGAATACTTAAAGAATGTCTTTTTAATCGATTATTTACCCATTTTCTAGGTATTCGCTTAGAATAAAGTAAGCAAAGAACCGCCTAATGCTCCTGTGACAACTACCAGCCATGGTGGCAATTTCCAATAAGCCAACATACTGAATAAGACAGCTGCCAAAGCGAAATCCTTTGCTTCTATGATGGAACTTGTCCAAATTGGCGTGTAGAACGCAGAAATTAAAATCCCCAGAACTGCCGCATTGACCCCCATGATTGCACCCTTTACTTTCCGATTTGCGCGCAGTGCATCCCAAAAAGGCAAGGCTCCCACAATCAACAAGAACGCCGGTAAAAAGATAGCGAAAGTAGCGAATAGGCCACCAATCCAGCCATTCATGACCGTTCCTAAATAAGCTGCAAAGGTAAACAAGGGTCCCGGTACTGCTTGAGTCGCCCCGTATCCAGCCAGAAAGGCTTCTTCACTCAACCAGCCTGTCGGGACAAATTCCTGCTGCAAAAGTGGCAAGACCACATGTCCCCCACCAAAAACCAATGAGCCAGCACGATAAAAACTATCGAACATCGCTACCCAGTATGAGCCGGTAACTTCTCGGAGAATTGGCAGAAAAAAAAGGAATCCAAAAAATAACACCAAGCAAGCAGTTCCTACCTTTTTCGTAATTGGAAATTGCATCTGTCCCTCTGTTGTTTCGGCAGTGTTTTTATACAGAATATAACCAATTAAAGCTGCAATCAAGATGACTCCCACTTGCGTAAAAGCAGTCTGCCAGAAAAGCGTCCCAATCAAAGCAAACAAGACAATCGCTTTCCTCTTCAAGTCGGGTGCGAGATTTTTTGCCATACCTAAAACGGCATGAGCCACTACTGCGACGGCAACAATTTTCAATCCTTTTAGCCATCCAGCATCCGATACATCAAAACTTTGTAATAGCAACGCAAATAGAATCAACGCGATAACCGATGGAAGGGTAAAACCAATGAAGCTCACGATTCCCCCTGATACGCCTGCACGCATCGCTCCAATTCCGATCCCTACCTGGCTACTAGCAGGTCCAGGAAGAAATTGAGCTAGCGCAACTAGATCCGCATAACTTTTCTCATCCATCCATTTTTTTCTTCGTACGTACTCTTCATGAAAATAGCCTAGGTGCGCAATAGGTCCTCCAAATGAAGTAAGTCCTAACCGGATGGAAACAATAAAGATTTCCAGTAATGATTTGAAACTGACAGTCGATTTTTTTTGATTCATCATTCTCTCTTCTCTCCTTTGATTCAGTCTTTTATCTCCTTAAACAGTTCATAGGCTTTTTTTTGAGCCTCAACTAAAACGTGTTCCCCTTTTTCCGTAATACTGTAGTACTTCCGGATTTTACCTTCTACGTTCCGGTCTTCTCTCATCAGCAAGCCATCGGATTCCATGGAATGAAGAATCGGATAAAGCGTTCCCGGTCCGATGCTGTAGCCATGTTCCTGAAGTTCCTCCAGCATCCAAACGCCATAAATCGGCATCACTTTAGCATGGTGCAAGATATGGATATGAATAAATCCCAAAAAAAGTTTGCGAAGCACTTTGTCTTCCATTCGACTTCTCCTTTTAATAACGGTTTCCAATATTGAATTCCGATATTAGTGTTTGTTATTAAGATAACATACACCTTATATATATCAGCGCAATTCCATAAAATTTACAGTCATTTAACATTAAAGAAATAGGGGAAATACTATTTTGATGAAGAAGACGGGTGGGAATAACCGTTGCATCAGCTTGAATGGACACAGTATTCAACGGAAGATTATGAACAGCTGGATGGCAGCCAAAAGATTTTCGTCCATAAAGCGCTGGACCGAATCAAATTGAGAGGCGTGGAAGCGCGCCAATCCCTTCATGGCAATTTGGCACAATGCAACAAGCTGAAAAACAAGAAGATGGGCCTGCGGATTATTTTCAGAGAAGCCGAGGCGACCATCCAAATAATTCAGATTGTAGCCATTGGGAAACGCGATAAAGAAAAAATTATAAAATGGCTGAAGAGTGATTAAGCTAATTGAAATGAAGAACAGGTTTTCCCGACTAAAAAGAGTCCAGCAAAGCGAGCACTTCTAAAGTGCTCGCTTTGCTGGACTCTTGTTTTGTTGAACCAAATTATTCTCCAATTTGATGACTATAACTTCTGATAATCCGGAATATGTAAACTCATAAAAACCTTAGCTAAAAGCTTAAGAAATTAACGGCTATTGACCCTTTGCACTTGCATGTGTCAGTACAGTCCCGTACCACTCAATTGAACCAGGGTTTTAATGATGTACCTTTTTCCAAGCTCCTCATCATTAAAATTCTTTTCGTCGAATGTCTGGCCTCTCTCCCTGAAAAAAGTGTGCCATTTGCCGTCTTTTTTGTAATAATGGAAGCCTTCAATTAGCATATCGTCGCGTGTCGAGCCACTTTGCGGAAGACCCTGTTTCAATGCATAGTCATAGACTTCATCCATGCTTACTGTAAAAACTTCAGCGTATTCACGAATTCGCATATCTCTCACACCCAATGTTTCACAAGCAAATTGTAAGGCATTTCCCCGGAGCAAGATTTGTATTTGGGTTTCTTTATCAACTAAAACTTTGCCTTTCTTTTTTGACGCCTCCTCGATCCAATTGCGTTCAGGTAAGGCACTTTTTATGAACAAGACTCTTAGATGTTCAATCGCTTCACTCCGACTAGAAAACACCGTAAAAGGATAGGGCATGTCTCCTTCTTCTTTCCACACCGCCCATTGACCATCAGAAAGCTCTGTCGCAAACCACCAGTCATCCACTTCAGTAAAGAACATGGCATAGGTATTTCCTTGAGCTTCTTTCCATGTTTTATAACCCATTAGTAACGCAAACTCTGTTGATGACAGCCCGTAATCTCTAGAAAATAATCTCTTAAAAAGTTTTTCAATCATTCTAAAAGCCCTCATTTCATTTTGATGCATTTTGTATGAATGACGAAGGAGAATGTTCAAGTACAAACAATTACACATGAAACTGGGACAATTAACATGCACGATTTAAACTTTGCGAGTCTCCTTAAGTTTATAGGAGTTGATTCCGTTATGGTACTGTGTACTTATCAGTGGAAGTCCCTATTTTGAACAACCCATTTCGTATGATGTGAACGAAATGCATGAGTAACTACACTAATAGAGCTTTAAAGGAGGATAATGATGAACTTATTTTCAAAATTCAGTGAAGCAAACGTTAAAAAAATGACGAATAAGAAGTTATATGAGCGACTGACACGATTAAACAATGAAAAGTGTCCGGATTTGAAAGCACTAACGCTAATTCAAGCCGAAATTGCTCAGCGAGATCCAGCAGAGTATGAATTGGGGAAAATCGAAGCCGAAGTGGAAAAGTCCCACCGGCATGCCGTTATGGAGACTACGGACATCCTCTACCTGGAAATCAAGTATAACGAGGACTATCTCGCCAAGCCAGAATCCGAAACGGACCCATACGAGCGCAAGCTTCGAGCCGCCCAGCTTGAGATGATTCAGAAAGAATTAGGCCGTCGGACAATTTAGGACAGTGGCTTAACGAAGATAAAGACACATGCTGAAAAAGCACGTGGCGTTAAAAAATGTGCATTCTATTTGAAAATAAGAACGCACTTAATTCTACTTTTTAAAAGAACTTGTCAAAGTTCACTTTTCCAGATGAAGAGAAAGAGAAAAGCTCACTTCTCGCTTTTCCCTTCCGATAACTCATCATATGTAAATTGTAAACTATGAAGCACGTTCAGTATAACGGTTTTGGATCTCTGCTTTCATTCCAAGGGTAGTAGATTAATAAATTTTTGACAGATGATTTCGAGATGAAATTGAAAAACATTGTATACAATTCGATTCTTCCTATTAAAATAGTTCTAAATTATAGTTTACTAAAATCTGTTCCGATTATTAGTAGATAAGCCATTCCTAACATGGCCATATTTGATATAGTGCCTATAAAAACATACCACAGTTCTTTGGAGGCCAAAGCAAATCCTATTCCTAATAACGAAATTAAACCAATTATAATTGCATCTATTTCATTATCTATTGGTGAAAAGAAAAAAATCACACTTGTTAATGCTGTAATTATTGATAAATATCCTAATACATTTCTTTTTTTCTTCATAATGATTGCCTCCCAAAAAACAGAAAAAGCTTGTTTTTATATTTTGCGATTTATCTTAATAGTTTTACTTGCCTTATGTGTAAAATATGGAGCATCCCATTTTTTCCATTGTGGCGAATCTTTCTCCTCAACAGGGCGAATTGCTAATTCTTGATTTCTCTACATATGAATTCGCTTTCCAATTTTTTATTCGTACTGCTGAAAAGAAGATTAGATTATTCTGCTTTTCAACCACCTTATCTATTTTTGAGTTTTCATATCTATCATGCCTTGCTATGTAGTGGTTTAATTCTATCATTAAGTCTTTTTAAATTATTGTTTTTTTCGAAATACTTAATAAATGAATTACTTATTGTCCTAAATTTTATTATTACTCACGAATATTAAAAGATTCTGTATTAATAATTTGATTTTACAGAACGAATCAATTTCATAACTCTGAGCCCTTGCGGCTCTAAGGGTAAAATCCTAAGAAAATAGAGCACCTCCCCAAATCCTGTATAATGAGAGTTACGACACAAACATTAACAGACTGGAGAGTTGCCCTATGTCTATTATACGACAAGAAAGCCTGTTTGACATGCAAGTTTTATATGACTTGGAACCTACCCACCGGTTCAACTCAATTTTATCGGGAATTGATATCCATCCAATTCTTAATGTTGTGACGAAAAAGTCTCGTTTCGGACCACCGCAAACCTTGAATTACGCGGCGATGATCTATTCGCTGATTGTGCGGATCACCGAACGGATTCCCTTCATCAAAGATTTGGTCAAACGCTTGGAAAGTGATTTGCGCTTCAAAGTGGACTGCGGCTTTTTGGTATCGGACGAGATTCCTTCGGAAGCTTCTTATTCACGTATGATTACGCTGGTCAGCGAATCGGATGCCTTGGAAATTGTCTAGGAACGCACTCTTTTGATGGCCATGTCTGAAGGGTTCATCTCAGATGAAATTGTTGCCATAGACGCCACCCATGTCGAGGCACGCGACTGTGCGCCACAAAAGAAAGAAGCGGTCGAAAAAGAACCGAAAAAGCGTGGCCGCAAAAAGAAAGAAGAACGGGAACAATGGCTGGCGGAAAAGGCGGAAGAAGAAGCGAGTCTTCCCTTATATGAAAAAAAAATTGCCGATCAGCTGGATATTCTGCTTTCGGAACTGCGAGCTTCAGTTCCCATACACCCCGAATGGGGAGTGAAAAAGAATTGCGAAGGAAAGAACGTGTTCTGGTTTGGATTCAAAATCCATCTCGCCGTTGGGGCAGAAAGCCAGTACATCCTTCAGTCTCTATTTTCTTCGGGCAATCTGAATGACGGAAAAGCTGCCATCCCGTTGCTTAAAGGAATACAGGAACGGTTGGCTTCGCTCAAAATCGCTTATGCCACGATGGATGCCGGATACGACTACGCTCCGATTTACGAACAAGTTTACCGGATGGGCGCCCAATCAGTCATTGCCTACAATAAAAAGAACGAACCAGAACCGATTGGATTTGATCGTCATTTTGCGCCGACCTGCGTCCGCGAACATAGCTACCGATATGACAGTTTCGATAAAAAGCACGAAACCCTTAAGTATACGAGGCCAAGCGAATGCGCGGACTGTCCGTTAGCCCACGACAGCTTGTGCCAAAAAGTATACAAAAAGAAAATCACGGACGATCTCCGCAAATACACAGCGCCGGCAAGAGGCTCGCTGAAATGGAAACAGCTCTACAAGGCACGAAGTGCCGTTGAAAGGGTCAATGCCTATTTGAAAGGGTATTTCCTCTTAAATCAGATTTATCATCGCACTGGAAAGAAAGCCAAATTGCATGTCGATTTGGTTCAGTTAGCGTATAACGCATCCAAACTCGCCATCGACCGTTTAAAAGTTCTTCAAACAATCGCAGCGTAATTCACCATTTCATTCGTTTTTTTAAGGAATCATCGATTTTCGGCTCTTCTATGATTTTTTAAAAGTGCGCATTATGAAATTGATTCGAACAGATAAGCGTTCGTAAAAGTACAGTTTCGCAAACAAAAAGGAGAAAAGATGCGCTACGTACAGCCCCTTCTCTCCTTTTCACTATAAGTAGCTTCCGATAATGTGTCATATGTAAACTAGGATTCACCCAAAAGTTCTTTTGATTTCCACCAAATTCTTTAAGCTTTCCTTTTATGAGTTATAGGAGTGACATTACTAGTCGATATGAATTAATCGTTATTTATTCAATACTCCTGTATGAAAGGTTTTGGGTAAAGCATTCTCAATCGTTTGAAAAATAGTAGAAAAAGCATCTTGGTTATTTTTTTCACTTGATTCATAGGTCCACGTTATTTCTTCACCCTCTATAGTTAGCAGATATCCGGTAGCGTAATAGTCATGATAGGGGATTTCTCTCGCTTCATTATATTCCAAATTTTCATCAATGAATGGATAAGCCCCTTTATTGGAATCTATAAAGAAGAAAGGAATATTGGACTCTGTAAAGATATGGGTATATCGTTTTTCCGCAGCAACAGATAAACTTTCATTCATTATAAAAACAGCATCAAAATTCCTAATTTTTTTTACTGTGAATTCTTCAAAGTTAATTTCTTGGAATGTTATCTGTTTCTCTTCTACTTCGGGTGCATCTCCTAGGGCGGCAATTACTAATTCTTTACCTTTATACAACGTTTCATTCTGATTTTGTTGATTGATTCCGATGCTCTCTTTACTTGTCTCGCTTCCTGTGAAGATATTAGAGTTATTGTCTTCTACAAAAGTATAACTTAACAAAATAAGCAGGCTGGCTGCGGCTACCAATATCGTTAAATACACAGGATTAGCTTTTACAAATCTTTTTTTCGGTTGATTGATTCTAGATCGAAGCTGTTCGCCTTCCCTATGTGAAAAACGAATATTTTTTTCAAGAAAATTATTTACTTCTTTCTTTAGTTCATTCTCAAAGCGACTCATCGAAGGCTCCTCCTTCCAAATTTTTCAACAGCTCTGCTTTACCACGGAGTAGTCGGGATTTTACTGTATTGTGGTTTATTTGAAGTGTGTCACTAATTTCTAACATCGTCATTTCGTTGAAGTAATATAAGATGAGAACCTCTTTAAACTTGTAAGGTAGCAAAGAAATCTCTTCTAAGATTTCTTTTGAATTCTGGCTGTGAAAAAACTGTTCCTCTGTTGAAGATTCTTTCTTCATCAATTTGTTCAAGGGCTTATAAATCAAGTTCTTTATACTCCAGCGTCTCTGATGGTCTTTGCATTTATTGATGGTGATTCGAGTCAGCCATGTTTTGTAGTTGGATTCGTTCCGAAATTTGGACAAGTTCTGAAAGCAACTGATATAAACTTCTTGTACAATATCCTCACACTCGGAATGATCATTTATGTATAAAAATGCGATTCTTTTCAGGTCGTTAGCATATTCTTGGATGAGCTGATTCAATAGTAAATCAGCGTCGTCACTAAAAATCGGATCTGACTCTTTGAAAAATGAAACTTTTGATTTCTCCATCTCTGTGTTCAACTCCCTCCATATATTAGACGGACCTGGCCGTTATTTTGACCCTTAAATTTTAATGTTTTATTTTTGATTTGAATTCCATCTCATTTATCTGTGTATATGTTAGTCTACTTGAAATAATTTGTTCTTTTAGATTCCACAAATAACTGTAAATTTCATATAAGAGTAAGCTTATTTCTAAAGAATAAAAATAAGAAGCTGAATAGACAGCTTCTCTTCTTCCGATAACTGATGATATGTAAACTACTTTTTAACTGTAGATATTTAAAATTTCAACGTGCAGTTCTTCAAGGGAAAGAGAAGCATCAAGCTTTAAAACTGGGCTCTTTGATAGTTCCATTTGATAAGCATGTTCTGCGTAAGTGCCTGTCATTTCTTTTTCCGTTGCAGTTAAATAAGTCTTGCACCATTCCAAAAAATCATTGGTATTTTCGCCAGTATTCATTTGCGAAAATTGGCTTTTGCGTTCAATTTCTCTCTTTTGTAATCTGTCCATTCGGACTTTTTCGTCCAAGAAGAGGAATACGAGTAAATCTCGATTTCTGAAACCATCTGGACACCATGAAAAAATAGAACCAGAAGCAACATACTCTTTATGTATTTCCATGTCTTTTTGATACATTTTCTTACGTTCTTCTACTGAAAAATTTTCTGTAAAGGAATTATCTTTCCAAAGATAATTATCAGTATCAATCCATTTAATTTTTTCTTTTTCACTGATATAGTTACCTAAAGTGCTTTTGCCAGTACCAGAACCCCCGATGATCTGAATTTTCATTGTTTTAGTCCTCCAAAATGTTTTAATATATTTTTCGCAACCCTATACCAAATATTACACTAACCGTCAGAATCTTTTTGCTCCGTATTTAAGTTTGCTAAGAGTATTTCAACGATAAAAAGATGAGTCAGTATGTTTTCCAAACGTTCATAAAAATACCCTTTCCCGGGCATAAAGAAAGAGAAAAATCTTTTTGCAGCTTCTTCTCTTTCGATAAAGTACCAGATATTCACAAATTAAGATAAGGAAATTTATCTCTTTTCAATAGATGCTTATGGAATGATTACCATCGAAATCGTACGTTCTGTGCCTTCCTCTAAACTTTTCATATTGTAGTACTTTTCCATTAATGTACTTAATTCCGATTGAAAATCGCTCAATGAATCATCCGTTAAATTCATTTTTACTAGTGAAAATGTTGATTGGTCCTGAGATTGATTTGTGCCGAGACTTTCGTGGTAGTTTTTATAACCTTGCAAAATGTACATGAAGAAGTAAGTAACAAATTTTATTTTTTCATTGTATGTGGCAGACTGCCATTCTTCTTCACTAATTTTATATGCTTGCGTATTTAAGGCATATAATTTCTCTTCAACTTTACCGCTGCGATTTAAGCCAACAATTTTTAACAAGTCGTCCTCTACCATTGAATTTACGTGCCGATACAACGTCGCTTGTGATACTTCTTTCAGCAATTTATTGAGTTCCAAAATGGATAAGCCTTCATCTCTATCTATTAATTCCAAAGCGATTTTAAACCTAACTTGATTTTTAAATAAATCGAATTCCATGTAACTTCATCTCCTATTTTCTATGTACTTAGTTAGCTAGTATATATTCTTTCGAGTCATTTACCAACTGACTAAATGCGTCTACCCTTATCCGAACAAACTTATGCGTATATGCAATTACTAGGCTATTAGTTAATTTATCAGTTGACTTATATATTATCATTATTGATAATGATAATATATAAGTAGGAGGGAGATAGATATGAATACTGACGTTACAGCTTTATTTGAAATTGAATGGTCTACAATACTTCCTTTTTTAGTGCCTGTTGTCCTTTTAAATGTATTGCTCATTGGAGTTGCTTTATACGATTGGGTCAAAAGGAAAGATTTGATCGCCACACCCTATATATGGTTGATGGCCATTCTATTGGTCCAGTCGTTGGGACCGATTTTGTATTTAGTCATTGGAAGGAAGGTCATTCGAAATGATTACAGTCGAAAATCTTGATAAGACCATCAACAAACGCAAGATTTTAAGCGATATCTCCTTTTCAATTTCAAAAGGAGAATGCGTAGGTTTGTTAGGACCGAACGGGGCAGGCAAAACGACACTTATTAAATGCATGACTGGAATTTTGCGGTACGAAAAAGGAGTCATTCAGTTCAATTCGGTCCCCATTGCGCAACACAAGAAGAATATTGGCTATCTGTCACAACATACAGATTTTAAATCGTGGATGACCTGCGAAGAATCACTGCAGTTCTTTGGAAAGTTATCAGGGCTTGATGATGATTTATTAAAAGAGTATATTTCGGTCGTTTTAGAAGAAGTCGGGCTAAAAGAAAAGGGAAATTATAAAGTGGAACAATTATCCGGTGGAATGAAACAGCGTCTTGGGATTGCACAAGCCATTTTGCACAAACCCCAGTTATTAATCTTGGATGAACCGGTTTCTGCTTTAGACCCCATCGGTAGAAATGAAATGAAAAAGTTAATCAACCGATTAAAGAAGCGCACAACCATTATTATTTCGACTCATATTTTAGATGATGCCAGCGAATTTTGCGATCGATACCTTATTTTAAATAACGGACTAATTGTTGGAAACATACACGCCGAATCTTCGAAATCAGACCGGAAAAGAATACTAGTGACAGTTGAAAATTCACCCCCACCACCCGTGAATTTTCTCAGTCCAACTTTTAAGAAAAGTGAATGGATATCAAAGAACACTCTTCTGTTAACGGGAGTTGAAGAACTGGACTTGCAGGACGTAATCAACGATTTTGCCCATACAGAACTAAACATTACTGCCATCGCTTTTTATGAAAAAGGATTAGAAGACATTTTCTTAGAGATGGTGTCGGCCACATGACAAAATTTTATACATTAGCGCGCA
Organism: Planococcus sp. S3-L1; assembly: GCF_030063085.1. Classification (NCBI taxonomy): domain Bacteria; kingdom Bacillati; phylum Bacillota; class Bacilli; order Caryophanales; family Caryophanaceae; genus Planococcus; species Planococcus sp. S3-L1. Next base: position 74,372 of record NZ_JASISN010000010.1, on the reverse strand, counting down.
CGGAACTCGTAGAAGCCATGAAAGAATTTAAGTTCATCTGGTTAACGCTGTTTTTCGTCATTCTCGGTGTAACTCAACCTTTGATTAATAAATACATGGAAGTCATTCTCAAAAATGTAGGTGGAACCGATGGCATCACACTCGATCCAAACAGACCGATTCCCTCCTCTGCCGAAGTGCTTCTGTCTACAATTTCCGGTCAGTTCAATCAAATCGGTCTTATCATTTTAATTATTAGTTTTATGGGGCTGATTGCAGCTGACCGCAACAATGGCATGCAAGATTTTATTTTAACCCGGCCCGTTTCACTTCAGTCCTACCTTTTATCCAAACTGGCAAGCCATTGGATGATTAGTATGTTTAGTATCTCCATCGGTGCAGTGGTTTCTTATCTCTACACCGTGCTATTATTCGGGACTTTGTCTTTTTCAAGCTTTCTTTTCTTCCTGATTTTATACAGCCTTTGGATTCTATATGTAGTGAGTTTAGCCATTCTGATTAGTACGTTCGTTAAGAGCCCCATACTCATTGCAGTCGCAACCATTCTCGTATCTATGGCTTGTGTCCTACTTAAAGGATTCAATCACCTTGTATTTCAGCTTTCACCAGGTGGCATTTTAAACTTGGCTGAGCAACACTTACTGTCGATTCAGGACTTGAATTACTTCAGTATCGGAACTTGTTTCTTTTTTATTTCATGCAATATTTCCTTAGCCTACCTGAAAATAAAAAACTCATAAGAAGTAAGTTCAAGTGAATAGAGTGAGGGGATGCGCTTTGATCGATTTCCTCTCTCTTTTTATTTACGTAGCTTCCGATAAGCTGCGATATGTAAACTCAACTGTTATATTCCTCTGAAATTTAACATCTATATTATCTTTTATCTAAACTAGCTTTGTATCTTAAATTGAAAAAACTATTTTTCACTGTAAAAAAATAACATCAATTTTAAGTTCTAAAAAAAACCAGTAACCTTTTATGAGGTTACTGGTTTTGCATCTTTAACTACTGGTAGTCGACTGACAGATTGTAGATTAGTTTTTTTATAAGGTATAGAACGTCACCAAGTTTCATCAAGGTGTTGAGCGTAGTAAGAGATCCCTCTTTTGAAGTATTGAAGATGTTCATCAGAAGTCGTTTCCATTAGATTAGCCAAAACAATCTCCATCGCCCGTTTATAATCTTTTGAATTATACAGAGCCATTGAGTAAAAGATTTGGAGACCACGGTGCTCAGGAAACTCTGTTACACCTCGGTGTAGCGTCTCTACTGCTTCTTGATAGTAACCCAAAGAACGGTAAGTACTGCCAAGGCCCAGCAAACATCTTTGAAGATTCGTTCCTTTAAGCCCCTGATCAATCGCTTTCACGTAATAAGGGATAGCTTCATTCGGAAATCCGGAATTATCATGAACCATTCCGGTCTGGTAGTTTACCTCAGCATGATCTGGATAGGCAGCAACCATTTCTAAAAGAAGAGTACGTGCTTCCTTTAGAATTTCTTGGTCTTGCTTTGCACGTCCTTCTTCACGCATTTTGTTGGCTTTTTCTAACAATAAGTTCAATTTTGTGTCAGCTGTAGTGTTTGCTGTTTTATCATTCATTTTTAAAACTCCCTCAAATGTAGTATTGCAAATGGCAAAGTAACATTATAAAAACAATACTCTGGAAGAGTTAATTAGTTTTGAAAGTGACTTTGTAAAAATATTTTCATCGCCCTTTAATCCTCCTTAACAATCAGGAATGAACCCTAAGGTTCCTTTTCATACTAAGGTTCCTTTTAGTTGAAGTCAATAAAAATTCAAAATAGTCATTTTTTTCAAAGCGTTCGTAAAAGTACACTTTTGCGAACGCTTTAAAAAGGACTAAAAATGACCGGAAAAAGCGTTCGCAAATGTAGTAAATCAATTTACGAACGTTCGGGAATTACAGACGCTTTTACGAACGCTTTTTAGTTAGAATAAGAGGAAAAAATCGTTTACTGAGATGAATTATGCACCCTCGCAAATTTGATTGCATACGCGTCAAATCGGAAGCACTGATCGGAATATTTATTTAGATAAGCAGCGTAGTAAAAATTTTTGAGAGTTCCAACAAACCATTACTCAAACACGTTATTCGAAAATTCGACATAGTAGTGCTAGATATGCGATTACTCGGTACGACTCCATATAAAGATAGTGTGTAGAACCTTTATTGCAGACTCTTTCGTCAGCGTCTTTCTACGTCCGGATGGCTAGATCATTCGCCTTCTTACGTCATTGATACATTCTCAAGCAGTGTCCCAATTTTCTTGTGATAAAATTTGGCTCTTTAAAAAATCAGGTAATTTCTTTCTATTTATAGTGACTTTTAAGCTATAATGACTTGTGAGTTATATTTTGTAAATAGAGAAGAGTGGTATGTATGAAAAAGACATTTTTATACTTATTCGGAGTCATTATTTTGTTGGCACTCCCTATTATCATATGGTTTTTTAAAGATGAAAAAACAGTCACTATTGCAATCATTGATAAAACGGTTCCTACTGAAAGCTACCGGGAACATAAAGGCCTGACTTGGCTATTAAATCATCAACGTTACGTAAGTGAATCTGGAGAAGCTTATCTGGCCGACACAGATTATTATGGCTTCGTCCCTAATGAAAAAGAAGAAAGCTACACTACTCGTGATTTACCCGGTGACTTGTCTGGAACTGACCTGATCTATCTTGCAGATTCCTACGGAGTTTACGCAGAAAATTTACCATGGCAAACGACCGACAAAAAGCCTGGCAGTTCATCCATGATTACCGGCGGACTGAGTATGGCTGAGTGGAACACGATTAAGCAACAAGTTCAAGCTGAAGGCACTGATTTGGTAATGGAGTTTAATACATTTGCTTCTCCAACGCCTAAAGAAGTCGCAACAGACATAAACAAATTTCTTGGCTTGGAGTGGAGTGGCTGGAGTGGTCGTTACTTTGTCGATCTTGACTCTTCTGACAGTGAAATCCCTCAATGGATTATTGATAACTACGAGAAAAATGAGGCCAAGTGGCATTTTAAAGGTGCTGGATTTATATTGGTTAATGACGATACCGGCGAAATTGTAGTTCTTTCTGAAGAAGCAGGTGAAATCGGTTCTGACGGTCTTCATCTTACCTTTACTGAACAAGGCACCGCTCAATTCAACTTAACGGATAGCCCTTCTTTTGGTTATTGGTTTGATATTAATGAAGCCACTGAAGGAACGGATGTCTTAGCAGATTATCAGTGGGACCTGCAAGCTACAGGTAGTGAAAAGCTGGAAAAAGCAGGAATTCCACAGAGCTTTCCAGCTGTATTCCACCAGTCTAAATACGGTGCAAATCTATACTATTTTGCAGGTGATTTTGTCGATATTGACGATGTTCCAAACTTTTACCGTTATTCTGGTTTTGCAAAAATGCGCTCATTCCTTTCCATGGAATCGTTAGATGCTGAAAAGAGTTTTTATTGGAAGACCTATGTACCAATGATGGAAGCTATTTTAGCAAATGCAGAAGACAAAGAATCACAAGTTACAGCAGTTAAAGAAGTTGCTAAGGAAGAAGGTATTTCTTATCCTTCCCGTGTAAACGGACAGACATTCGAAGTGTATGAAGATGGCGAATGGCAGCCATTTACGATTAAAGGCGTTAATATGGGCATGGCTAAGCCCGGAACGTTTCCTGGAGAAGCCGCAATCTCGCGTGAGGAATACGACCGCTGGTTTAAAGCGATCGGTGAGATGAATGCCAATGCGATTCGTGTGTATACGCTTCACCCGCCTGCTTTCTATGAAGCATTTGCTGCTTATAATGCAAGTGCTAAACAGCCACTTTACCTGTACCACGGCGTCTGGATTGATGAAGAGCCACTAGTTGAAACACTCGACGCCTTTACTCCTGAGATTACTGAGCGTTTCCAAAATGAGGTTCAGAAAATAGTAGACGTTATTCACGGTGATGCTGTTGTCGAACAAGAACCTGGCCATGCATATGGTACCTATAAAACTGACATCTCCTCTTACGTTATTGGTTGGATGATTGGTATCGAATGGTATCCGTTTACGGTTCAACAAATGGAACTTGATTATCCTGAGCTTGGTGATTTTCAAGGTACGCATGTATACACAGAAGAGGCCAACCCGATGGAAAATTGGTTGGCACAGCAGCTGGACTTGTTAGCATCGTACGAACTAGATACCTACCAAAGTATGCGTCCTTTGAGTTTTACTAACTGGGTAACGACAGATAATGTGGACCAACCAGCAGAGCCAAGTGAACAAGAAGATATGGCAACTGTCGATCCAAATCACATTAAAACCAAAGGCATCACGGATACAGTTGGCATGTTCGCTTCTTATCATGTGTACCCGTACTATCCAGATTTCTTGAATTTAGAAGAACGATACACTGAATACGTAGACCACCGCGGGGAATTCAATAACTACGCCGGCTACTTGAAGGATTTGAACAATTCTCACGATATGCCAATTGTCATCGCCGAGTTCGGTATTCCTTCTTCTCGCGGCATGACTCATGAAAATCCGTTCGGTTGGAACCAAGGGTTTATCTCTGAACAACAGCAAGGCGAAATCGTCAGCCATATGTATGAGGATATCCTTGAAGAAGGACTGATGGGCGGTATGGTTTTCACATGGCAAGATGAGTGGTTTAAGCGTACGTGGAATACGATGGAGTATGACAATCCAAACGAACGGCCATTTTGGTCCAATGCTCAAACAAATGAGCAGCAATTCGGATTGTTGAGCTTTGATCGTCATAAAGTGAAAGTCGATGGTGAAGATGATTGGCAAGATGGGCAAAAGCTATACGAAAAAGACAACGGTGCCCTCAGAACCTTGACCATGGATTCAGATGAGCGCTACGTTTACATCAAAGCCCAATTCGATCCTACCGATAAAACCTGGTGGACTGAACAGGATTTCAATTTGTACTTTAGTATTCGTGAAGACCAAGGCATTGCAGTTGATGCGTTGGGGAAAACAGAATTTCTCGCAGATTTTCAGTTGAAGATGAACGACTTAAAACAAGCACAAATGCAAGTTGCAGGCGATTATGACAGCTTCTATTATGATTATCACAACCGTTTAGAGATGATTCCTGCAGAAGAAAATATTGAGTCGACTTTCCATCCGATTCGACTCGCATTGAACAAAGAATTTGTGCGTCCCGATACTGGAGAAACACTGCCATTTTCTTCTTATGAAACCGGTGTTTTCCGATTTGGTATTGCCAATCCGGAGCATGAAAACTATGATTCTTTGAACGATTATTACTACGATGAAAAAACAGGCATCATGGAAATTCGAATTCCTTGGATGTTGCTGAATGCTAAAGATCCCGCAAAACGAGAATTTGCAGGGGATCTTCAAAAAGACGGCATTGAGGCTTCGAGAACAATTGAAGGGATAGATGTCGCTGCTAGTTTAACGGATGATAATGGTAAAGCAACTGAAACCTTTACTGCAACTCAAGCAGCCCAGTATTCATGGGACACATGGGGACTGCCACAATCCAAAGAACGCTTGAAGCAATCGTATTACATTCTTCAAGAAACTTTTGGCAATACTCAGTGATATTAACCGGACATGTTAGTAGCGTGTCCGGTTTTTGGTTTTATAGATGAGTAAATCATAAAAAAACAGCAAGGTTGGCCGGTATGGCTCAACCTTGCTGTTTTTTAGGGTGTCATCGTTTTCCAGCTATCTACGTGGTGAATCGCGACGCCGCCAAAACCAGTTATCCCAGCATAGTGTGCAGTTACTGCAGCTAATTCACCTTCCATGAAAGTTTCGCCCTCTTCATAGAAAGAAATGTTGTCGCCTTCATCAGTTTCACCAGTTTCAACTCCGACTACTACTGATTTGCCGTATTTTTCTGCATAGGCCACTTCGTTCTTTACAAGTTCTGTAATCAAAGCAGCAGAATCTCTGTAAGCCATCAAGGTCACACTATGTGTGTTGGCAATCACCCACTCAGCAAGTATCCCTTTGCCATAAATATTTTTATAAGTGATTTCATCAAACCAAAAAGGCAAATCTGCTTCAAGGGGTAAGTTCATTGCAGCTGTACTAGCACTAGCTTTACTCAAAAGGGCTTGATAGGATTTTACAGTGGCCGCTCGGTTCGTATTCCAACCGCTATAAAGGTAAGGCTCTACATCCAAATGAACACCTGCAAATTTTTGAGCTTGCAAAGCACCTTGTTGATAAGACGATAACCAGTTCATCAACCGATCTTGCTTGGTAAAGCCCTTTGGTGCTACCCAGTCACTAGCACCGTCCAATGCGTAAATCGTCATTCCTAATAGTCCCGCTTTTTCAATAAACCTTTTATAGACATCCACTGGAATATCCGCGTCAATCTGCATGTAGACTTTATTGACATCCTTACTGTCTAAAAAAGCAAGGGTTCCCGCTTCATCGCTATAAATCATCCACGGATTCCATAACCAGGTAGCTTTGACTTCCGTCTCAGCTGCTTGTGCACTCACTCCATTTTGTGTCAGCATAATCAACAAACACACACCTGCCATTATTATTTTTTTCATCTTCTGATATCCTCCCATTCTGTAAGCCGGAGCTCAAAGAACGAGACCCTGGCAACCAGACGACCTTGCGTTTTTCAACGGGTAGGCTCATGGCTTTGCGTCCTCCTCTTTCGATGGAGTTTGCCTTTTTCAGATTTTCATTATTATATGTTAATTTATGAGATTTTACTACCTTTTTTAAATAGCCCTTTCAAATTGTGAAGTTTAAGGCAATAATCAACAGTAGGATTTGTCTACATCTTTTATTACTAAGGAGTGACCTACACTGTCTACAGCAATACGTGAAGACGAAATTACATTGGCATTAATTCAGTCTTTACAAGAAGGCAACAGTAATGAATTTCAGGCAATATTGAGTGAACTCCAACCTTACGATATAGGTGTTCATTATCGACATTTGCCAGAAAAACATCGAAACAAATTTTTGTTGTATTTAACGATTTTTCAACTCACAGATTTAATGCAAGAGCTGCCTAAAACAGAGCAAGTCGAAATTCTGCAAAAATTGGGTGTAGAAAAATCAAAAAAAGTGTTGGATCGTATGGATAACGATGATTTGGCTTTATTCCTAGATGATTTAGAGCCTGATCGCATTAACGAATTGTTATCTCAAATTAACCAAGACGATTCTAAATTTGTTCAAAGAACGATCAATTATCCGCCAGAAACTGCAGGACGTCTTATGAATAATCGTTACGTATGGATTCCACGGCATTATACAATTCGAGATGCTATTGATAAAATCAAGCATTTTGCAGAAATAGCGGAGTATCTCAATTACCTTTACGTAGTAGACGAAGATAAAAAACTACGCGGCGTGATTTCCTATAAGGATTTAATTCTTGGAAATCTTGAGGATAAAGTAGAAGACATTATGTACAACCGCGTCGTCAAAGCTGATGTATTGATGGACCAAGAAGATGTGGCACACATCATTAGCCGCTATGACTTTGTGACATTGCCCATTGTGGAACATGACAATACACTCGCAGGGGTTGTAACGGTTGATGACGTCATTGATGTCGTGATGCAAGAAGCCAATGAAGACATTGAAAAACTTTCGGCATCTGGTAAATCGATTGATTTTAATACTCCGGCTTGGACGGCAGCTTATCGTCGCCTTCCTTGGCTAATCCTCCTGCTGTTCATTGGTCTATTTTCAGGCAGCATCATTAGCCGTTTTGAAGATACGTTGCAAGCAGTTGTCGCATTAACCTTTTTTATGCCGTTGATTGCTGGGATGACTGGAAATACCGGCACACAATCCCTATCTGTTGTTGTTCGTGGACTAGCTTCGCAAAAGCTAGATTTCAAGCAAACCGTTAAACTGATCATCCGAGAATTATGGGTCGGCATCATTATTGGCGTGATTTGTTCTGTTCTTATTTTATTGATTGCTTATGTATGGCAAGGTAGCTTTATTTTAGGAATTGTCGTGGGTGGCTCTCTATTAATGACTTTAATTATTGGTACTTTAGCCGGAACTATTATCCCACTGATTCTGTACCGATTCAATATTGATCCAGCCGTTGCTTCCGGTCCACTGATTACTACCATCAACGATATTCTATCTCTGCTCATTTATTTTGGAATGGCCACACTGTTCATTTCACAATTGATGTAAGAAAAGTCCCTGAGTAAAACTTTCACTAAAAATAATTACTGACTCAACGTATGGTGATTCGCACTTTTTCAGGCAAATAACTTTATACCAAGTAAGACACTAGGTATAATAGGTTGTAATCGAAGGAGGCGCGCTTATGACCATTCCAAAACCCCTTGTTCAAACCAATCAGACGTTTGTTGTCGTTACTGTCGTAGCGGCGTTGTTGTTCCATCCAGCCATTTTACTGTTGCCGTTTGTTGTTGGAGCTTATACATTAGTGACAAAGAAAAATCCAGTGATTCAATTGGGCCATCTCTTTTTGAAAAAGCCGGCGGCAAGTTATCAGCAAGAAGATAAAGATCAGCAATTGTTTAACCAGTGGATTGCGACAATTTCCTTAGGACTGTCCTTGATTTTCTTTTCTTTTGGCATACCATCGTTGGGCTTTGTCTTCAGTATTATGGTCATTATCGCAGCAGGTGTTGCGTTGATGGGCTATTGTATCGGCTGTACGATTCGCTTCCGGTACATGATGTGGAAGCATAATCGAACAAAAGTGCAGGTATAAAAAAGACAGGGAGCAAATTGCTCTCTGTCTTTTTTCGATGATAGAACCTTTACTTTACTTGGCCATTGCCACGCACGATGTACTTAGTCGATGTTAAAGCAGGCAAGCCCATTGGTCCACGTGCATGAAGTTTTTGCGTACTAATACCAATTTCGGCACCAAAACCAAATTCAAACCCATCTGTAAATCGAGTGGATGCGTTGTGATAAACAGCGGAAGCATCGATTTCCATAAAAAATTGATCGACGTTTTCCGAGTTTTTCGAAATGATTGCTTCGGAATGCTTTGTACCATACGTATTGATATGCTGAATCGCTTCACTGACACCAGCTACAATTTTCATCGCTACCTCTAATCCCAAGTACTCCGTTCCCCAATCCTCTTCCTTTGCAGGGATAACATCAGGAGAGCGTTTTTGTACGGATTCGTCCCCATGAATAGTTACTTGTTGAGCCAGTAGCGCACTTAGCAACAGTGGCAAATGCTTGTCCGCCCAATCTTTATGAACCAAAATACTTTCACAGGCATTACAAACAGAAGGTCGCTGTATTTTAGCATTTAATGCGATATCAATCGCCATTTGAACAGTTGCTGTCTCATCAATATAAATATGGCAATTCCCTGCTCCCGTTTCTAATACTGGAACTGTAGCGTTTTGAACGACCGTCTGAATCAATTTAGCGCCTCCACGAGGAATGAGCACATCTAAATATTTGTTGAGTTTGAACAGATGAGAAGCTGCTTCTCTACTTGTATCTTCCATCAATTGTACCGAATCAATAGGCAATTCACTGTTCTCAAGAGCTCTGTGAATCACCGCCACGATGGCTTTGTTGGAGTGTATTGCTGTAGAACTACCTCGCAGTACCACTGCATTGCCGGTTTTTAAGCACAAACTAGAAGCATCAACAGTAACATTCGGACGTGCTTCGTAGATCATTCCCACAACGCCTAAAGGCACACGAATTTTAGACATGGTTAAACCGTTTGGCCGTTCCCACTTTTCTAATACTTCACCAACAGGATCTGCTAGTTTTGTCAATTGAATCAAGGCATCAGCCATTTCCGTTAAGCGGTCTCCATCTAATTTCAAACGGTCTAGTAACGACTCACTCATGCCATTTTGGCGTCCTACTTCAATATCTTTGCAGTTTTCCTCCAAAATAAAGGCTTGTTCTTTTAGTAATTGCGCTGAAATAGAACGCAATGCATTATTTTTTTGCTTTGTTGTCGATTTTGCTAATACTGCTGAAGCTTGTTTTGCTAGTTGCGCTTTTTGTATCAGTTCACTTGTAGACGTTTGCTGTTCTTGGAGAAGTTCAGTCATTCTGATGCCCCTTTCGATTTTCCATGCTTCAAACACTCATTGTCGTTTTTACGCCAATGTAAGTTCCATCGCCTTTGCCTTTGAAAATATCAACTAATTTTTCACTGCCCGTTCCCGAACCGATAAATACTTGAACTCCGAAAGCTAACGCCGTTCGAGCTGCTTCAACTTTTGATTTCATACCGCCTGTACCCACAGTGGAGCTATCTGAGGAAGTGGCATCTATTAATTCATCGGGGATTTCGTGAAGGTGAAGGTATTTTTGCGCTTGCGGATTTGTTCTTGGGTTGTCCTGGTAAATGCCGTTAATATCTGTCAAAATCATTAAAATATCTGCATGCACAAGACCACTGACCAATGCTGATAACATATCATTGTCACCAAAAGTCAACTCTTCTGCGGAAACCGAATCATTCTCATTGATGATGGGTAAGACGTTGCGTTCTAATAACTTGGAAATTGTCGCATTGGCGTTTTTATAAAGATCTTTCGTCAGCAGTAACTGTGCAGCCACAATACGGTGTTTCTTGCATTCGTCTGCATATGCCTGCGATAATAGGCTCTGCCCCACTGCTGCTGCTGATTGTTTGTCGACCACTGTGTCCGGTCGCGATAAATAGCCCATGCCCATACATCCCGCAGCGACTGCTCCAGACGATATCAATATGACTTCATGTCCATGTGTTCTTAAGCTGGCCAGCGCATCCACATGCTCGCGTAACTTCTCAATCGACAGTTTGCCTTCATCGTCCGTTAATGAGCTGCTGCCGATCTTCACTACAATCCTTTTCTTCTCCATGTGCAGTCACCACCCGTTTTTGATAAATAAAAAAGTTCTTCCATTTTACCTAAAAGCGGAAGAACTTTGACTCCATGACTCTTTCGACAAGTTTGTGTGAATCTCTTTAATAGAGTTATTATGCACTCTCTTGTATTTTAAGTCAATAAAATAAAAAGAATATTTAAATTTTATTCTATTTAACAGTATTCACTTAATATTCTTTATGTATATTTATGCATAAAATAAATGACTCTATAAACTTTTTAGATTAAGGGAACTTTAATTACGTCAAGACAATTAAAAAAAGCATGGAACACTAACTCCATGCTTCAGACTATAGACAACGTCTTATCAAACTAAATAGTGATGTATAATCTCCAACTGGGCTGGCCACTTCGCTTGGTGTGGAGAATCCTAGATGCACACAAAAAAATGAATAAGTATTCTTTTGTCTACAAGCTGAAACAGACTCATTGAGATGAGTCTGTTTACATGGATCACTTAAGCTATCGCTTGTGGCAATCTTTTGGTCGCTTTTATGGGCAATAATTCTTCCATTCGATTTTACTTGTCATCAATTGTGACTTTTGCTTTTAGTAAATCAAAAATGATTTTAGCGTGATCTGTATTATCGAGCTGTCCTGCAAACTTTCGACTTGCCGGACCGTATGCATAAACGGGTACATCTTCTCCCGTGTGACCACTAGTTGTCCAGCCCGTGTTTGAGCGTTTATCAAAAATCTTTTCAATAGAATCATCGATAACTGTAACGTCATTACTCTTTTCTACTTTTTTTACCATGTCCACTTCTTCAGCAGTTAGATCCAGATCAATGTACTCGTGTAAGGTTTCTTCAACACTAGCACCGTCAACAATTTGCTGCGCCATGAAGTCTGGCGTCCGCTTTGCCGCTTTAATCGGTTCCGTAAGCCAATTGTAAACACCATCTGCACCTATCGAAAAACCGCCTGTCGAATGGTCCGCAGTTGCTACGACTAACGTATTCCCATCTTTTTTAGCAAATTCTATTGCTGCCTGAAATGCTTTGTCGTAGTCTTCCATTTCGCTCATTGCGGCTATGATATCATTATCGTGTCCTGACCAGTCGACTTGGCTACCTTCTACCATGAGGAAGAATCCATCTTTATCCTCTGATAAACGATCAATTGCGGATGTCGTCATTTCTTCTAATGAAGGGATGTTCTCATCACGGTCGATCATTTTAGGAAGACCTGCGGGTGCAAACAATCCAAGCACCTGCTCGCCATCGTCACTGAGTAATTCGTCTCGGTCAGTGACATAGCTGTAGCCGTCTTTTTGAAACTCTTTCGTAAGGTTACGGTCTGTTCGATCGAATAACTCGGTTCCTCCTCCTAGCAGAACATCCACTTTGTGCTCACCATCAATTGATTTGTCGTAATAGTCATCGGCAATCGCGGTCATATTTTTTCGTGCAAGATCGTGAGCTCCGTATGATGCCGGAGTTGCATGTGTAATTTCAGAAGTTGCAACCAATCCTGTGGCTTTGCCTTTTTTCTTTGCAGCTTCGAGTATGGTTGAGGAATTGTTTAGCTTTTGTAAAATAATAAATAAAGCATTTTAGGCAACACAAAAGGGGCTGCACTCAAAAGTCATTTGTTCATGACCTTTGGAGACAGCCCCTTCTACTTAATTAGCAGTAGATGAAGTTGTATTTTTTGCTAATAGTAAATACGCAAGTAGGGCGATTGTGCACATCGAAAAAATAACAAGTCCCATCGGAACAGCCGTATTTTCTCCGGCAATCCCTACTAACGGTGCAGTCGCAGCCCCTAGGATAAAAGGCAATAGCCCAAGTAACGCAGAAGCACTTCCTGCTACGTGACCTTGACTTTCCATAGCAAGAGTAAAAGAGGCTGTCCCCACTACACCAATCGACATGATGAAAAAGAAAATTGGAATCACCACTGCCCACAGAGGTCCTTGTATGAACACGACAGCTAATAACACTGCACCAGCAAGCGTTGCGGTATAGAGAGCCGTTTCTAAAAGTTTCTTTTCAGACCATCTATAAGAAAATCGGCCAACAGCGTAGCTACCCATAATCAGCCCAATGCCATTCATCCCAAAGAGCACACTAAACATTTGAGGGGAAGTCCCGTAGATGTTTTGATAGATAAAAGGAGTACCCGATACATAAGCAAAAACACCGCCGATTAAAAAGCCTTGTGCTAACGCATACCCTGTAAATTGGCGATTTCTTAAAATTCCTGCAAAGTTACCGAATGTTGATTTTAGATTACTTGGTACTCGTTTTTCAGACGGTAAACTTTCTGTTAAACGAAAAGCCGAAAGAAGTAACAGAACAATTCCTAGTGTCGTTAACAGCATGAAAATCCCTTTCCAATCTGCAAACAATAAGACGCCGCTACCAATAGAAGGCGCAATTAACGGTACTAAATTACCAATAACCATTAATAACGCAAACAACCGTGTCAGTTCTGGTCCACTACTGACATCCCGCACAATTGCCCGGGAAATAACAAGTCCACCAGAAGCTGCTAAGCCTTGTATAAAGCGTAGGAAAACAAATAGATAAATGTTCGGAGCAAATATACAAGCGATTGATGCGACAATATAAGCCACTAAAGAAATTAATAACGGTTTTCGTCTTCCGTGCATATCGCTAAGTGCACCAGCAATCAATTGGCCGATTGCTAGTCCTAACAAGCATGCTGTTAAGCTTAATTGAACAGAACTAGCATTTGTTTCATAAACGTCCGCTAAAATTGGGAACGCTGGTAAATACATATCAATGGTAAATGGCACTAAAGTAGTCAACGCACCCATCAGTAAAATAAATTGGTTGCGTTTTAGACCAGTTGAACTTCCCACTCGTTTTACACCTTCTTTTCTTCTATTACTTATCTATGCTAAGCAAGCTTTAGTCAGCTGCACGCAGTGACATTTTCTGTTTTGTGATAAAAACTCAGTTTGTCTCTGTAAGTTTTGTGAATGACATAACTAAAAAACCCATAGCTATTAGTTTATCACAATGGATAAGCTAACAGCTATGGGTTGAAATAGAGCGATTAAAAAGATTTTTTTATTTTACTTCTACTGTCCAACCAAGTGTATCTTCAATTTTCCCTGTTTGGATTCCTGTAATCGTGTCGTATAGCTTTTGTGACAACTCACCAATTTCATGGTTATTAACGATCATTTTTTTACCTTTGTAGTTTAGTTCTCCTACCGGTGAAATAACTGCAGCTGTACCTGTACCAAAGACTTCTTCTACGTGGCCCGCTTCATAAGCTTCATACAACTCATCAATAGAAACGCGTTTTTCTGTTACAGCGATTCCCCATGTGCCGAGCAATTCAATAATGGACATGCGCGTAATGCCTTTTAAGATACTGCCATTTAACTCAGGTGTTACGACTTCCCCATTTATTTTGAAGAAGATGTTCATGCTGCCAACTTCTTCAATGTATTTTTTCTCAACACCATCGAGCCACAAGACATCCGCGTTGCCTTCTTTTTTAGCATCTGCTTGTGCTTGGTAGCCTGACGAATAGTTTCCTGCTGTTTTGGCCATACCCGTTCCACCTTTGACAGCCCGAGTAAATTTCTCTTCTACATGAATGACTACTGGCTGAAGACCGCCTGAGAAATAAGAGCCTACCGGCGACAAAATGACCATATATTTATAGGTTTGAGAAGGTCCGACTGCTAAATTTGCATCTGTTGAAATAATATAAGGGCGGATATAAAGAGAAGTTCCAGGCGTTTTGGGTACCCACTCTTTTTCCAATTTGACTAATTGCATTAAATGCTCGAGCGCTAGTTGCTCATCGATTGCTGGAATGCTTAGACGTTCGCTAGAAAGATTGAGACGTTCAAAGTTTTTCTCAGGACGGAATAACAGAATGCGGCCGTCTTCTGTATGATAAGCCTTCATGCCTTCAAAAACTGTTTGACCGTAATGGAAGATCATCGCTGCCGGATCTAAGCTAATGGGTCCATAGGGTACAATTTTAGGATCATACCAACCTTTTTCTGTTTGGTATTCGAGCATATACATATGATCTGTAAAGGTAGTCCCGAATGGCACTTGGTCTTTCACCGGCTTTTCTTTTTTGCTGGTATTGTTAATAACTTCAAGTTGCTGTGTTGTCATTGTCAGGACTCCTTCTATCAAAATAATTATAATTATCAGTTATATGAATAATTATACACGTTCATTCTCTTCTTTAATAGCTTCTCTATGCATTATTCTAAAATCATGATAAAAGACCTGTTTTTTCAAAAAAAAAGACCATTCAGCGAATGATCTCAATAAAGTGTGCCAGAATCTTGGCAGTTAATCCCCAAATGACTTTGTCACCATAAATGTAAAAATACTCATCTACCTGGCGTGTTCGCCAATTGTAGTTTTCGCCTCCAGCAATCAAATCAAAAGGAAAACTTTCTTCTGGTTGGATATCAAAATTGACACGATAGATTTTCGGTTCCTTTTCCAAGAAAAAAGATAGTGGCACCGTAAAAATGCTGTCAACTTCCGGTGGATTAGGAGTGAATGCCGTTTCTGGATTAATCACACCAGCGAATGTGTAGACGATCATGCCAAAAGGCGAAACGATATAGTCCAACGGATAAATATCTGAGATTTCTGCTCGTTCTATTCCCAATTCTTCAATTGTTTCACGGACTGCCGTGTCTTCTTCTGTCTGATCCTGAAAATCAATTTTCCCACCTGGAAAACAAATTTCTCCGGGCTGATTTCTAAGATCGTAAGAACGAACTTCAAAGAGGACATGGATTTCTCCATCTTTTTCGATAAGAGGTAAAAGAATTGCGTATTTCGAAAATTCCTTATTTCCTAAAACTTCAGGAGTGCGGTTTTTTACTTTTTTCAGCATACTTTGTGGATCCATATCAACACCTCATCTCTTCTTTCCATTTTATCAAATTCAACTCGAAAATTCCTTTTCAGAAAAGACCTTGTGGCGATTCGAATTGACTATGTCATCAAAATTTCTCGGATATCCTCTGCCGACATCGCCTTTAACGGTTCTTCCCCCGATTGGATTACATCATCAATCAAGTTTTTCTTTTTCATTTGCAGTTCATTGATTTTCTCTTCAATAGTCCCCTTAGCAATTAATCGGACAACTTGAACTTCCTTTTTTTGTCCCATCCGGTGGGCACGATCCGCTGCTTGTTGCTCGACAGCTGGGTTCCACCAAAGATCATACAACACCACCGTATCCGCACCTGTTAAATTTAAACCGGTGCCCCCCGCTTTTAAAGAAATCAAAAATAACTCACCTTGACCCTCATTAAAACGTGTGCACAAGTCTACTCGTTCCGCTGGCGGCGTTTGACCATCTAAATAAAAGTAAGAGACCCCTTCTTTTGTTAATTGATGACCAATCATGCCGAGCATCTTAGTAAACTGTGAAAAGACTAGCACACGCCGGCCAGTCAGTCGGCATTCCTCTATGAGCTCCATCAGTTGGTCAAACTTAGCAGATCCTCCATTATAGTCTTCCACAAATAATGCCGGATGGCAGCATAATTGACGCAACCTCGTAAGACCTGCCAAAATTCGAATTCGGTTTTTTTGAAAGCTATCTTTGTTTAAATGCTTCAGCGCATCTTGTTTTAATTCAGCTAAGTACGCAGCGTATAATTGTTTTTGTTCTTTTTGTAGTTCTGAAAATCGAATCGTTTCTACTTTATCTGGAAGTTCTGTTAACACCTCTGTTTTGATGCGCCGCAAAATAAATGGTCGAACTCGTTTTTTGATGCTGTCACGTCTCATTTCGCTAAACAGCCTACGATTTGGGAGAAGTTCAGGAAATATCACGTTGAAAATCGACCACAATTCGTCTAAAGAGTTTTCAATTGGGGTTCCGGTCAATGCAAATCGGTAATCTGCTTGAATCGCCTTAACTGCTTT
Organism: Planococcus sp. S3-L1; assembly: GCF_030063085.1. Classification (NCBI taxonomy): domain Bacteria; kingdom Bacillati; phylum Bacillota; class Bacilli; order Caryophanales; family Caryophanaceae; genus Planococcus; species Planococcus sp. S3-L1. The sequence goes on along the minus strand of NZ_JASISN010000010.1, from coordinate 57,569 downwards.
TGCTGTTTGCGTAACCGGATTTTTAAAAGCCTGGGCTTCGTCCAAAAACAAAGTATGAAAGCGTTGATCTCGGTATAGCACTTGATCCATGCGCATTGAAGGGTAAGAAGTAATGATAACGTCCGACTCTTGCATTTTTTTAATCGACAAAGCTCTTTGTCTTTTGTCACCGTCTATAATGCCAGCTTTAATGCTTGGTGCAAATTTAGCTAGTTCGTTCAGCCAATTGTAAACTAGCGACGAAGGAGCAACTACGAGTACAGGTTGCCGCTGCTTCCGAATCTCGGGGAGTACCGATACGATAAAAGCGATGCTTTGCAAGGTTTTTCCAAGCCCCATGTCATCAGCCAAAATACCACCGAATTGGTATTTCGCGAGCAGCTTAAGCCAACGAAAGCCGGCTTCCTGATAATCTCGAAGAACTCCATTTAAACTTTCTGGTATATCTGTAGTCAATTTTTCTGGACGATTCAAGCTTTGCAACAAACCGGAAAAATCTGCGCCTGGATCAAGCAATTGTCCATCTTCTAGTGAAGCGACTACTTGCAACCCATGGATCAATGGAATTCGGATCTCTTCTCTTCCAAAATTAGTTGCAGTAACAGCCAAGTCACGTAAAAAATCACTCAACTCAAGGAATTGTTGTGTTTCTAAAGACATTAACGTTCCGTTAGGGATTCGGTAAAATGGTCGCTTCTCTTCTAACGCCTCCAAAATTTTCTTGATTTCAGATTCTGGAATGTCTTGTAAGTCAAAGCGGAACTCTAGCCAATCTGTACGTTCACTTATTTCCACCTTTACTTTCGGACCACCATAATTTTTTTGAACGCGCATTTTTACAGCAGTTGTTGCAAATACCTGCATCAATTCTTCGAGCACAGGCATAACGTGATAGAGAAAATGATACTCCGCTTCCTCGTCTTGCATATAGAAGCCGCCATCGGTTTGTGTAAACTCACTGTCTTTCATAATTTGTAGAATATCTTGTTCTTGGTGACGTTGTCTACGGATCCCCGGATAATGGCGAGGTCCACCTTCTCCTTCTTCACATGGATTAATAACTAAGTGGCCATAATGGAATTCCACTCCGGCTAGTAAGCGATGTTTAATGCGATCGAGGAATAATTTGGCACGAAGAGGCGTTTTCACTAATCGTTCTGCTACTGCGTCTGCAATATACACGTTTCCCAAACGTTCCAGTCCAGGTACGACTGTCGCCATGAAATGATCGATTTCTTGTGCTGAGATAAGCAACTGATCAACGGAGTTTGGCAGAAATTCCTTTAGTTCTGTTAAGTGTCTAGCGTCTTCTTCGGCCAAATAGAACAATGCCTCATCCGCAATTGCCATTTCATAATCTTTTAGAATTAGCACTTCTTCGAGTCCTTCAACATCTAGCCGGAACCCTCCAGAACGATGCTCAGCAAAATGAAAAGACAAAGGCAATTCTTTTTCCACGCGAATGCCGTCCGTAATGACTCGGTCTCTAACAAGTTTGACGTAAGGTGCGGCTTGAAGTAACGGCAATAACCGCTCCCAATCCGGAGCTGCCATGACTAGCAGTTCTGTGCCTTCTGTTCTTACTGCGCCAGCAAGTCGAGTCCTTGCTAAATAATCGAGCACTGTTGTGGCTTCGTCTTGCAGACGATGCTCTTCCGGTGAGTAATAAAAGCCAGTAGACTCGCTATAAGTTTCTTCCGCTCTGACCGCCTTTAAAAACGTATCGAGATCACCAATAGTTGCTAAATGTTCAATACCCGCAGCGACTCGTAAGGCGAGTACGTGATCGTTTTCTCCCGACATCACCGGCAACAAACTAAATTCAATGTGAAGCAATTGCCGTTTATCAAAATATTGGCGTCCTTTCGTCCCATTCTTCTGTCGCGCAAACAAATCCAACATTTTCATAGCTGGATTCTCACGTTGTTGCATGTCATCTATCGCTAGTAAAACTCCTGCAATATGATGGCAATAGGTCTGCACAAAACCTACCGGTGGACAGCTACAAGAAGCGAGGATTTCACCATCCTCCTGTTGTTTAACGCTCACGTAAAATTCATTACGTCCTGTAAAAACAGCTTTTATCAGTCGGTCATCACTCAAATCTGGTAATAGCTGAATTTTTCCAGCTTGAATAAAGCTTTTGCCTTTTTTATAAGCCGCGATTCCGCATAATTTTTTTATTTTTATTTCATTAAGTGAAAAATTCATGATAGTAGTTCCTTTCCAGGACACTCGAATACCGGTGACAGTTGTCTTTATTATCCCCGACTGCGGAGGGTGAATCAACTTCTCTACCTGTTCGACTTTGATAGTTAAAGAAAATCCCCTCCAACAAGACGTTGAGGGGGTTTTTTTTGATTTTAAAAGTTACTTATCATTTATATGATTGGAGATTCTTCAATTTTCGGAATCTGTTTTTTTATCGCTTCAATGGCTTCTTCTAAATTCCTAACTTGCAGTACTTTTTTTTGCGCATCAGGATATTGAAGACCTGTATGTTGATAGCGTGAATCGTAATAATACTCCAGCAGCAATCTTACTGCAGAGGGAAATTCACCGACTTCTAAAGCTACTTCAATTTGCTTTGAAATGTTTAAAGGCATCCGTGTTTTGATTCGTTGAAAAGCTGCGATACACTCGGCTTGGTATTCCACTGGACGGTAATCTTCAATAATTTCTTTGATTCGTTCTTCCATGGGCATGTCGATGATCAGTTGAACGCTATTGGCTTTCAATTCTGTTAGCCAACTCGGAATGACAATTTTCCCGATTCTCGCGCTTTCGGCTTCAAAAAGAATAAATGGAGATTTCTCTAGCTCTCGGCATTGCTGGACTAGCAACGAATCAAACATTTTCTGATTATGTGGCTCAACGCCAATATGACCGAAGATCGAACCTTTATGATTGGCCAGTCCTTCTAAATCGATAACCGGATAGCCCTGCTTTTCCAAAGCTTTTAAAATTCTTGTTTTACCTGTACCGGTTAAGCCGTTCAATACATATGCTTTAAAAGGCGCTTCTGGCTGGTCGAGCTGGCTCACAACCCATCTGCGGTATTCGCGGATTCCGCCCTCTAAGCGACTGACGTGAACGTCCATCAATGACAAAAGTGTAGCTGTAGTGCGGCTACGCATGCCACCGCGCCAGCAAAAGACCGTTTTGCTGCCTTCAACCTGCTTAAACCGTTGAACAAATTCTGGTAATTTAGCTGATATAATCTCCAGACCTCGTACTTTTGCAGCTTCCACACTCGCTTGCTTATAAAGAGTTCCAATTTCTGCTCGTTCTGTATCATCGAAAAAAGGAATATTGATGCTGCCTGGTATTGAAAAATTCTTATACTCCGATGGCGACCTGACATCGATTAGCACCATCTTTTTCTGTTCACTTAAAGGCATCAATTCATTTACTGAAATATTGCTAAACATCCTTTTCCCTCCAAACACGCGCTTGTTTTACGTATTGTAACAGTATACACCCATATGGAACGGTTTTCTTTTTTGATTGCTCATCAGATTTTCACCGTTTTATTGTTCTCTGCCAACTGCTCTGTGTTTCAACTTCGGGACTGAGGGAATCGAATTAACTAATGGTAAATTATCAATGTCTCATGGCTGGAAGGAGAAAATAGTATGAGGGAACTTTTCGGATTGATGAAATTCGGTACAAGGTCGGCTTTATGGGCAGCCGTTATTAATAGTGTCGTTGCCATCATCAAGACGGCAGCCTATATGATTACTGGGAATGTCGCGATGTTTGCTGAAATGATGCATAGCTTTGGTGATGCCGCCAATCAATTTTTTGTGTTTATCGGCTCCGCATTGAGTAAGAAAGAACCAACAGAAAAATTTCCTGGAGGATTTGGACGTTTGGTCAATCTCGTCCTGCTCGGTGCCGTATTGATTGTTGCTGTCTTAGCTTATGAAACAATTGTTGAGGGAATTCATCACATTTCGAATGCTACACATTCAGAAGATTGGTTTTGGTTGAATATTGGTGTATTGGGTGCTTCGGCGCTTCTTGAAGCTGCTGTTCTTTATAAAGCCATGAAAGAAATTACGGAGCACCTTCCAAAAGAACAAGTTAAAGGATTTAAATTGATTCCAGAAAGCTATAAACACGTGAAAGATGCTAAACCTGCTTCGAAATTGGTCTTTTTAGAAGACAATGTTGCAGTTGGTGGAGCGGTCCTCGCCATGCTGGCAATTATCGTTGCGACATATACACCTTTCCATAGTGCGACAGGCTACGCTTCGATTATTATTGGTATTGCACTTGTTTTGGTAGTCGGTCGTATCTTTATGGATAATGCAGCCGGTGCACTTGGTGTAGCTGATGTGAAAATGCAGGCACGGATGGGTGCTCGAATTTTACAACATCCACACATCAACGACATTCAAGATCTGGACGTCATTAAAGAAGGTGAAAGTCTTCATGTTGAACTCAAAGTTGAAGTAGATTCCAATATGACCATTAAAGAAGCAGATGATATTCGAAATTATATTGAGAAGAAAATAAAAGAAAGCGTAAAAAATGTAACAGATGTTATTATTGAATTTGACGACGATGATGGTATTGATACATGGAGCAGTATCTCTCCTAAAGATAACCAATAGTTTCGTGATTTCATAAAAAATAACCCAAACTGGAAAATGAAAACATCTCCGGTTTGGGTTATTTTAAGCTCTTGGTGATTTCTTAGCGATATTTGCCAACACACTCGTTTTCAGGTAATGGTAAACACCGTTTTCATCACAAGTAAACGCTGTGACTTCATCCACTACTGCTTGAATGTGAGCGGGGGCGTTTTTCATTGCTACAGCGTGAGATACGTATTCGAACATTTTCACATCGTTGTCACTGTCTCCAATGGCGAGTGTTTCACAGCCGATTAACCCAAAGCGTTCCAGCATTTGAGCGATTCCAGACGCCTTACTCACATTCGCGACCATTACTTCCATATTATTTGGAGAAGAGGGAGTCATCGTAAACTGCATAAGCTTTTGTAGCTCTTCTAACTCTTGTTTCCAGTTGTCGATTTCATCGCGAGTTCTTGCAAAAAAATAAAATTTGGAGAAATGACTCTCTGTTAGTTCCTCTACCCATCTAATATCTTCTTTGATTGCTTGTTGGCGTGAAATCCATTCGTTCGTCTGTACCGATTCGGGCTTGGGATCGCGCACTGCAGCTTCGACAAATTCTTTGTCCTGCTTTAATACTTGCTGGGATTGACCATGCGGAAAAAGTTCGTAATAGATTTTATGTTCACGCGCTTTCTTGATGATGGCTTCTACTAAATCCAGCGGAAGAGAGTGCTCAAAAACTACTTCGTTTCCAATGTAACCCGCCATGCCGTTTGCGGTAATGATGCCATCTACCATAAACCCTTCCGGTAGCATCCCTACCAGTTCAGCAGAAGATCTTCCTGTCGCCACAAATACGAAAATGCCTTCATTTCGCAGCTCATCTATAATTTGTTTCGTTTCTGCACTCACTTTGTTGTGGTGATTTAAAATTGTTCCGTCCATGTCCAAAAAGACGGCTTTAGGTTTGACTGACACGTTATTACCTCCTGTTGATTAAAGACAACTAATTAATACAAGTATACGTCCTGTTATTTTTAAACTCAATGAATCTGCCGTGCCGCCTACCGTATCTACACCGATTAAAACTCTGGTACCTTCTTTAAGGCATCCAAATAGCTAGATATCCTTAGTTCTAGAATATAGCGTAATAAATTTCTATTGCGAATAGACAGAAAATGTTAGAATGACGGAAAGAGGAATTTCGAATTTTACGTATGGTTCACAGAAAATACGCCTAACACGCAAGAAATATCCAGCTGTTACATAAGTTGAAGCTGCAGATGGAGGCTAGTATGGAACAAATTTTAATCATTCAAAAAGTATTGAATAATAATGTTGTGATTGCCCACCATGATACCTATAAAGAAGTCGTATTAATTGGCAATGGCCTCGGATTCAATCGAAAAAAAGGAGATTCGATTCCTTTTGACGAAGCAGATAAAACATTTTTGCTAAAAGATGAGAACGAAATGGAACAATATGTAAATCTACTTCCTTATATTGAGGAAAAGCTCCTTATCTTTATTCATGAACTCCTTCTTTTCATCGAGGAAAAAATGGATAAGCAATTGAACGAGCATATCCACGTGGCTTTGACTGATCACATTGCGTTTGCCATTAATCGTGCGAAAAAAGAGATTCAATTCTCCAATCCTTTTTTATTTGAAATTGAGTCACTGTATCCAAAAGAATACTTAGTGGCCAAAGACGTTGTGACAAAAGTGGAAGAGCGGACAGGCGTTTCTTTTCCAGAAGGTGAAGTTGGTTTTATCGCGCTCCATATTCACAGTGCGGTAACAGACAAGCCTTTACGCGACATCAATCGATACCATGCGCTGATTTCAAAAATGGTGAATATTATCGAAGACAATCTTGATATTCAATTGGAAAAAAACAATATTGACTATCATCGTCTCATTCAACACCTTCACCGTGCGATTGACCGAGCCGCAAAAGGCACGTTGCTTGGTGAAGAAAATAAATTAGCTGCTATGTTGAAAAGTGAATATCCTGTATGCTATAATCTTGCCTATAAGCTCATTAAAGTCATGCAAAATCAATTGAATAAGCCGGTAGATGAAGCGGAAGTCATGTATTTGACCATTCATCTGCAACGCTTAACACATAAATTCTGACATACGTGTTACTGATTCGATCAGGCATGAGTATGAAAAGATGAAAAGTTGACTACTAGGACAAACCTGCCCTCTGACAACTTTCCCTTTTCTGCTCATGCCTTTTTGTATCCATTCAATTGTTTTTTCATAGTTAAAACATAAAGGAGGAAGTTATATGTCATTCAATTTTTTCGGTACTTTGCAAAAAGTAGGTAAAGCTTTAATGTTACCTGTCGCACTCTTGCCCGCTGCTGGTATTCTGTTAGCTTTTGGTACTAGTTTTGCACAAGAATCATTTTTGGAAGCGGTTCCTTTTATGGGAGCTAACTGGATTCAGCAATTATTATTCGTTATGGCAGAAGCAGGTGGCGTTGTTTTTGACAACTTGCCTTTACTATTTGCTGTAGGTGTCGCCATTGGTCTTGCTGGCGGTGACGGGGTAGCAGGACTCGCAGCCATCATCGGTTACTTGATTATGAATGTCACGATGAAGGCATTTGGTGGAATTACGCTGGAAATGACGACTGATCCAGCATACGCTAATGTATTAGGCATCCCTACGCTACAGACCGGTGTTTTCGGCGGAATTATCGTTGGTGTCTTAGCCGCTTTCATGTACAATAAATTTTTCAATATCCAATTGCCACAGTTTTTAGGATTTTTTGCAGGAAAGCGCTTTGTTCCCATCGTTACGGCTTTCTCTGCTGTTTTTCTTGGCATTATTATGTTCATGGTTTGGCCATTCGCTCAAACTGGATTAAATACACTTTCCCATTTCATGTTGGAGACAAACCGTACGCTTGCAGCTTTTGTATTCGGTGTTATTGAACGCTCTCTGATTCCATTTGGATTGCACCATATTTTCTACTCGCCTTTCTGGTTTGAATTCGGTCAATACACAACTGCGGCTGGTGAAATTGTCCGCGGCGACCAACGGATCTTCTTTGCTCAATTGCAGGACGGTGTAGACTTTACGGCTGGTACATTTATGACCGGTAAATTTCCATTCATGATGTTCGGCCTTCCCGCTGCAGCACTTGCTATCTATCATTGTGCACGCCCTGAGAAAAAGAAAATTGTTGGCGGTATTATGGCCTCAGGTGCGTTGACTTCTTTCTTAACTGGAATTACAGAACCACTTGAATTCTCATTTTTATTTGTAGCTCCTGTGTTGTTTGGTATTCATGCTATTTTCGCAGGATTATCGTTTATGACGATGCACTTGCTCGATGTTAAAATCGGAATGACGTTCTCCGGTGGACTGATTGACTTTTTGCTCTTCGGTGTTTTACCCGGTAGAACAGAATGGTTTTGGGTCATCGTTGTCGGTCTCGTGTTCTCGGTCATCTACTACTTTGGTTTCCGTTTTGCCATCTTGAAATTCAACTTGATGACACCTGGACGCGAACCAGAAGAAGAAGGCGACGAAGAGATGGAAGAAATCGGCGACTTACCGTATGAAATTCTTGCTGCCATGGGCGGACAAGAAAACATCAAACACCTTGATGCTTGTATCACACGTCTGCGCGTCAGTGTAGCAAATAAAGGAAACGTCGATAAAAAGAGATTGAAAAAACTTGGCGCTTCCGGTGTCATGGAAGTCGGCAACAACATTCAGGCGATCTTCGGACCGGTTTCGGATAGCTTACGCGGACAAATGCAAGATATCATGAATGGTAAATCCCCTCGTCCAGCTTCCAAAACTGCTGCTCCGACGGAAAATACAGTTGCATCGGCAACGCCATTAGAATTCAATAGCCCGATTACAGGTGAACTTCTTCCAATTTCAGAAGTTCCGGACCAAGTATTCTCCGGCAAAATGGTTGGAGATGGATTTGCAATTAAACCGACAGAAGGAAAAGTTTTTTCTCCGGTAAACGGAAAAGTTGTTACGGTCTTCCCTACTAAGCACGCTATTGGGATTGCGGCAGACAACGGTACGGAAATTCTAATTCACATCGGTATTGATACAGTCCATCTAAAAGGTGAAGGGTTTACATCGCATATTGAACAAGGTGACTTGGTAGAGCAAGGACAACTCTTGATGGAAATGGATCTTGATTATATCGCTGAACATGCGGCTTCCATCGTTACGCCTATCGTTTTCACAAATCTTGAAGAAGGCCAGTCAATCAAACTCCTAAAGTCTGGTGCAGTGACAGCTAAAGATACAGGAATTATGGAAATTATCCACGGAGAACCTGTTGTTTGACTTGATACCCCTACTTAAAAGCCCAGCTAGACTCGGAAACTTTCCGAATCTAGCTGGGCTTTATCGTCTTATAAATTTCTCCTATCAATTTAAAAATACAATCTGACCTCTAAGTTTTGTTCGGAATTGATACTTTTAACTAGTCCAATCCTCTGCTAATGTTATGTGAAAACGAACAGATGGGAAGGTTACTAACGATGCAAAAAACGACTAGCTATTCACCTGCCGCTAATTCACGGACACTCGATTTGATTTTGAGCGCTATGGCCATTGCCCTTGTCTTCGTCGCTACTTTACTACTAAATATTCGCTTGCCAATTGCTGCAAACGGCGGCCTTGTCCACCTTGGTACTGCGATGCTTTTCATCATCGCCATTCTTTTTGGTTCTAAAAAAGGCTTGATTGCCGGTGCAATCGGCATGGGGCTATTTGATTTAGTTTCTGGGTGGACTTTATGGGCGCCCATTACAATTGTGGCTCGTGGTCTCCAAGGTTACTTAGTCGGGAAAATTGCTTGGTCTGGTGGCAGAAATGGTAGCAGTACAGCTTTCAATATTTTTGCAGCAACTCTTTCAATTCCGCTGATGGTTGCCATTTATTACGTCGGGGAAGCTATTATCTTTAGCAGTTGGATTATTCCTGCTGCTTCGATTCCCGGAAACCTAGTTCAAAACTTCGTCGGACTGATTATTGCCATTCCAGTTGCAGTTGCCTTGAAAAAAACTCCATTCTTCAAATAACACAACCGGAGAAAAATAGTTTTTGAATTGCCACTGGGAATGTAAAAAGTAGAATTTAAAAGGGGCTGTCCCATAAGTCCCTAAAAAGACGATGAAAAAGAAATTTTTTTCATCGTCTTTTTTTTGTGATGAGCTTCCTGAACGCAGTTGACGATGCCGGCTGCTTTTAGAAGATTGTAGGTCCATGCCACAATTTCGAACGCCGTATACACTTTATCGAGGCCCGGGAGGAGGAATCGACGGAACGACGCGTGGTGAAGACGGCAGCCGGCTGAGGCCGTGCCCGCGGAAAGCGTCCGTCGGAATGGACAGCAACTATTTCTCAGCCATACAAAAAAGGGCTGCCCTGAAAAGTCATTTTTCATGACTTTTGGGACAGCCCTTTTGATATATTTTTCTACTTAAATTCCGATTGGGCTTTTTTCATCCAATTGCAACGCTTTTGCTGTTGAAGTATGGATTTCTTGAAGAAGCTCAGGATTCTCAGCCAACGAGATGCCGTAAGACGGAATCATCTCTTTGATCTTCGGTTCCCATTCGCCCACATGATCCGGAAAACATCTTTGGAAAATTTCAAGCATGGCATGAACAGCCGTAGATGCACCTGGTGAAGCGCCTAATAAAGCAGCAACCGAACCGTCCCCAGAAGTAACAATTTCCGTACCAAACTGAAGAGTTCCTTTGCCTTTATCCGTATCTTTAATAACTTGTACACGCTGTCCTGCGACTACTACATCCCAGTCTGCAAGTTTGGCAGTCGGAATAAATTCGCGCAGTTCTTCCACACGTTTTTCATTGGATAGCAATACTTGCTGAACCAAATATTTTGTTAACGACATTTCTTTCGCCCCTGCAGCAAGCATGGTAAAGACGTTATTTGGTTTTACAGAACCGAGTAAATCCATGTTTGAGCCTGTTTTCAGGAATTTCGGTGAAAATCCTGCAAATGGTCCGAACAATAATGATTTCTTGCCGTCAATAAAGCGTGTATCCAAATGCGGTACGGACATTGGCGGAGCGCCAACTTTTGCTTTTCCATATACTTTTGCATGATGTTGCTCTACAATTTCAGGATCGTTGCAAACTAAGAACAAGCCACTCACCGGGAAGCCACCAATATGCTTAGACTCAGGAATCCCCGTCTTTTGAAGCAAAGGCAAACTTCCGCCACCGCCGCCGATAAAGACGAAGTCCGCGTTATGGTACTCAATTTTGTTGTTTTCAAGGTCCTGAACTTTGACTTCCCACGTGCTATCACTACTACGTTTAATGTCTTTAACTGCATGGTTGTAGTTCATTTCGACTTGTTGCTCTTCCAAATGAGTAAACAGCATTTCCGTTAAAGCACCAAAGTTAACATCCGTACCCGTATCAATTTTGGTTGCCGCTATGGCTTCAGTTGAAGTTCGACCTTCCATAATAAGGGGAATCCATTCTTTCAACTTTTCTAGGTCAGCTGAATATTCCATGCCTTTAAATAAAGGACTTTTTGATAATGCTTCAAATCGGTTGTTTAAGAAACGTACATTGTCTTCTCCTTGTACCAAACTCATGTGCGGAATCGACATAATAAAGTCCTGTGGATTAGCAATGCGTTTGTGATTTACAAGAAACGACCAAAATTGTCTCGAAAGCTGAAACTGTTCGTTGATGCTACTCGCTTTTTTTATATCGATAGAGCCGTCAGCTTGTTCAGGCGTATAGTTCAGCTCGCAAAGTGCTGCATGTCCTGTTCCAGCGTTATTCCATTCATTTGAACTTTCGGCTCCTGCTTTTTCAAGTTTTTCAAACACTTTAATATTCCAGCTAGGGGCTAACTCTTTAAGCATTGCTCCCAAAGTCGCGCTCATAACTCCAGCGCCGATCAAGATAACGTTCTTGTTTTTTTGTTGGTTGTCCATTATAACCTTCCTTATCCCGTATATTTGCAAATAGGTGCAGCTTGCTCCTGATCAAATAATACAAAAAGCCAGGCTCAACCGTAAAACACACCTTTTCTGCTTCAATTTAATAATTATATCACATTTTTCGATTCGACCTATGTGGTTTTGCCTGTCAATTATACCTTACTTAGAGCCTGTAAAAAAGAAAGACCTCCAGCGCAATTGGAGATTTACTCGAAGCAATTAAAAAAGGCCACTACTTGTTATCAGTAATGGCCTTTTCCGTTGGATTTTACCCTTGCAGCACTTTATAACGACGAATAACTTCTTTGGTAACATCACTATCTTCAGCGAGGCCACTAAACTTCTGTAACGTCTCTGCAAGTCCATGTTCACGAATCATTTCTTGGATTTCCACCGCTTCTTCATCTTCTGGGTAATCGAATAATAACGCAGCTGCAACCGCATTCGCTAGATGTGTGTACGGCAATCCCGCTTTTTGCGCTTGTGTAGCTGGTCGAATTAGCCGATCTTCAGGTCCTAGCTTACGAATAGGAGCACGTCCGACTCGTGTCACGCCATCGTTCAAATAAGCATTTTTAAAGCGCTCGATATTTTTATCAATATAGGCCAAATGATCAGCTTCATCAAGTTTGTATTGCTTTATTAAATAAGCACCTGTTTCTTTTAACGTCGCTCTTACTTCCCTAACAATTTCTTCATCGCCTAAGGTTTCATCAATGGTCGTTTTTCCCGCTAAATAGCCCAAATAAGCAATCACGGCATGACCAGTATTCACGGTAAACAACTTCCGTTCGATAAACGGTGCAAGATCTTTGACTATTGTCATGCCAGTTACTGGCGGAATATCCTCTGTCGTTTCCACGACCCACTCGTAATATGGTTCAACTAACACATCCAATGAATCCTGATTTTGGATTGGCACAATGCGGTCAACCGCTGAGTTGAAAAAGCAAATTTTCTCTTCCAGTTGGATTTGCGTTTCTTCGTCTAGATTGTCCAAAATGTGCTGCTTTAGTATGTCGGTCGCCCCAATTTGATTTTCACAGGCAATAACATAAAGCTTATCCTCTGTTGCCGTGATGCGCTTAGCTAAACCACGGGCAATTAACGGGGCAATTAACGGCAAAATATTCGGACCGATGGCAGTGGTTAAATAAGTTGCTTGTTGAATCGCCTCAATGACGTCATTTTCATGTGTCCGGTTGTTAATACCCGAAACATTGGTGATCGCAATGGTTTCTTCCTGCGATTGTGCCAATTTTACTTGATAGCCTTTTTCTTCATTTAACTTATTGATTACTTGATCTGCAACATCCACAAACGCTACGTGATAGCCCGATTCGGAAAATAACGCACCGATAAATCCTCTACCAATGTTTCCCGCTCCAAAATGAATAGCCTTCTTCACTGTCATCATTCCTTTATCAACTTATTTTGTAAATAATCCAAAAAGAGTTCTTCTAATTTTTGCCGAATTACTTTTTCGTTAGCTGATGTGTAAATCATCATAGACCTTTCGCTTTCAATCAAACTGGTACTGATTAAACTTAGTATTTCCTGCTCTCTAGCTGTCAGCAATGTAGGGGCTAGCATTAATAAGAGGTTTTTTATACGCATTTCTTTCCCATCCATCCCTCGAACAACAAGAGCGGTATCGAGATGAACAACTTGAAACAATAGCCCACGGATAGAGTCGTCACGACAATGAAAAAGAGCCATATTCGTATCTGGAATTCCAAGTCCACCTTTTTTCTCTCGTTCTTTTAGTTCACGCATGGCAGCGTCAATGTCTGTAATAAGTGCTTCTTTTTCAGCCTGTTCTATTACTTCCCGCAAAACTTGCCAATGATCTGTAGCAAGCTGTGTGTTAATGACTTTAAAGTTAGTTAACAGTGTATCCATGCTTACTTGTACTTCTTTAATTTCCCTCAATACGTTTTGAATATTCGGCTTTTTGTTAGCAGTTACCGACCGGTCAGAATTTTCAAGATCCAAATATCGTTTCTTACTAGTAATTTTTTCTACATTTTTTTGCAAATAGTTTTCAATATAGCCAATATCTTGATCACTCAATAAAGGACTAACCATAATATAATCCACTTCTGTTACAGGCAATCTAATTGTCGAAATGACTAGATCGTAATCTTGGAAATGAGCTGTCTGAAATTCATTAATAGAAAGAATTTCAACTGAATTGATTTCAGGAAGTTCTTTTTGAATCCGACTGGCTAGCATTTTAGAAGTTCCGATGCCTGTTGGACAAATAACAACTGCATCAATCCGAACCCTTTCTTCATTCATCAGTAAAGCTGAGCCGAAATGCAGGACGACATAGGCGATCTCACCTGCCGGAAAATCCAAATCCTCAAATTCACTTTCTAAACTTTGCTTGACTGCCATAAACAAAACGGGGTATTTTCGTTTGATCTCGTCTGTTAACGGATTAAAGGATTCTAGTTTTTGATTTAAACGGAAAATCGATGGGCCCATATGCGCAAGCAATCCTTGGTACAATGAAAAGTCATCGACAAGATCTACATGTAGTTGCGCTGAAACGTCGCGGATTAAATTTTTTATCAATCGACCTAGCAAGACGCTATCGTAATAACCCGTATCAGCCGCTTGAACTTTTGACCCTTTTAAAATCACTGATAAAAAATAGATATCTTCCGCAGTCAATGGAATAGAAAGCTGTTTACTCAACTCTCGACAAACTGCATCCATCAATTGATGTTCGCGCTCAGTGCCATACTCTGTTTGTTCTTCAAGTTCAATCGGAAATCCATTTTCCGTGCGCTGTACTGTCAAGCAGCAATAAACAACCAGGCCAATATAATCTCTATCTGCTAACTTCGTTTGTTCTTTATTGATTTTCTGGTCAACTAATCCATCCACGACAATCATGTATCCCGGTAAAAAATAACCGAGAATTTTTTGTTGTTGTTTTTTTCCTTGTTGAAGAAAATACAAACTTTCAACCATCTCTTCGTAAAAAAAGGACAAAACATAACTTCCTAAAGCATGACGCTTGTCGGTCTCTCTACCAACCACTTCCACACCTACGCCACGTGTTCGTGATAACTCAACTGAAAATTTCCCTAACCAGCTTATTAGATCTTCTAAATAAACGGTTAGTGTAGCGGTGCTGACACCTAGATTGTTGGCGAGCATTTGCTTTTTAAAAAACGGGCCTTCATGCAGCAAAATTAGGAGCAACTTCAATTTTCTCTCCTCTGCTGTTTCATCTGCCGGACTGGTCGTTATCAAATTTTGTATGAGACGATAAACTTGATCGTTGGGTCCTTCGATAAAAAGCCCTTCATCCGCGGTACGTTCCACCGTCAAGTCGAATTGCTGCAATAGCTTTCCTACTGATTTTAAATCCCGCTGAATGGTTCGAGCACTAACATCCAAATAGGAAGACAGCGAATTTACCGTATGTTTTCCAGAGGTTTTAACAATTAGCTCGATTATGGATTTTTCTCTAAACGTGATAAACATGCAGCTCACTCATTTCGCTTTAAAATGCCTTCAACAAGACTGGGAAATGCAAATAGCACAAAAAGGCAGGAGCTCCCGCCTTTTTGTTGTTGTCATTTAATTGCTGTTAATGATGTCGATGATTTCTTTAGCAGATTTCGCTGCTACGAGTCGATCGACATTGTCTTGGTCCGCACAAACGACTGCGATTCCTGAAAGGATTTCTAAATGTGTGCCATCTTTTCCAGCAATCCCAAAAATCATTTTTGCACGCTCTCCATCAAAGTCTACTCCATTTGGGACTTGAACAACAGTAAAGCCAGACTTGATGACTGCTTTTTTCGCCTCTTCTGTGCCATGAGGAATGGCAACGTTATTGCCCATGTATGTCGTTGTGATTTCCTCACGCTTGAGCATATCCCCCACATAAGATTCTTCCACATAACCCGCTTTTACTAATGCCTGTCCAGCAAATCGAATAGCTTCTTCTTTTGTGCGGAATCTTTGTCCGATAAAGACATTTTCTTCAAGCAACAGCTGATCCTCTTCAGCGCTGCCAGCGACAACCGCTCGATTTTCTTTCACCACTTCTTGCTCTTCACTCGTCGCATCGTTTTGTAAACGCTCGATCAGCTTGTCGTATTCCGGACTCGATAGAAAATTGTCAACTGAAATATGATAAGCAGCTGGCACCTTATTTTCAGCACGCGGTGTCAATTTTTCCTGCGTAATGACGATTTGTGAGTCACTTGGAATTGTGCTGATGGCCGTATTTGTGACGACTATACCTAATCCTGCCTCTTTTACTTTCTTACGTAATAAAGAAGCACCCATAGCACTTGATCCCATCCCGGCATCACAAGCAAAGACAATTTTTTGGACATTTCCAGGAAATACACTGCTAGTAGCTGTAGCTGTTGGAATTATTTCCTGGGAAATAGAACTCTTCTTCCCTTTCATCTGTTCCATTTTCTTTGTTGCTTCTTCGATTCCTTCATCTGTTTGTTTGCTTGATTTTAAAACGATTGCTGAAATAACAAAAGATACGGCCGTTGCAACAAATACCGCAGTAAAGTTGGCTAAGTATGCCAATCCTTCAGGTGGTGTGACCGCTGCAATGGCTAAAATACTTCCTGGTGATGCAGGCGCAACCAATCCGCCACCCATTAACACAAGAGTAAAGACGCCACTCATCCCCCCAAAAATTACGGCCAACAACAACATTGGCTTCATTAGTACATAGGGGAAATAAATTTCGTGAATTCCCCCGAAGAAATGAATGATCGCTGCTCCAGGTGCCGATTGTTTCGCAATTCCTTTTCCAAAGAACATAAAGCCCAGTAGAACACCGAGTCCTGGACCTGGATTCGCTTCAAGTAGAAACAAAATTGATTTTCCTGCTTGTTGAACTTGTTCCAAGCCGATCGGTGTCAAAACACCATGGTTAATTGCGTTATTTAAGAACAAAATTTTCGCAGGTTCAATCAAAATACTCGTCAATGGTAACAATCCAGCTTCTAACAACCAGTCTACACCTGAAACGAGAACGCTCGTAAAGGCACTTACAGCAGGACCGATACCGAGAAACGCAAAAATTGCCAGTGCCCCACCCAGAATTCCTGCAGAGAAGTTGTTGACCAACATTTCAAAGCCAGTCCGAATTTTCCCATCAATCAACTGATCAAATTTCTTGATCACATATGCACCGAGAGGACCCATAATCATAGCACCTAAAAACATAGGTGTATCAGGAGCCCCAATAATGACACCCATGGTCGCAATTGTTCCGACTACTGCACCTCGCTGGTCATAAATCAAGCGCCCACCTGTATAGCCGATAAGAAGCGGCAGCATATAGTGAACCATTGGTCCAACTAATTTCCCAAGCTCTTCGTTAGGAAAGAACCCTGTTGGAATAAACAAAGCTGTGATTAATCCCCACGCAATAAATGCACCAATATTCGGTAAAACCATAGAGCTCAAAAAGTTCCCAAACTTTTGTATCCCGACCTTTGTTTTCGAATCGTTCATGTGATCCTCCCTTTCTCAAAATAGTTAGTTATGTTGTTTCTTTATCATAGTTCATAATTGGAAGCGTATTCAATAACAAGCAAAGTCAACTTTGTCGTTCCCTTCACGACAAGGCTACTGTTTCTGTAGGTAGCAAAAAAAGCTGTCGAGAACTCAACAGCTTTACATTCATTAGAACTAATTTTTAATTGTCTGTCACCCCTAAATAATTAGGAGGAACGTAATCCATTTGTGAGCTTTTTAGCAAGTTAGCATTAAAGTTCTCTTTCAAAAACTTCGTCATTTCATTTCGATTTAAAGGTTTGGCATACAAATACCCTTGTACTTCATTACACCCGATAGCGGTTAAGTAATCTTGTTGCTCTACCGTTTCCACTCGCTCCGCAAGCGAAACTAACTTTAAGTTTTTGGCCATGACAATGATGGTATTGATGATGGTTCTTGCTTTTTCATCGGTTGCAATGTCTTGAACAAGAGAACCATCAATCTTCAAGCGATCGATTGAAAAGTTTTTTAAGTGATTTAACGAACTATAGCCTGTCCCAAAGTCATCCATGCTAATTGAAATGCCGAGATTTCTTATCTTATCAAAAATATCCTTGGCATATTCTACATCTCTAATAGCCATACTTTCCGTTATTTCTAAGTCGAGCATGTTAAGAGCATAGCCCGTGTTTTTAACGATCTCTTCAATATTCTTGATAAAGTTCTGGTGGAAAAATTGTTTAATGGAGACGTTTACACTCAAGTGCAGTTTCTCGTGTCCTGCTTCTTGCCAAATTTTAACCTGTTTACTAGACTCTGCTAACACCCACTGCCCCAATTCAATAATCAACTGGTTGTTTTCCGCTGTTGCAATAAAATCTTCTGGACTGATCAATCCTTCCTCTGGATGATTCCATCTCAATAAAGCTTCTACGCCAAATACTTTTCCAGTCGCGAAATTTATCTGAGGTTGATAATATATCTCGAATTGCTTTTCTTTTACTGCTTTTCTCATATCTGCTTCTAACAACAATTGTTTAGGGTTCATTTCTTTCAGGTGATTTTGATAAAACTCATACATGTTTTTACCCTTTTCCTTAGCACTATACATCGCCGCATCCGCAAATTTCATCAGATCTTCTCCAAAGCAACTATCCTGAGGATATAAAGCTATTCCGATACTTCCTGTTATGTAAAATTCCTGATTTTCGAGAAGAAACGGCGTTTGTATTTGACTTAAAACATCTTCTATCTGTTTTTCGAAATTTTCATGTGATGAAATATCCGAAAACAGAAAAGTAAACTCATCCCCGCCTAACCTTGAAATGACTAGGTCTTGTTTGTTCATAGCGGTAAATCGATTTGCTAATACCTGAAGCAAATGATCTCCTGCTTGATGACCCAATATATCGTTCACCAACTTAAAACGATCCAAATCCAAGAAACACACAGCCATCTGTGCGTCGGGGCTAGAAGCAGCAATTCTACGACTTAACTCTTCTTCAAAAAACCTTCTATTTGGTAAGAGAGTGAGTGGATCATGGTAAGCCATATGATGAATTTTTTCTCTCGCCTCAACAATTTCCGAAATGTCTTTTGCAAAAATAGTGATATGTGTTAACTCTTCTTCTAAAAAATTAGGCACTAACGTGATTTGTACATTGACCTCCGTTTTCATATGAGTGAGTAACTTCGTTTCGAACATTTGTGATTCCCCGTTAAAGGCTATTACCGATAAACTTAGAAACTCATCTTTTCGTTGAGCATGAATCAATTCACTAAACGAAGACAATTCTTTTAACTCCTTTAGTTGAAAACCTAACATTTCTTGAGTCGCCTTATTAATTTTAGTTATTTTCCCGCTCGCATCTAGCGTAAAAATCGCAATCGCTTGGTTTTCAAACAGTGTCTCGTATTGATGCTTATTTTTATTTATCAGCTCTTTTTGTTTTTCACTATAAAAGTCTGAAACAAAACCTGGGAACAGTTCTAAGAATACTAAGCCAAACACGTTGATCGTTAACGGCAATAGCGTGTCATTTAGGTAAAGCCAATTAGAAATCGGAATGTCACGATTATTAAACAGATCTATATTAGAAAATAGCGTAATGCTGGAAAAAAATGTAAATCGAATGCTCGCGAATGCGATGCCAACTGCAATACTTCCGTAAATGATCCAGCTAATATTTACTTTCTCAATTTTTCTCAACTGCCGTATAAATCGAAAAGTGGCAATTGTGTTACCTAACAGCAAAATGTTCGCACTAACAAATAATAAAATATTCATTTTTAGATTCTTCTCGACCATTTCCGTTCGAATATCAATAAAGTTAACTAAACTAATGCAACAAGCAAAAATGATGGCGCCCAACAATAATTTTTGAAAGGAAATTTCTTTAGAACATATCGCAAGTACTGCCGTATAAACCGCAAAAGAACTGAAAAGAAAAACAAAGATACCCGTTAGTAAACTACTCAGTGAACCAATGTCTAAAAAGGAAGAGTCGAGATAAGTAAAATAAATGATGGCTCCAACGATAATTGAGAGAATGCGTACTTTGTTTTTGTTCTCTCTTGTGAAATCTACTTTTCTTATGACTGTAATACCAATAAAGGCCGCTATACTGGCAATTGTAATTGATAACATGTAATCACTAAGTGAATAGTAATCCACTACAAACCCCTCTTTTCTGACCAATTACACAGATGACAAATAATTAATACAACATACGTAACGAAAAGTTTATTTAGCAACATTTACGAACTTCGATTTACAGTTCATACACATCACTCTTTTAGATTCCAATTCACATGTATCTAACGAACTAAATTACACCCATAATACAGGTATATCTGCTGATTATCAATAGCTGTACTCTGATAATTCAGTTAGCTGAATGTATCATTACTTTTTTAATGTTAGCAAGTACCTCTCATTAATGCGGTAGTCGAAATTTAGATAGCCTTATTTAATTTTTTTATTTTGTATAACGGATTGTCAGCAAAAAAATAATAGTACTCGCTTCTTGTCTAGCAACATCGTTTAAGTAGCCAATACTCCGTTATTTTTCACCATGACAAAAAGGCAGATCAAAATGATCTGCCTTTTTGTCATGGTGAAAAGAAAAAAACGAGAATTTTACTAGCCTTTTTTTCCGCTCTTGTTCAGTAATTCAATGGAACGATTTTTATGCTCTGTGAATAACTTATTGTCGGCATCTAATGCGATAGCTAAATCCATCGCTTGGATTGCCTCACTGTGACTCGCTATCGCTCGTAAACTATTTGCTTTATGAAATAGGTAGTCAGGGCGTGCTGGTGACTTTTCTAACAGCCGGTTCATCACACAGACTGCTTCTTGATGTCTGCCAAGTTCGCGCAAGTAATTAGATTTGTGATACAAGAAAAAAGAAGCTGCAGGATTTTTTGTGATGGCCTTGTCAAATACATTCAATGCTTCTTCTGGCTGCTCCAATAAGCGATAGCAATTTGCGATGTAGAAATAAAATTGGCTGTCTTCATCATCTAATTCTATAGCTTTTCTATAAGCTGTTATCGCAGAACTGTATGCTTTTGTTTCCTGCAGCATTAATCCTTTCCAAAAATACCGTTCACCGTTATTTTTGTCGGTTGAAAAAGCTTTTTCAACCATCTCTAACCCTTCGTCATAGTTTTCTTTTTTATAAAAAGATGACAAATTGACTTCTACAGAACTACCTTCTATCGAGTTTCCTTCAAAAAGTTCTATTATAGTCGTTTGCTTTAGTTGATAAGCATGGTCATAAGCGTTTAACCCTTGGCGATCTTTAACTTGAAAATCGGCACCTGCTTCTAGTAGTAATCGAACGACGAGCGTATACAAATGACCTCCATCGCCTAAAATAACGGCTTCATGGAGAGCCGTCCAGCCGAGTTTGTTTACATGATTAACTGGAACACCTGCTTCTAAACAGTATTGAACCGTTTTGGCATAGCCTTTTTCGCTAGATGGTAGCAATGCTGTACCACCAAATCGATTTACACCGGTAACATCTGCACCAAATCGCGTCATCAACTTCAATGTAGCTGAAAAACCATTGGCTCCTGCTGCAATGAATGGACTTAATCCCGTAGAATCTTTATGATTCGGATTACTTCCTTCTTTTAATAGAAATTCAGTTATTGCAAAGTGATTGGATAAGACAGACCGCATCAATGCGGTCTGTCCAAATTCATCTTTGTATTGAATACTAACTTTTTTCTCTAGCAACATTCTGACTTGTTCTACATCTCCCGAGGCACTTGCTGACAAGAGGCGTTTATCGCTAAAATCTATCGTCATCTACTTATCCACTTTTCTCTTAAAGTTCTCCGTATACTAACTTACCACGGAATACGACAGCTTTTCTTTCTGGCGTACGAGCCACCGCTTCAGCAGAGCATGAGGCTTCTACAAAAACAAAATCTGCATCATCGCCAACAATTGGCCACAATACGTCCCCTTTATCGGATAACGGGGTAATTCCATTTGTTATAAACTTCAATGAATTGGCCAAGCCACGTTCGTCACTTTTCCGGAATACTTCACTATACAGCGAAGCTTTTTCTAGCAAGTCTCCTGAGCCATATGGTGACCAGGAATCATAAAATCCGTCACAGCCAAAATGAACGTTTACGCCTTGTTGATCTAATAGGGCAACAGGTGGCATTGTTTTTGTAATCGGCACAGTCGACATAACAGCCATCCCGACTTCTGCCAATTCTTTTGCTATTTTCTCTTGCTGAGCAATTGGCGATTCACCCAAGTTAAACGCATGACTGACGGCGACACGATTTTGCCATTGTGCTTGTTTTGTTAATTCGATTAGCTTCTCGGTCGTATAATACCCGACTTGTCCGCTGTCATGCAAGTGAATATCGATATCAGCATCGAATTCAGTTGCGATATTCATCATCGCATCAAGTGACTTTTCAATGTTTCTATCGATACCAGCTGGGTCTAATCCACCAACCATTGTCGCACCCGAACGCATTGCTTTTTTCATCAATCCAGGAACCTCTCCATTTAATAGACCGTGTTGGGGGAACGCCACAATATCGTAACTGAGCTGATTGGAATGAGCTTCTAATACCGAGCGTATGCCTTCTAGATTTTTAAGCCCGATGTACGGATCAATATTTACGTGAGTTCGGATATGAGTCGCGCCTTTTGATTGAAGTAACTGAATCATTGCTGTGGCACGTTGCTCGGTCGTTTCGGAAAGCTCTTCTAGTTCAATAGCTTCCAAACTCAATCGCTGTTTTAAACTAGAAACCGGCTGGCACGCTTTCCAGTCGAGCGAAAGATAGGTTTTATCTAAATGATTGTGCATTTCTTTAAAAGAAGGCAGACCGAGTAGCCCTTTGGCATCCATCGTTTTTACACCTGTTTCAATGGTTTCAGTGGCTGGCTTTTTTTCTGTAATTTTACCCTCTTCAATCTTTAAATGATAAAGAGCAGTGTTTGTTTCTAGTGAGTTGTTGGTGCATGTACTCAATCCTTTTTCTAAAAGAACATTTTTTATCCATAATGCTGTACTCATCAAATTTCCTCCTTCTACCGGTTCACTGCATTTGCGGCAGTTTATTTTTGATTTCTTGACCTTTGAAAAAGACAGCTTTTATGTCAGCTCTTCTGGCAATTGCCTCTGCTGTACAACTTGCATTCACTAAGATCATTGATGCAGTATCACCAATTTGTGGCCATGCTCTTTCTCCTTGTTCGTTAAGAGGCGTTATTCCACCTGTAGCGTATTTCAAAAGACGATTTAACGAATATTCATCAATGTATTTAAAGCGTTCTGCGAGAGTTGCTAATTTCCGAATCGTATTTCCTGTGCCGAATGGTGACCAATGATCCGTAATGCTATCATGACCAAGCGAAACTTCGATACCCGCCTGATCTATTTTTGCAACTGGAATGGTTGGACGATTAATAGGAATCGTCGTCGTTACATCAATCCGGCTTTCGCGCAAGTCAGCAAGTGTTGAGGTAAGGACATCTCCCTCTAAATCACCTAATGCTATGCCGTGACTTATCGTTACACGTCCCTGCATATTTGCTTGTTTCGTATAGTCCGCCAGTCGACTAAAGGTGAAAGCTCCGAGTGTATCCGGGTCGTGCAGGTGCAAGTCAATGCCTGCATTATGCTCGGCAGCTATATCGAACACCGTTGATAAAGAGCGTTCGATGTGGCGATCCACTGTTGCTGGGTCTACGCCACCCACTAAAGTGGCTCCGTTTTTCATCGCTTCTCTCACTAATTCTACGGAATCGCTTCTAAGCAAGCCGTGCTGAGGAAATGCGACAACATCGTAGGTGATGGCATCTTTGTAGTTTTCAAGTGCTCGCATCGTTGCTTCAAGGTTTTTCAATCCGATAACCGGATCGACGTTGCAATGCGTGCGAATATGCGTATGACCATTGCGAATCAGCATGTCAATCATGTTTTCTGCTCGTTGTTGTGCAGTTGGTAACAGTTTAGGTAATAGCTCTTTTTCTTCTTCTAATCGCGTGAAAATGCCTTTCGTTATAGGTGTGCACGCTTTCCACGGTCCGCTGTAAAACGTTTTGTCGATATGAATATGCATTTCGCGCAAAGAAGGCAGAAGAAGTTGATGTTCAGCATCGTATTTTTCTACCAAATTGTTCGGCAATTCCTTAGAAATAGACTTGATTTTGCCTTCTTCAATTTCTAAATGGACGATTTCTGTTTCAGTTCCAGTAATGCGATTGCCATCTCTTTTAAAGCCCTTTTCTAATCGTACGTTCATTAACCAGTAATTTTTCATGTTCGTACCTCCATTGAAAAACAGAAAGAGCACTAGGCATAGTGCTTTTCCTGTTTATTTTTTTAATATTATTCAGCAATTTTTACTTTGTCGATCATTAAATAGTTTGCAGCATTCAACCAGTAGCCGCTGACGTTTTCATTGTGTACAGCCATATGTTCATAATTGCGAATAGGTACGTATACGGCATCGTCAAGTTCCATTTGTGCCAGTTCTTCATAAATTTCCAATCGCTTGCTGTCGTCTGTTTCTTCACGTGCTGCTTCAATCAATTTGTCTACTTCTGGATTGCTGTAGTAGAAAGAGTTACCAGCAGGTCCTTGTGACGCCGTATGGAACAGGTTGTACTGATTGTAATCGCCATCACCTGTCGCATTACCCCAACCACTAATATACATCTGTTGCTCTCCAGCGTTTGTCATTTCAATAAACGTTCCGTATTCCACTACTTGAATTTCTACTTCGATGCCAATTCCTTTTAATTGAGACTGAATAACTTCTGCCATATTGATCCGTTCTTTTCTGTCGCTTGTCAGCAATGAAATTTTCAAGTTCTCTGCTCCAGCTTCTTTCAGTAATTTCTTCGCTTCGTTTAAATCGTATTCTGCAGGTTGGGTATTTTCACTATGACCAAAAACTTTCGGGCTCATCGCTGAGTTTGCCAAAGTTCCTACATTGTTATAAACACCTGAAATAATCGATTCGCGTTCGATGGCATGACTGATTGCTTTACGGACACGTACATCATTCAACGGCGCTTTCTGTGTATTAAATCCAAGAAATTCCACTGCAAGACCTTCTGTACGTGTAAGACCCATCGTACTAGAAGCTTCGATTCGTTCGATTTCAGTGACTGGAACTTGATCATTAATATGTGCTTCTCCTGTTTCAATCATCGCCAGCCTCGTTGCATCTTCTGGTACAACTTTAAAGACAACACGATCAATGCTTGCTTTTTCACCCCAGTATTCTTCGTTTCTAGTTAGTGAAATTTCTTGACCGCTCTTCCACTCTTCAAAGACAAATGGCCCAGTTCCGACTGGCTTATCTCTCAAGGATTCCGGATCTTCCGCTAATGCTTTCGGACTTAGGATACTACCTTCTTGGCTAGCTAAGATAGATAGCAAGGGTGCATACGGGTAGTCCAAAAGAAATTGCACAGTAGTTGGATCCACTACTTTCACTTCTTTAATCATTGAAAATTTCTCGCGTTGTGGCGAACCTGTTTCTGGGTCTAACAGACGGTCGAATGTAGCTTTAACCGCTTCTGCATCAAAGGTAGCTCCGTCGTGGAACGTAATTCCTTCATTCAATTTGAATTCCCATGTCGTATCATCAATCACTGTCCATTCTTTAGCAAGTGATGGCTGAAGTACGAAATCTTCATCTGGCTTTACTAAGTTTTCATATACTTTTTGGTAGTTGATGTTTGCGGATGGGATATCCGTGATGAAATGCGGATCTAAGTTAGTAGCATCTGAAAGTCGAACGATATTTAAAGTTCCTCCTGTTGAGTTCCCATCGGCTGATGCTGCTTTTTCCGTTGATTGTGAAGAACTGGTCGAACATGCTGCCAGTAGCAATAGAACAAACACTAACATAGAGCCTAGTACAACGTGCTTAAAATTGTTTCTCTTCATAAAGTCTCCCTCTTTCTCCTTTTGATTTTGTTGCCTTTACCGATGAGCAATAACTGTTTACCTCAAGCTCATTCTTAATGATAAGAGAATAGTCCGAAGATTTTTTACATTTTATCTACAAATAATTTAACTATTTCGACTACTAGTAACAATTCCATTTACTTTCAGCGAAATTCTGATAATTTGAAATAAATCGCCTGCTACTTTTCGGTAAGAAGCAGAAGCTTTCTTTTAAAAATAATCAGTTTCGGAGGGATAGTATGAAAATTGAAATGGACAAAGAAAAACCGTTACTAGTTACACAAACAATCGATCACCCGAGGCAATCCGTATTTGGCAGTTTCTTTTCTGTCTTTATGGAAAACAAAGCTGCAGTCGTAGGAGGCCTCATTATTCTCTTCTATATCTTTATTGCCATTTTTGCACCTGTTTTAGCTCCTTACCATCCACACGAAATCAATTTGGACAACAAGCTGATTCCCCCCTCAATGGAGCATTGGATGGGGACAGACGATAAAGGAAGAGATATTCTAAGCCGGATTCTTTACGGATCTAGGTTGTCGATGGGAGTAGGTTTTGCTGCTGTTGCCTTTGGCGGATTTTTTGGTATCACGCTCGGATTAATCGCTGGTTATTACGGAAAATGGTTGGATACGATCATTATGCGTTGTATGGACGTCCTCTTGGCTTTCCCAGGAATTCTACTAGCACTTGCAATCGTCAGCGCATTAGGGCCAAGCCTAGTTAACGTAACCATTGCAGTTGGCGCTTTTTCCGTTCCACTGTTCGCACGCATTGTAAGAGGTTCTACATTAGAAGTAAAACAATTGGAATACATTGATGCGATTCGTTCACTTGGAGCAAGAGACGGCACGATTATTTTCAAGCACATTCTTCCTAACATCTTGTCACCGATTATTGTTCAAGGAACATTACGCGTAGCAACAGCGATTTTATCAGCTGCTGGTTTATCTTTCTTAGGATTAGGCGCTCAGCCACCTTCTTCAGAATGGGGAACGATGCTCAGTAGCGGACGAGATTTTCTTTTCACCGCTCCATACATCGCCATCTTCCCAGGTCTTGCTATCGCATTTCTGGTTCTTGGCTTTAACATCTTCGGCGATGGTTTACGTGATGCATTCGATCCACGTATGAAAAAATAATACTACTCACATAGAGGAGGTCCTTTCCATGCTCATGTTCATTTTAAGACGTCTATTCCAAACAATTCCCGTCATCTTCGGAGTGACGATCGTGGTATTCATCATCATGCAGCTCGTTCCCGGTGACCCAGCCGTCCTGTTAGCTGGTGAAGGTGCCACACAAGAAACAATCCAAGCGCTTCGAACGCAACTTGGTCTCAACCAACCCTTATACGCTCAGTACATTGACTATGTCACCAATATATTCCGTGGTGATCTTGGAACTTCTTTAAAAAACAATCAGCCAGTACTTGATGAAATCATGTTGCGACTACCGATTACACTAGAATTAGCTATCTTTAGTACAATCATCACGATTGTTCTTGGAATGGCTGCTGGCATCATCTCAGCAGTAAAACCTTACTCCATTATCGATACGGTCGTAATGGTTATCGCCCTTTTAGGAATTTCTTTACCGAGCTTTTGGTTTGGTTTGATGCTGATGTACGGATTTTCCGTAAAGCTTCAACTATTCCCGGTTGCCGGTTGGGATAGTCTAGCGCACATTGTCTTGCCTGCTTTCACACTTGGTGCAGGTGGTGCAGCTATCGTTGCGCGAATGACTCGCTCAAGTATGCTTGAAGTGATCCGTCAAGATTATATTCGGACTGCTCGAGCAAAAGGCGTGAAAGAACGCGTCATTATTTACAAACACGCCTTACGCAATGCCTTGATCCCTGTTATTACAGTTATCGGTCTTCAGTTCGGAGCGCTACTGGGTGGAACGGTACTCGTTGAATCTATCTTTGCCATCAATGGCCTTGGACGAATGATTGTCGATTCAATCAGAATGCGCGACTTGCCAATGGTTCAAGGTGGCGTATTGGTTGCTTCCTTAGTTTTCGTAGCCGTCAATTTACTCGTAGATGTTTTGTATAGATTCTTCAATAAACGGATTGAACTAAACTAAAAGGCGGTGCATTCAAATGGAATCACGTGAAACTATTTTAGAAGTTAAAAATTTAAAAACTTATTTCCATACAAAGCGCGGCATTAGTAAAGCCGTTGATGGCATTGACTTTTCACTCAAAAAAGGAGAAACCTTGGGCATTGTAGGTGAGTCTGGTTGCGGCAAAAGCATTACGTCTCTATCGATTCTTCGGCTGATCCCAACACCACCAGGGAAAATTGAAGGCGGTCAAGTCTTGTTTAAAGGTAGAGACTTAGTCACGCTTTCTGACAGTGAAATGCGTAAAATTCGTGGCAATGAAATCTCAATGATTTTCCAAGAGCCAATGACTTCCTTGAATCCTGTTATTCCTGTCGGCGAGCAGATTGCAGAGGCTATTCGGCTCCACCAGAAAATGAACAAAAAAGAAGCCCGTGCGAAAGCCATTGATATGCTGAAATTAGTCGGTATACCTTCTCCGGAAAAAAGAGCTAAGCAAGAGCCTTTTCAATTAAGTGGTGGAATGCGACAGCGTGTCATGATCGCCATGGCACTTTCTTGTAATCCCGAAGTACTGATTGCAGATGAACCCACAACGGCTTTAGACGTAACGATTCAAGCACAAATTTTGGAGCTGATCAAAGATTTACAGGCAAAACTAGGCATGGGCGTTATCATGATTACTCATGACCTGGGTGTAGTCGCAGAGACATGCAATAAAGTCGCAGTCATGTATGCAGGGAATATCGTAGAATATGCACCTACGCAAAATCTTTTTGATGAACCTAAGCACCCTTACACACGAGGACTTTTAGCATCTCTCCCAAAAATTGATGAAGATAAAGAAGAACTGTATACAATTGAAGGCAGCGTACCAAGTTCTTACAACATGCCTGAAGGATGTCGCTTCGCATCCCGTTGTCCGTTTGCGGAAGCCATGTGCCACCAGAAACAACCTGAACTTCTTGAGCATTCCGATGGTTCGAAAGTTCGCTGCTGGATGTACTCAAACGAATGGACAGGTGAAAAACGACAAGAGGAGGTATTCAGCTAATGCAGACAGTTGAAGAGAAAAAAGTTTTATTGGAAGTTTCAAATCTAAAGCAATACTTCTCTGTAAAAAAAGACTCGATCTTTCAGCCAAAGGCATATGTTAAAGCAGTTGATGGTATTTCTTTTGTCGTAAACGAAGGCGAAACGCTGAGCATTGTAGGAGAATCTGGTTGTGGAAAATCGACGACGGGTCGTGCGATTTTAAGACTCGATGAACCGACAGACGGCAAAGTGCTTTATGCAGGAAAAAATATCGTAGATTTATCTAAACAAGAAATGCGTGAACTGCGCGGCGACTTGCAAGTCATTTTCCAAGATCCTTTTGCTTCGCTAAATCCGCGGCAAACGGTCAAACAAATTCTTCGAGAAGCGATGACTATTCAAAAATCCGTTACTAAGCCCCTGCAACACGATCGAATGATTGAGTTATTAACGCTAGTTGGCTTACCCGCAGAAGCGTTAGACCGGTATCCTCATGAATTTAGCGGCGGGCAGCGCCAACGAATCGGCATTGCGCGCGCGCTTGCAGTAGATCCGAAACTAATCATTTGCGACGAAGCTGTATCGGCACTTGATGTTTCCATTCAGGCTCAGATTTTAAATTTATTAAAAAAATTACAAAAGCAATTCAAGTTGACTTACCTCTTTATCTCCCATGATTTAAGTGTTGTACGCTACATTTCTGATCGCGTAATGGTTATGTATTTAGGAAAAATTGTGGAAATTTCAGATAAAAAAGATTTGTTTGACGTTCCATTGCACCCTTATACGAAAGCTCTGTTGTCTTCAATTCCTGTACCCAATCCATCTGTCAAAAATGAACGGATTTTACTGAAAGGGGATGTACCATCTCCTATTAATCCACCAACTGGCTGCCGCTTCCACACGCGCTGCCCATTTGCTACAGATCGGTGCAAAACAGAAGAACCGGCTTTACAAGAACTTCGCCCAAACCATTTTGTCAGCTGTCATTACGCAGAAGAACTATTGGGATGAAGAAGTTCTTTACCGTATGAACAAAATAATGTGATATAACTATTGAGCATTTCTGAATATTGGAGTAGGTTTAGGTAATAGCCCTCCAAAACAGAATGCTCTACTTTCATTCTTCCTCACATTCAGTTAAGCAAGGAGCAGTGCATGCGATGCTGACGATCGAAGCTTTTTCTTTTTATATTATGATGTGTGTACTGGCTCCGCTCATCGGTGCCTTCACATTATTATTTTTGTTTGTCTTTGAAAAACGGATTGATTTGATTGAAAAAGAAAAAAATGAAATTGTATTAGAGAGTGAATTACAAAAAGCTCTCTACAATCAGCTAAATCAAGAAATACAGCCTCATTTCTTTTTCAATACGATGAATTCTATTTTGAGTTTGGCTCGACTTGAACGAAAAGAAGAATTGATTTATTCAATCGAGACATTCTCCAAGCTTTTAAAGCATAAATACAAAACAAACACGACATTTATTACGATTGAAGACGAATTATCGTACGTCGTTTCTTATTTAGATATCCAAAAAATTCGCTTTCGAGAACGGCTTGATTATCAAATTGATAGTGAGCCAGTTGTTCAAAAAGCGATTACCTTACCCTTTTTAATTCAAACACTCGTTGAAAATGCCTTTAAGCATTCTTTCGAGAAAAAAGCCGGAAAAGCTGAACTTCACATAGTCATCTCAAAGCAAGAATCTATGCTTTGCATTCTTGTTGCTAACAGTCTGCCAAACGAAGAACAGCAAAGTTCAGCCGATGCTGGAACTGGACTTGCTAATATTTCCAAAAGATTGAATTTGTTGTTTCCAGATGATGAAACATCTGTTGATATAACACATTCAGAAGATTGGACAACTGTACAAGTACTATTTCCGCTCGTTTATCAATTAGATTTAAAGGAGTGAAGCTACTGATGAACATCCTGCTTGTCGATGACGAACCACTCGAACTAGAACAAATGGAGTATTTGATCAACAAAAATTTTCCGATGTGGGATATATACAAAGCTCAAGATGCTTCTCAAGCAATGAAAATAGTCAATCACTCCGATATTTTTTTAGCATTTTTGGATATTCAATTACCCGGCAAAACCGGACTTGAATTGGCCAAAGAAATGCAAGCTGTTTCCGATGCAGATATCGTCATGGTAACAGCTTATCAAAGCTTTGAATATGCTCATACCGCACTGCGACTAGGAGTTGTCGATTACATTACAAAGCCCGTAATCGAAGAAGATTTAGTAAAAGTATTAAATAATTACTCACGACTCACCCATTACTCGCATCAAATCCAACAATCAATCAAATTAATTCATCAAAATTACGAAGAAAAAATGACACTGCATTTTTTAGCAACCAAAATCCACATCAATCCTGCTTACTTAAGCCGGAAATTTCAAGAAGAAGTGGGCGTTGGTTTTTCTGAATACGTAAATAATTACCGCTTAATGATGGCTAAAAAAATGTTAACTGATCGACCAGAAGCCAGCATCGGAGAAGTTTCCGAAAAATGTGGATTTAATAGCCAGCATTACTTTAGCCAAATGTTCCGAAAAGAAACTGGATTATCACCTAGAGACTTTCGACTAAAGGAGACTGGGCATTGAAGAAAAAAGGGTTTGATTTTTATATTCAAGGAGCTGTTCAGCTGGGAATTGCCTTTGGAGTCGTTAGCATACTGGCTAGATGGATTACCGGAAACACCATTCTCTCTTCTCCTCAAACACTCATTCGATATGGTTTAATAGGTGGAATTGGCTATGCATTTATGGGTGGCCTTGCCTTGGTTCTCTTTGGCTTTGTTGCTCGGAAAATCAGCTACACTTTCACAGGCCAAATGACCATTGGTGATGTGCTCAAACAAAAGCTGAATCCGTTCGGCTACTGGTATATGATGATTCTGCTATTTGTGATGGGATTCTATGCACTGTTTATTCAAACCATGGGTGCCGGCTTGCTGCTATACATCCTTTTTCCTTTCCCTCTTTTCATCGGAATGACTGTTTTTTTGTTGCTGCTGTTTTTGATTGGCGGAATAGGTGGCCTCTACCGAATCCACCAATTGGCAGGAATAAGTGTCATCTTGATTTTTGGAACGATTATTCTCATTCCTGTCTACTTGTATATGCACGAAGGGGTTACGACGATTTTTGAAGGCATTCGCCTTTATCACCCCTACTTATTATTTACAAAGAATAACGAATCGTTATGGTTTATTTCAACCGGTTTACTGGTTTTTTTCGGACAGATGATAACGGATCGAGCTACATGGCAACGAGTATTTATCATAAAGAAAGAAAAAGTTAAAATGGCTTTTGTCCTTACTGGGATGATTTGGTTAACAATTCCCATTGCGATTACTTCACTTTTTTTGCTAGCCATTTCTGGGCGTTCTTTTGACAATCCTTATTCTCTTATTTTCGAACTGATTAGCATTTTAAATTCTACTGTTTTAATTTTTATTTTCGTCCTTTTTTGCTTTGCTGCTGTCATGTCTGCTGCAAGTTCAGAACTGCAATCATTGAATTCTCTGTTTATCCGCAATGTTGTGGCAGAATTTAAACCATTGTCGACCAAACAGCAATTCAAGTATAAAAATAGCTTCTCTATCGTACTGATTGGGGTCCTCTTTCTGGCCGCACTTTTCTTAACACCTTATCCTACTCAATTATTGTTTTTCTTTGGCAATATTTATAGCTCTATGATTTTTGCCATTCTCTATATCGTTTTCAACAAAGATAACGAAACACTTCCTCCGGTTCTTTCTTCCTTTGTTGGAATCGTCGGTGGGTTTATCTCTTCTCCGTTTACAACTTATTTTGAATCAGTATGGATCAGTTTTTTACTTTCGGGAATTCTTTGTGGCCTGTTCCTTATAAAAAAATCCATTCAACAACATTCCCCCGCGAGTTTAAATTCGGAGGAGCAACCTTATGATGCAAACTAACCAAGAGACTAGTCCACGCTCTTCAATTAACAGTGATTTACTTCCGACTGCTGTCGAAAGTCGCACGTGGAATTTTAGTAATTATTTTTCGGTTTGGATGGGTTCTGTTCATAACATCCCGTCTTACGTTACGATTGGTGGTTTTTTTGCATTAGGACTTTCTACTGGTCAGGTTTTTGTGGTAATTTGCTGTGCGGCTCTGCTTGTAGCGGGATTACTCGTTCTTAATGGTCATGCAGGAAATAAATATGGCGTTCCGTTTTCAATTCTTTTACGCGCTAGCTACGGCAGAAAAGGGGCTATTCTGCCAGGAGTTTTCAGAGGGATTATCGCAGGGATTATGTGGTTCGGCTTGCAAACCTATGCTGGCAGCATTGCAGTTTCCATTTTTATTGGCACATTTTTCCCAGAGTATTTGACACTCGGTGGCAATTTTCTTTTTTTCGGTTTGAGTTTATCTAGTCTGCTGTCTTTTTTGTTGTTTTGGCTTATTAATTTACTATTTGTTTTTGCTGATGTTACTACACTCGGTAGGCTGACCAAAAGTGTGACAGTTCTTGTCTTTATCGTTTTTGGTGGCATGTCCATCTGGTCGATCCAATTAGCTGGTGGCGTAGAGATGATTTTGACTTTCGAACCCTCTGCTGGTGGCAATGTGAATTTATTTCTATTGGTTTCTTGTGTTTCTGCTATCGTTGCTACGTGGGTTGCGCCGATTTTAAGTGTTTCCGATATTACGCGCTATTCAAGCTCTAAACGGGCACAGGCAGGTGGACAATTCATCGGTATTTTAGCCACTTATCTATTGTTTGCTTTCGCTAGTATCTCCATTATTATTGGTTCTGAAATTGCTTTTGGTGTCCCGGTCTGGAATGTGCTTGAAGTGGTCGATAAATTCGATAATGTCTTCGCTGTCATTCTTTCGCTGACGACATTAGCTCTTGCGACTTTGTCGGTGAACATTGTCGGAAATGTGATTCCCGCTGCCAATCAATTAACCGCGCTTTTTCCAACCAAATTAAATTTCAAAAAGAGCGCGCTTGTCGTAGCAACTTTAGGCATTCTATTATTGCCTTGGAAGCTGATGGAGAACCCGACGAGCATCTTCATGTTTCTTAATATGGTAGGAGCATTGTTAAGCCCTGTTATTGGGGTCATGCTGACGCACTATTACTTTATAGCGAAAAAAATGATCAATCTAGATGCGGTATATGGACTCCCAGGAAAGCAACCGCTCGCTTCTTTTCAAGTTCCCGCATTACTAGCAACTTTACTCACCGGTGGACTCAGTCTACTCGGTAGTAGAGTTGCTGCACTAGAAGTGCTTTATACGATTTCCTCACTTCTTGGAATTGTTGTCTCCGCTTGCTTATACATCACGTTCTATTCTATCCAAACAACTTTTAACCTTAAAAAAATTCAGTAAAAAAGAGAGAATGGCAGTCATTCTCTCTTTTTTCTTTTAATTTAATTGTCCCGCTACGAGTGATCCTTTATGAAAAACAGCTGTGCGTTGTGCTCGTCTCGCTACAGTCTCTGCAGCACATTTAGCACCCACTAAGACAAAGCTAGCCACGTCACCTTCTACGGGCCATACCTGCTCCCCGTTCGCTGTCAGAGGGGTAATGCCATCGGTTATGAAACGCAACGCCTGAGACAGCGATAACTCGTCTGTCCAACGATTGATTTCTACCAACCTTCCGAGTCTTTCTAAGACATCTCCGTTTCCTGTAGGCCACCATGAGTCATAAATATTATCGTTTCCAAGTGAAACAGTCACTCCAACTTCAGCTAGTAAACTAACTGGCGGGATGTTCCTTCCAATAGGTACACTCGAAATAATCGATACTCCTGCTTCTTTTAAAGACTCTGCTACTGCTCTTGCTTCTAGAGGAGTTACATCACCGAGTCCGAAGGCGTGGCTGATTGCTACTCTTCCTTGCCAGCCCGCTTCTATCGTTAAGGCAGCCAAGCGCTTCATAGTAAACGTCCCTAAATGACCTGGGTCATGCAGATGCAAATCAATCCCGACGTTTCCTTCAACTGCGATATCCATTAATTGAACGAGAGACGCTTCGATATTCAAATCAACTGTTGCCGGGTCGACTGATCCCACTAATCCCGCACCGTTACGCACAGCTTCTCTCATTAATCCAACTGTATTGCCATAAAGTAAGCCGTGCTGAGCAAAAGCGACAATTTCCGAATCGACTTTCTGCTCATAATCAGCCAATGCAGTCTGAACCCCACTTAAATTCTCCAGTCCAACTTCTGGATAAATATCGACATGCGTCCTAATGGATGTCGAACCGTGTGACAGTAAAATGTCTAGTAAATTTTTCGCTCTATCTACTGTGTTCGTTTCAATCGATGCAAGAATGTTTTTTTCTATAGTGCTTCTTTCAATGACAGAAGAAGCAGGTACACAGGCGCGCCATGGTTCTCCCATATAGGTTTTATCAAGGTGAACGTGTTTTTCTTTAAAAGCAGGTAACACGAGCAGTCCTTTACCATCCATCGTTTTCACGTCTTTTGGAAGTGCTTGTTCTGAGCCGATTATTTCAGCAATTTGGCCTTCTGCAATTTTCAAATGAAATAACTTTGTCTCAGTAGCCCTTACTTGCCCATTTTCTTTCACATACCCTGTTTCGAGTAAGACGTTCTTCAATATGTACATGTGGAGCCTCCTATATAAGTTGATATGAACTTTTATCTTTCCAACTAGATTGTTTACTACCCTATAAGAAAAAAGGGGTATCCTTTTGGATATCCCTCATTACTTATTACTTTATCGATACGTTATTGATTTCCAAATACCCAGATGGACTAATTTCAAAACCGCTAACATCTTTGGACATTGCTGCGACATTCTCGATTACGCGTATGGGAATGTACACTGCTTCTTCCATTTCAATTTCTTGTGCTTTTGCGTATAGTTCAATCCGTTTTTCAGAATCTGCTTCTTTTCGTGCTTCTTCAATCAATCCATCCACTTCAGAATTACTATAAAACGATGTATTGCCACTAGCCCCTATTGAGCTTGAATGCATCAAATTATACTGGTTATAATCTGCATCTCCTGTGGCATTTCTCCAGCTAATGATGAACATTTCCGTGTCGCCAGAATGAGTCGATTCAACAAAAGTTCCGTATTCCATCACTTCAATTGTTACTTTAATACCAATTCCCTTTAGTTGTGATTGAACTACTTCCGCTAAACTAATTCTTTCTTTATTGTCCATTGTCGACAACTTAATTTCGAGGCCATCAGCATAACCGGCTTCAGCCAGTAATCTTTTGGCTTCAGAAAGATTGTATTCATACGTTTCTAGTCCTTCGTGATAACCAAACACTTTAGGTCCTAATAATGAATTTGCTTCCCCACCGACATTATTGTAAACGCCTTTTCGGATTGCATCCATTTCGATCGCGTGTGAAACCGCTTTTCTTACTCTAACGTCATTAAAAGGTGCTTTTTCAACGTTAAACGTAATGTATTCCGTTCCAAATCCTTCACTTTGATAAACTTTGGAATTTTGAGAAGCATTGACCGCATCAAACTGGGCGATGGACAAAGGTTCAGCAATATGAGCTTCTCCTGTTTCAACCATTGCTGTACGCGTCGTTTCTTCTGGTACAACTTTAAATTCGACTCTTCCTACTTTGGCTAATGTGCCCCAATAGTCTTCGTTTCGATTTAAGATAATCACTTGTCCAGGTGTCCATGATTCAAAGACAAATGGTCCTGTGCCACTTGGTTCTTGAATATCTTCTCCGCCAAACTCTTCAATTGCCTTCGGGCTGATGATGCCACCTTCATGACTTGCTAAAATTGAAAGAAGCGGAGAGTATGGCTCCGACAATAAAAACTGAACCGTATAATCATCAATGATTTTTATTTCTTCTACCATCGACAATACTCCTGCTCGAGGAGAACCCACTTCTGGATCCAATAATCGATCGAATGTTGCTTTTACAGCTTCTGCTGTAAAGTCCGTTCCGTCATGGAATTTAACATCCTGACGAAGCTTGAATTCCCATGTTTTATCGTCAAGCTGATCCCAGCTTTCTGCCAACAATGGTTGCAGTTCTGCGTTTCGATCGCGGCCAACTAAGCCTTCATAAATTTTTCCATGAGTGACACTCGCTGCATTGATAGTTGACATAAATTGCTGATCCAAACTTTCAGCATCTGAAAGTCTTGCGATAATTAACGTATCTTCAGAACCGGCAGCTTTTACTTCGCCATTTTCTGTTGATGCGGCTTTTTCTCCGGTAGAGCAGCCTGCCAGAGCCATCACAAGTAATGCTGAAGCTATCCCGTTTCTTATCCATTGGACCTTGTTCAAATTATTTCCCCCTCGTGTTTCGATTTTATTAGTTCATTATAAAAAATATTCTGACAATTAAGTTTCAGTATCTTTACTGATTTTTACACAATCTTTACTTAAATTTTTTTCAACTGAGTCAACAACAGAAAAGGAAGAGGGAAACAGCTTTTCTTCTCCTAACTGTTGGTAATCTCTTTGTAAATAACCCCTTTTCATTTTTTCGAAATAGTGCTGAGCTTTTGACTGCAGTTCTTTCAAATCAATTTGAGGGATTTGTCTATCTTTCATAACTATTTTGCCATTTATAATAGAAAGTTTAATATCTCTTCCGGATCCGCTCATAACCATTGTTCGAATAGGATCGTCACTTACACCCATATGATATCCTTCTAAATCGACGACAATGATGTCCGCTTTTGCTCCTACAGCTAACCTACCAAGGTCTTCTCTACCTAAAAATTTTGCGCCACCTAGAGTTGCCGCTCTGAAAAAATCAGCAAAGGATGAACTTTCGACATCCTTTTCGTGCATACGGGAAATCATACTGCCTGCCCGAATGTTTTGGAAGATATCCGGAGGAAAAGTATCTGTCCCGATAGCTACGTTTACGCCTGAACGTTTGTATTTGGCAAAGGATTCTAGCCCGCTACCACGCCTTCCCATAATGACCGGACAGTGAATCACTGTTGTACCGGTTTCAGTTAAAATTTTGATATCGTCACCTTGTCCCGTTTCTGCTTCACTATATCCTGCTATGAAATTAGCATGGGGAATACCTGTTTTTGGTCCTAAAAACCCTACATTTTTAAGGTATTGAATTGGCGTGACGCCATGCTTTTCAACGATGGTGTGGTATTCAAAACTTCCTTGTGCAGCGTGAAGTTTAATCGGTACTCCTAATGACTCGCTATAAGCTTTTGTCTGTTTCAAACTTTCTTCTGTCTGGCATTCAATTCGCTCTGGTGCAAGCATGCCTCTCACTAAATCGTCATAGGTACCGTCAAATTCTTCTATAAACTTAACTGCTCGATCCAGACCTTCTTTGCCGCTTTCTTCGTCCCACATTAACTGAATGGTGCCATCTGGTTGTACAACGCGCATACCCGATTGGTAGCTCGGTCCCAAGTATATTCTTAACCCTAAATTTCCTGCATAATGCGCAGCTGATGCTAATTCTTCATACGTCTCTGCCCATTTTTTATAAAAGACGGACGTAATCGGCATAGCTGTTGTAATGCCGTTTAAGATTAATTGGCTATAGGCATAAAGAGATTTAAACGCTTCTTCCTCTTCTGTCATGACTTCCTGTGGACCATTCTTCATGTATTTTTCAGACCATAAAAGATTTTTTGATTTTTCATTATCTGCTTCTACGTGAATAATATCGTGGTCGATATCGCC
Organism: Planococcus sp. S3-L1; assembly: GCF_030063085.1. Lineage (NCBI taxonomy): Bacteria > Bacillati > Bacillota > Bacilli > Caryophanales > Caryophanaceae > Planococcus > Planococcus sp. S3-L1. Next base: position 19,240 of record NZ_JASISN010000010.1, on the reverse strand, counting down.
AAGTGCATTTAAATCAATAAATCCTGGGCTTATCACGGCGTTTCCACAATCGATGGTTTCATCTACAGACTCGGTGTATTCTTTTCCTACATAAATAATGGACGTTCCTTCATAAACGACTTCCGCATCTTTTAGTATGACGTGATCCTCACCGTTATAGCCGATAACATATTGCCCTTTTAATTTTGTCTTCATGTAAGTTCCTCCTCTGTAATAGCAAACACATAGTCTGCTTCATCAAATCGTTTTTCGTCAACATAAGCGCGCGTTGACCCCCAGAAATATTTGGTTGGGGTCATGTATTTTTCCAAACCTGCACGCTCAATTGTTTCCAAAGCTTCCGCATTCGCTTCTTCGATTAGTTGATTTTCTTCAACAGTCGTTACGTTACGGTCAGTCATTAACACTTTTCCGTCAACAATGACATGATTCACATCATTTCCAACTGCTTGGTAAACTAACCGGTGAATATGCATAGTTTCAGGAGTTAAGTGCGCTTGTTTCATATTTACCGTGATAATATCTGCTTTTTTCCCAATTTCAATCGATCCAAGCTCGTCGTCCCACCCTATACATTTAGCTGCATCAATGGTGACCATCTCCAAAAGCTTGCCAGGAGGTAAATAATGCTCGTCCCTCATCGCCGCTTGATGAATCAATTGCGTTTTTCGCATCGCTTGAAACAGATCAAAACTAGTTGAAGGTGAAGTGCCATCTGTAGAAATGGCAACTGTCGCTCCAAGTTCGATGAGCTCTACAATCGGTGTTCTTGCTGTCATCTGAGTGATACTCGCACTCGTACTGACGTTGGTTCCGGTGTCTGCTAGAATTTTCACTTCATCAAAGGAAATCCCTCGACAATGTTGCAAATGAACGTCTGGTCCTAATAAAGCATAATCCTTGTCTTGAATTGCCATGTGAATCATTCCACCAAATGCATCCGAATGGATTCTCGTTTTGTACTTGTTGGCAATTTCTCTAATTTTACGTGCTTGGTAGCGGTCATGGTCAGTTAACTGATGCAACCTAGACGGCGGTGTAGGACCAGAACCTTCTATCGATGTCACAATGACAAAAGGGGTAACGAAAGCTCTTGTCCGGTCGTCATTGGCATGGTTCAACGCTTCAACAACCGCTTCTGTTCCTTTTAGTACATCTTGATAATCAACTTCTTTTGTAATTCTTTTGCCGTTTTTCCAGCGGCTGTATAGTTTCGGCCACTTAGGGTTGGCAGGCCCCGTACAGACGACATTGCGAATTCCGACTTCGTTATAGGCCTTTGCATGATTTAATGCAAAAATAGGGTCATCTGCTCTTGGTGTCGAACCGATCACGGAGACACCGGTCGTAATGCCAGCTTTTAATCGTTCTAATGCGGATACCTTTCCTTCGTAATACCAAAAATCATCTGTCACATAATGATTGTATGTATTGGTCATAATGGGAATCCACTGTTCCAAGTTGTCCATGGCGATTGTTTTAAACATCGAATGACCTCCATGACCATGAACATCAATCAATCCAGGTAAAATGCAGTGGTGCTTGCAATCGATCAGTTGTTTAGCTTCGTATTTCACTTCCAACACTGCAGTAAGCCCAACATCCAAAATTTTTCCATGATGAACCGCTACGGCTCCACCGTAAATAATACTTCGTTCTTTATTCATTGTGATTAGCGTGCCATTTATTAAAAGCAAATCAATCATGGTGCCACTCCCTCTTTATAAAGTTCTACTATCAAGTTAATTATTCATTATAGAGAAAAACTCGAGTGTTTAATTAAGCGAATAATACAACTTTTTAAACTATTTATACTTTTTTCGTTGTTTTTAGAAAAAATTCTTTATTTATTAACATCTCTTCTACTTTTAGAAGTTGATTTGCGACACAAGCAACTAAAAAAAGAAAGCAGCCAAATGACCGCTTTCCTTTCTTAGTTTATTTATCTGTTTAGTCTCCACTTATTTCGATATCATTTTCACCCGCATATTGTTTTGTCCAGTCACACAAATCATGAATTAGTGGAATAAGACTTTCTCCGTAATCAGTCATAGAATACTCTACTGTAGCTGGTACGGTCGGATACACTTTTCTAGAAATGATACGGCTACTTTCAAGCTCTTTCAGTTGCTCCGTAAGTACTTTTTGGCTAATTGTCGGAATGCTTTTTTTTAGCTCGCCAAATCTTTTACTCCCATTGATTAAGTACCAAAGAATCATCAATTTCCACTTTCCACCGATCAAATCAATTGTCAGCCCTAAAGAGCAGATATAGCTATTTTTAACTCCCATTACATCTCTCCTTATCCTCTCGGTAGTCACATTTTCGTAACTATACCACTTAAATGTGCCGTATTGTTATTCTAAAAACTCCTTTGTATGATGAAGATGTCCAGGATAATAAAGATCAATCGTCATACTATATAAAAAACAGATAGGAGCGATCAATATGGCCTACCCAAGAGCATTTTCACACATCGGATTATCGGTCACAGATTTAGACAGAGCCGTCACATTCTATAAAGAAGTTATGGGCTGGTATGTAATTATGGAGCCGGCAGAAGTAAAAGAAGAAAGTGACACACCCATCGGGCAAATGTGTATCGATGTGTTCGGCGCCGGATGGGGAACGTTCCGCATCGCACACATGGCAACTTCTGACGGGACTGGAATCGAAATCTTCGAATTTCCGAATAGCGAAAAACCCGAAAATAATTTTGAGTACTGGAAGTCAGGCGTCTTCCATTTTTGCGTTCAAGATCCAGACGTAGAAGGATTGGTTCAAAAAATAGTTGAACATGGTGGCAAACAACGGATGCCAATTAGAGAATACTATCCAGATGATAAGCCTTACAGAATGTGTTATGTAGAAGATCCGTTTGGCATCATATTTGAGATTTACAGTCACAGCTACGAAATCACTTATTCTTCAGGAGCGTATTGATAACTAAACAACCTCACACTGAATTTGAATTTAACTCCTCTGCATCTGTTAGAGGAGTTAAATTCATAACTTGAGCTTTAATTTTTCATTTTAACTGAACAAGAATCTTCGTAATGTAATGATCCTCGCCACTTTTTACTAATCCATCGTATATATACTCTTCCATGATATAATCGCCAATTTCATAGTGATTCCTGCGAATTTCTGAAAATAGCCGTTCATATGTGACATGGATCGTGTCTTCTTTTCCTAAATGATAGCCAACTGCATACATTCCTGCTGCGATTTTAAAAAATGGCTGACTTTTTCTTTGCTCTAGCTGCTTCATGTAGAGATAACTATAATTCGTATACTCGCCTTTTACTACTTGTTCGTGCAAAGTCATTCCACCAATTTGAAAGCCTGTATCTAAATTCTGTTCATTTAATGTATTGATGAATTGCGTGACTACCTTTGCAAAATCGTCGTCGTTTATATCGGTTATATTTGGACTCAGATACAAAAAACTTTCGGACAAATAGAGAAAGCTAACTTGATGGAAGTCTGTTTCTTCAGCCTCTTCTAGCAAGTTGATTTTTACATCCATCATCATTTCCAAATGATCCAACATTCTTTTTTTCGTCCGCACTTTTTCTTTTTGCTCAATCATCAAAGAGTGAAACAATTCAGGTGACTTCTGTTCCATATAGCTTTTAATTTCTTCTAATGACATCCCGAGTTCTTTTAATAGATAAATGACATTGAACACCTCCAGCTGCCGAAACGAATAAAAGCGGTAACCTTTTTGATTGCGATAAGCTGGTGTTAACAAGCCGATTTGGTCGTAGTAAATAATTGTTTGCTTATTAACTTTACATAATTTTGAAAAATCTCCTGTTGTCAAATATTTTTCAGTCACATGGAGGCTCCTTTCTTGACTACCTAGTTACTATATACCTTAAATTTTATCTATACACAAGAAAGAAAGGTTTTGACATGATGTTTACTGGAATTCGAGCGATTACAGACTCGAACAAACAAGAAGTTTTAAATTTAAAAGTGGCAGCGCAACAACGAGGATTTATCGAATCGGTCAGTCAGTGTTTACTAGAGGCTGAACAAGACACACGTTACGTCCCTTTGGCTTTATACAAAGAGAATGAAATTATCGGATTTTCGATGTACGGAAAATTTGATGAGCAGATTTGGTTGGATCGTTTTTTAGTTGACGAACGTTTTCAACAACAAGGACTGGGACGTTATTTTTTCCGCGTACTTGTTGACTATTTAACTGAACTCTATCCTAAAAAACCTATCTATTTAAGTGTCTTTGAACAAAACAAAGTAGCCATTCGACTTTATCAAAAACTAGGGTTTGGTTTTACGGAAGAAGTAGATGAAAACGGTGAAAAAATTATGATTTATCCGCATTAATGCACAAAAAATCCCAATCAGCAGCATTCGCTACTGATTGGGATTTTCTTTACTTAGTTTTGTAGATCAAAACGATCGGCATTCATCACTTTGTTCCATGCTTTGATGAAATCACGAGCGAATTTCTCTTTGCTATCATCTTGTGCATATACTTCTGAAATAGCACGCAGAATTGAGTTTGAACCAAATACTAAGTCAAAACGTGTAGCTGTACCGACTACTTCACCAGTTGCATTGTTTTTACCTTCGTATTTATTGAATTCTACTGGCGTCCAGTCGATGTTCATATCCAATAGCTTAACGAAGAAATCATTTGTTAACACGCCGCTATTAGTAGCAAAAGTTCCTTCTTTTACGCCTTGATAATTTGCATCTAATGCACGCATACCACCAATTAATGCGGTCATTTCTGGCGCTGTTAAGCCAAGTAGTTGTGCTTTATCAAGCAACATTTCTTCCGGGCTTACTGTGTATTCTTTCTTCTGGTAGTTTCTGAAACCATCTGAAACTGGCTCTAACACATCAAAGCTTTCTGCATCTGTTTGTTCTTCAAGAGCATCTCCACGACCTTGCGTAAATGGAACAGCTAAATCGAACCCAGCAGCTTTGACAGCTTGTTCAAGGGCTACATTTCCTCCAAGTACAATCAAATCAGCCATGCTTACTTTATTGCCAGTCGAAGCTTTAAGGTTTTCGTAAACAGCGAGCACTTTAGCTAATTCTGCTGGCTCATTTGCTGCCCAGTCGCGTTGTGGAGCAAAGCGAATACGTGCTCCGTTGGCACCGCCACGTTTATCTGAATTTCGGTATGTGCTAGCAGAAGCCCAAGCTGTTTTAACGAGCTGTTGCGAAGTTAACTCACTCGCCAAGATTTTCTCTTTTAGCTCATCCAACTCTTCAGTCGTTAATGTATGTGTTGCTGCTGGTACTGGATCTTGCCAAATCAATACTTCTTCTGGAACTTCTGGTCCCCAATAACGTGCTGCAGGTCCCATATCACGATGAAGAAGTTTGAACCAAGCACGCGCAAATGCATCTGCAAACTCATCCATGTTCTCATAATAGCGACGAGAAATTTTTTCGTATGCCGGATCCATGCGAAGTGCCATATCTGCTGTTGTCATCATTGTTTTCACTTTAATAGAAGCATCTTCTGCGTCAGGTGCCATTTGGTGTTCTGACAAATCTTTTGCTGTCCACTGGTACGCGCCAGCAGGAGATTTTGTTAACTCCCATTCGTATTCAAACAATTGCTCGTAATAGCCATTGTCCCATTTTGTTGGGTTAGCCGTCCAAGCGCCTTCAATACCACTTGAAATTGTATCACGGCCTTTACCAGAACCGTGCGTGCTCTTCCAGCCAATTCCCATATTTTCCATTACGGCTGCTTCTGGATCGTCTCCTACTTCAGCAGGGTCTCCCGCTCCGTGTGCTTTACCAAACGTATGGCCACCTGCGATTAGCGCAACTGTTTCTTCATCGTTCATTCCCATACGTGCAAAGGTTTCACGAATATCAACAGCACTAGCAAGAGGATCCGGTTTGCCGTTTGGTCCCTCTGGGTTTACATAAATTAAGCCCATCTGTACCGCAGCGAGAGGGTTTTCCAAATCGCGTTCACCTGAATAACGATTATCTTCTAACCACTCTTTTTCGTTGCCCCAATAAACATCTTCTTCTGGTGCCCAAATGTCTTCACGTCCTGCTCCAAATCCAAAGGTTTTAAAGCCCATCGACTCAAGTGCTACGTTACCCGTCAATAGCAATAAATCGGCCCAAGAAATTTTGCTGCCGTATTTTTGCTTGATTGGCCATAGCAAACGACGTGCTTTGTCCAAGTTTACGTTATCTGGCCAGCTATTTAATGGCGCAAAACGCTGGTTTCCGGTAGAACCGCCTCCGCGACCGTCTGCAGTTCGGTAAGTACCTGCATCGTGCCATGACATACGGATGAATAACCCGCCGTAATGACCATAATCCGCTGGCCACCAGTCTTGGCTATCTGTCATGACTTTGTGCAAATCTTGCTTTAATGCCTCATAATCCAATTTCTCGAATTCTGCTTTGTAATCAAATGCCTCTCCTAGAGGATTTGTTTTAGTGTCATGCTGATGGAGAATGTTGACATTCAGCATGTTTGGCCACCAGTCTTTGTTTTGTGTTTTTCCTGGCTTGTTTGAAGTCGTGATTGCACTATCTTTATGGCCACCTGTTACTGGGCATTGACCTTCTCCTGCTGCAGTGTGGCGCTTTTCTTCATTGTTTTCCATCTTTTAAAACCTCCTATTGAATAATGAAACCTAGTCGTACGTGCATTGAATGTGTGGAGATTAATTCTTACATTAGAATTATACTAAACTAGAAGGAAACTGAACAGTAATAAGCGTCTAACAAGAGAACCAATGTTTCATAGCCTCCTTAAATTAAATCAAAAATTCCAAATTTAACAAAAGTGGATATCTTTGCTTTTGTTAACTTGCATTTCGTTAATGTTAGTCATGCACTTTTTTACTCCAACAACTCTTCTGAAATCAACTTAAAGCCTTCAATCATCGTATCTTCCTCTACCTCGATCAATATACAGCGTTTGCCATCGTAATTAACTTGTTTGACGTAACGTAAGTCTTGAGGGCTGATGGCGATATCCGCTACTTTGGTGCTAATTTTGATGGATTTGGATGCATAACTTGGCACGATATGACTTGCTTTCATTTCATAGGTTTTGTCTTCCACTACGCTTTGGAACGCTCTTTCTACCTTTTCCGTGCTCACATCTTTTACGCCGCTTGCTTTTAGTACACGCGTAACTTCTGTGACATCCAAAGTAGGCGGTTGCTCATCTTCGTCATCACTTTCTGCTTCGATGACTAGCATTTGATTGATTTCATCATATAAACCCGCAAGCGTTCTCGAATTGACTTCATCACCAATGACCGCTTTCACAATTTCTTCAAACACGGTCTTTTCTTCTTCAGCTGTGAGAATTTCATCGCCATTTAAAACATTTTCGATAAATTGATAATCCGGTTTGTTTGTTTTACCAGCAGCATACAAAATACGGTTAATGTCTGCCGCATTATCTGTAAAACTTGGGAACAAGAACCCCCCGATTGGTGCAGATAGCTTAATAACAGGATCCATTAGCACATTGGACTTAAATTCTTTCTCCGCAAAGTCAAACACTAAGGAGCTTTTCGGCAGTTCCGTTTGGTTCATGCTACTAAGAATAAATGAAGTGGTGTACATTTCATCTCGGAAATCCATGTCCGATTCGTCCGTCTTGCGTTTGGTCGTCTTAAAATAGTTGCCACGAATAAACGTAACGACCATATCCTTTTCGTACGGGTGGTCTTCAACCATTTTCAAGGCGATACGCTGCATGTTTGTTTTCCAGTCACTAACTTCATCTGCTTGAAGTCCTTCATATAAAAGTCGTTGTGTATGATCTACTTGTCCTTCTTCTTGCGGTTGAAATTTAACTTCAAACAGCTTTTCATCAAGCTTTCCGCCTAAAACTTTTTTGAAATTGGCCAGAAACAATTCTTGTTGTTCCCGGTCTAACAAAGAAAATGAGCGACTCTCTTCGTGATAGATTTCACTGCTTTCTTGTTGGATGTAGACATTATAAATTTCACCGATTTTCAGTAAATCTGTATCTAACTTAAATCGTTTGCGGATATCGGCTATCTCTTTTTTATTCATTGCTATTTCCAACTCCCTAACTAATAAACTCCATGTCATGACAAAAGAGCATCAAAGCGATAGGTTCGCCTTTGATACTCCCTTATTATAACAATGATTAGACAGTAACAAAAAGTGAAAAAGAAATGACTACATTAACCTCAACTATTTGTTTTAACGTTTCATTTCAAATGCTCTCTGATGAAGTCCACGCATCTGCTCTGTCAGTTTAGAAGCAGGACCGTCGACAACTGTGTCTTTAATAACTTCTTCAATAGCTAACCTTCGAACACGCGATGAAGCGGTCGCACCCATTTCACTCAACCACTCAGCTGATTGCTGTGACGAGCTTGCATAGACGATTCTTCCTAAACCTACCAATCCGTGAGCTGCTGCACACATCGGACAATGTTCGCCTGACGTATAAACCGTCGCTGTGCTCCGTTCTTCCGGCGACAAGTGATTCGCGGCCCAGCGTGCAATCGCAAACTCCGGATGCTGGGTATGATCGCCGCCTGCTACGTGGTTATGGTCTTCAAAAAGAACGGCTCCCTCCACCGAAACAAGAATAGACCCATATGGCTCATCTCCTTTTTCAAGGGCGGTTTCCGCCAACTCTACACAACGTCGCAAATACGTTAAATCCTTTTCGGTAATCATCTTTACTCCCCCTTTTTGTTCGTAACACGTTAACTAGAAATTCCAACCGACGCGTTTTCGTACTGTGCATCGCTTAAGGCTTTGACGATAAAATGCGCAACATCCGCACGAGGAATTGATTTCGACTTATCCGGCACACCTGTCGCAGCTTCTTTGTACTGCCCTGTAAACGCGCCATTTGTTAATCCCATCGGTCGAACAATGGTAAAGGTCAGTCCGTGTTCTTGAATCAAATCTGTAGCTGCTCGGTGATCGATTAGCGGGTTCTTCAGCATCTTCATGATTAGCTTCCCACTGACACCTGTGAGTTCATTATGAACACCTGCAGATGCCGTGTAGACAATGCGCTTCACACCGTGTTCCTCCATGCCCATGACAATATTTTTTGTCATCTCTTGAAGTTCTGTTGACTGCTTCATTCCTTGACTAGAGCCTAAGCACGATACAACTGCATCATGCCCTGCAATGGCTGCTGAGACTTCTGCTGTGTTAAAGGCATCTCCTTGGATAACAGTTAGATTCTCGTGTGTTACTTGTAACTTCGTTGGTGTTCGGACAAATGCCGTAACCTTAAATCCACTTTCTATTGCTTGCTTGACAACCGATTGACCTACGCCACCCGTAGCGCCGAATACGATAATGTTCATTGCGTTTCACCCTACTTTCTTATGATTGGTATACCCTTTTTTCATTTAAAAATCAATCTATCTTAACTGTCTAAAAAATGCACACCGCGTTCAGGATTCTGACACCGGCTCACAAGCTTTTAAAAGTAGCTCGTATCACCAAGTCCTTTATACATTCTCGCCCACGATTCAAAAAAACAGACGGAGAAAAAGAACATCTTTTTCTCCATCTGTTTTATTTTAGCGGCGTATGGGACAGATCCTTAACTAAAAAGACATGACCTTAAAAAATAACATCAACTACACTTACTGAAGTCGTTCTGAAATAACCTTTACTGCCTTCACAAACTCTGCAACGAATGCTTCGCGATTAACGCTGTGAAGAACATGCACATTTGGCGTTTTCCCGGAACGATTCGTATAGTCAACGACTGTCGCACCTGCTGCTAGTCCTTCTAAAGCGACTTCTACAAAGCAGTCCTGACCTTCGAAAAACTCCGGTTTCAATAAATACATAACGGCGCAAACATCATGGAAATGCAGCACTTGATCGTAATTTTCTTCATGGAAAGAGGTTCTCTTGATGACATCCAAATAATACGTCACCAAATGATAAGCTTTCTCCGCAAACTCCGTACCAATGTTTAAAATGCTTTTTGCTTCTTCGATTGTGACAAACGCTTTATGAGTGACGTCTAATCCACTCATGACAACCGGTACACCCGAACGGAACACAATCTCTACTGCGTGTGGATCGACGTACGCATTAAACTCCGCAGTAGGTGACATATTGCCACCTACTGCCGCTCCGCCCATCCAGGAAATCCGCTCAATTTTTGGTTTTACTTCAGGGTGCGCAAGCAATAACGCCGCCACATTGGTTAGGGGTCCTGTTGCCACAATGGTGGTTTTCTCATCACTCGCCATAATCGTTTCCAGCATGGCTGTGACAGCTGGTCGTTTACTAACTGGTAAAGTCGGTGCTGAAAACTGCACATTGCCAAAGCCGCTTTCCCCGTGAATGTCTTCCGCTACTTCGAGTTCACGGAACATCGGCTGCTCCAATCCACGTGCAATTTCAACGTCGGCTCCGATATAACTTAAAAAAGAACGAGCGTTGTAATTTGTCTTGTCTTGAGAGATATTTCCTGAACACGTGGTAACAAGTCGTACGTCCAGTGTTTCACGATTAGCAAATGCTAAAGTTAGCATCATTGCGTCGTCGATTCCTGGGTCTGTATCGATGATGATTGGTAATCTTGTCATAGAGTGAGCCACCTTTACATTTTTAAGTATCGTTGCTTGCAGGAACGCTTTAGTTACTTAATTTGCGGTAAATTTTTAGTAACTGATCTCGTTCTTCAGTAGTTAAGGTTTCAAATAATTTTTTTCGCAAAGTAACGCCTTCTTTGTTAGCTCTTTTGACCATCTCTACCCCTTTATCTGTAATGGATAAAATAATCATTCGACGATCGGATTCAGACGTTGTTCGGACGGCTAACTTTTTACTGATCAACTTTTCTGCCAAATGGGTAATTGTTGGAGGAGTCAATCCTACTTCTTTGGCAATATCCGAAGGAGAGCTTTTTCCGTGTACCATCAAACGAGCGAGCACCAAAATGTGAGAAACCCCCAAGTCTTCATTAAATGATTTGTTCCACTGAACAATTAAGTTATCGGTTACTTTATCCATATTGTGTATAATTTCAAAAATAGTTTGTTCACTCATGCTAATGAATCCCTGCTTTCTACTAAATAAGAGCCCCTATTGGCTAGGGGCTCTTATTATACATATTTTAGGCGCAACTTGAAACAAGCATACCATAAAGAGAAGACCTATCCGGAAAAAATATTCCATATCCTCTCCACTTATTTATTTTTTCCAAGCACCGGCTGCTAGTAGTTTTTCTTTTCCTTTGAAAGCGTATAGAACTGCTACAATCGCGAGCACTAACATGACAAGAATGGTATACAATCCACCTGAGTAGCTGCCTGTAAATTGGAAGATGTATCCGTAAGCAGGTAAGGCAACGATTGCAGCAATCGCCAATCCTAGTGAAGCAGTAGAGTAAATTTGGCTGTAGTCTTTATTGCCAAACAAACTTTGTGTCAATGATGGCGTCAGCGTTCCAATGCCACTTGTTACAAAAGCAAACAACACAAGTGCAACGAAAATAACGGTAGCGCTTGAAGTCACAAACAATAACAGCGAAATCGAAATCAATCCTAAGCCCATCGTCATAATGGTCGTGTTTCGAGATCCAATTTTATCGTTTAACATTCCGATAATAATCGCACCCAATACCACACCTAACATATAAACACCCATTGCGGTTCCTGCAAATTCTTGTGTAAACCCTTTATCGACAATATACGATGGAATGTGCATCATAAAGCTCGCAACGGAAGTAATAAGGAAGAAAAACAGCATCAATGCATAAAACGAAGACGATTTTTTCGCATCGCTCATCGCAATTCCTTCGTTTTGTGTTTCACTTGAAGATCCTTGGTCGGCGATTTCCGTGTCCGTCATGCCGTAAGGATACAAGCCTTTGTTTTGAGATAATTTTTTAATAAGAAGGAGCGTAACGGGAATCACGACAATGATTGCTGTAATCCCTACTGCCATATACCCGTATCTCCAGCCTTGGTTGACGATTAATGAACCAATAACAGGCTGTGCAAATGCACCGATTAACCCGCCAGTTGCTGTCAAAATGCCCAGTGCCAATCCGTTATTTTTTCTAAACCATTGGTTGATTAAAACCGGACCTGCTATAACGTTAATAAAAATAGCACCAAATGCTAATGGAACAGCCAAAATATACCAGCCCCATACTGAATTCATCAGTCCGAACGCCGCAAACGAACCACCTTGTAAAATAATCGCGACAATCAACAATAAACGAATATCGTATTTCGCCATTAATTTACCCGCAACAGGTAGTAATATAATCGTAACAACTGCAGATATACTCATGTACAAGGTTAAATCACCAATACCAATACCCAACTCTTTTGAAACAGGTGTTAAGAACAGACCGGACGAGTTATTGACTACCCCTTTACCAAACGCGACGATGATACAAAGACCAATCAGCACCAACCAAGCTGCATGAATTTTACTTTTACTTGCTTTTACTTTTTCTTCTGGCTTGATCGTTGTATTAACCATTCATCTGCTCCTTAAAATCGGGAATGGTCGGATTGCTTAAATAATGTCCGCCTTCCACTTTAATCGTTTGACCGGTAATAAATTTCGATTCATCTGATGCTAGGAATAATACCGTATTTCCAATATCGTCTGGCTCACCGTGGTAAGGTAACTGGTTGTATCTCATAAAGGTATCCAACAGTTCTGGAGACAAAATATTTTTAGCAGCTGGCGTTAAAATCAGTCCAGGCGCAACTGCGTTACACCGAATATTTTGCTTGCCGTATTGAGTGGCAATGTATTTTGTTAAGTTAATGACGCCCGCCTTTGATGCTCCGTATGCTGTACGAACAGAGTCGCCTGCAAATCCTGCCATAGACGTGGTATTAATAATTGCGCCGCCGCCATCTTTGATCATATGCGGAATCGCAAATCGGCTTCCTAGAAGCACGCTCTTCAAATTCAAGTCCATTAAGCGGTCCCATTCTTCAAGATCCAAGTTGACCACATCGATATCTTTTCTCAAGTTGGTTCCACCAACATTATTCACCAAGACATTGATTTTTCCGTACTGTTCGACCGTATACTCTACAGCTTCTTGAATCGAACTTTCTTTACTTGCATCCAGGAAGATCCCTAGCGCATTACCGCCTTGTTCGTTAATCTGTTTTGCTGCTTCTTGCGCGCCTTCTAGATTAAAGTCTGCAATGACGACTTTTGCGCCTTCTTTAGCTAATAAACTTGCAGATGAAAGCCCAATTCCAGAAGCGCCACCTGTTACTAATGCTACTTTGTTTTCTACTCTAGCCATTCCTTTTCCTCCTCTTCAAAATTAACGTAGTTTCATGCTACTGCCATCAACCAGCCATGTTTAACCGGTACTACTAACCACATCTTTACTGGCCAAGAAAACGGCTGCTGTTCCGAATCGCCAACACGACCAAGTAGAATAGTGTTCATCATGGCTTCGTACATTATTTGTGTGTTTGCAGCACTCACCATTTGTTGCACATTTTCTTTTGCAGATATATCTCTACTGAATAGAGCGCCTTTAGTGTACTGATTGATTTCGGCTACAGTTTCTTGACTTTTTTTCATTGATACCGACAAGTGCAAATCGTGCTCCTTCTTTTGCTATCGCAAGCGCAATAATTTTGCCAATCCCTGAAGCGCCACCGATAGTAATCCCAATTTCTCCTGCTAATTTCATCATAATGCATCATTTTCTTGCATAATACTTAGATATCTAAATATTTGACATCTAAATATTATCAGCAGCCTATATATATTACAACATAATTATTTTATTTCAAGATATCGTGCAATTTTTTGGCATAGAGAAGTTTTTTATGGTTTACACTCTTGTAAAAAACACGTGATTTTGGGTTTAAGCGAATCGTCTAGTTAAATTCAGTAACGTTAAAAAAGACGATTCCCTTTTGAACGGAATCGTCTTTTCGGTATCAAATTTTTCATATCCTTCTCTGCCTCAGTCTTCTAACAGTTCGACCATTGCGGTATAGCCTTTTTCTTTCGCGTAATCGAGTGCTGTTTTACCCGAGTTGTCTCGAAGTTCTTTATTGGCATGAAATGTGATCAATTCCTGTACAATTTGCTGATAGATTTCTGAACCATCCGTCAGAGCGACTGCTTCAATCAATGCGGTATAGCCAAAATTATTTTGATGATCGATATTTACGCTACCGTCTTCTAACAGTAGCTTAACATTGTCTAAATGGCCTTTTTCAGCAGCCGGTATTAATGTATTGCCACCATAGCGATTCACAATTGTTTGATTGGGCTCGGCATGCTCCATCATATAAGCTAAAATTTCTGTTTTTCCTTGTGCACCTGCATATAGGTAGGCACTATCTTGAATATTATCTTGTTGATTGATGTCTGCTCCCGCATCAATTAATAGTTTCGCGATTTCAATGTAATTGCTATGCGTCGCAATTAACAATGGCGTTTCTTTTTTCGTATTCGTTTCATTTAGTGGATACGACGGATCCTGTAAAATTTCTTGCACCTTTTTTACCTCGTTGTCTTCGACTGCTTGAATCAGTCCACCTGAGTATTGCTCCACATTGCTTTCCCCTTCCTGACTACATCCCGTGATTAGCAAGAACATGCTTGCGACAAAGCCTATAAAACGGTTCATGAAAAACCTCCCTTACGCGATACCCTATTAGAAAACAGCAAAATACCATTCAAGTAGTCTGTGCTTTATACTAATCATACTTACTGAAGGGGGCAGACACAATGTCCGAAATGGTCAATGATTTGAAAGAAGCGTTAATCGCGAAAGCCAAATGCCTATTTACGAGTTCGCTGTATCTGCTAAAGTACATGGCGATTGTTTTAGTGCCGCTATACATTATTTATTTGTTTTTGAATTAATAAATGTTAAAAAGACGATTCCGTTTTATACGGACTCGCCTTTTTTGTATCGACTTTTTAATCGCAGCTTTGAAATTAGTTACTTGTGATCCGTTTTTCTGCGGTATAGCCAATTAAGGTTAGATTTATTAAAAACGAAAAAGGATTCCTCACACATTTTTCGCAATCGGAAAGTGTTTGATGTTTTTCTTTCCCCATTCGTCCATCATTAAAACGATTGGAATGAGGCTTTCTCCTAAAGTGGTTAGTGAATATTCTACTTTCGACGGAACTTCAGCAAATACTTGCCGGTGAACGACCCCGTCCTCCTCCAACTCTCTAATTTGAGTAGTCAGTACCTTATGCGAAATTTTGGGAAGCAGGCGGTTAATCTCACTAAAGCGCAAGACACCCTCTGTTCCTAAATAGTAAATAATAATAATTTTCCACTTGCCGCTAATAATCGATAAGGTCAGTTCCTTTTCACAATTAAATTCGCCACTCTCAATTTCCCTTTTTATTGCTGACCGCAGATCACTCATGAAACTGCCCCCTTCTTCCATTTCCTTCTGAAAGTATCCTTTAGGTAACCTTCTCACAAAAAAGTGCGTTCTTCCATTAAAAAGAATTATAATTTAGAATATAGAGAATACTTAATATAAATAGTAAAATTTTGTCCCTTCTTCGATGCTGCCCTGGTGTAAAGATGTGATCTTTATCTGTACAAAATTAGATAGGAGCTGACAGAAATGGCAGGAAACAGAGCGGTTGTATACAGAGGTACTGGAACGGTAACAGTTGAAGATATAAGCTACCCTGAATTAATCATTAGAGACGGTCCCGGGGTAAATCCATTGAATGTCGGGCGTAAATGTGAACATGGGGTGGTGGTAAAAGTCGTTACCACCAATATTTGCGGAAGTGATCAACACATGGTGCGTGGCCGGACAACAGCTCCTGAAGGCCTTGTACTCGGTCATGAAATTACAGGAGAAGTCATTGAAGTCGGCCGTGATGTGGAATTTATCAAAAAAGGTGACCTGGTGTCGGTACCATTTAATATTGCTTGTGGCCGCTGCCGCAGCTGTAAAGAGCAAGACACTCATATTTGTGAGAACGTCAACCCAGATCGTCCCGGTTCTGCTTATGGTTACGTAGACATGGGTGGATGGGTCGGCGGGCAATCGGAATACGTGATGGTCCCTTATGCAGATTTTCAGTTGCTGAAATTCCCGGATAAAGATCAAGCGATGGATAAAATACTTGATTTAACGATGCTTTCCGATATTTTCCCAACAGGCTACCACGGCGCTGTGAGTGCGGGTGTGAAACCAGGAGCTACTGTCTATGTTGCCGGGGCTGGTCCTGTCGGTTTAGCCGCTGCCCACTCTGCCCAGCTACTGGGTGCATCTGTTGTCATCGTAGGGGACTTAAACAAAGAACGCCTTGCACAGGCCCATAGTTTCGGCTGTGAAACGGTCAATCTTCGTGAACACGCAAACCTTGCGGAACAAATTGCTCAAATTCTAGGCGTCCCAGAAGTGGATTGCGCGATTGATTGTGTAGGTTTTGAAGCTAGTGGACATGGCGAGGGAGCTGGTGAAGCACCGGCTACTGTATTAAATTCCATTATGGAAGTTACGCGTGCAGGCGGACGTCTTGGTATACCTGGACTCTATGTAACCGGTGATCCAGGCGCTGCCGACCAAGACGCTCAAAATGGAACCTTGAAGGTGCGCTTAGGACTTGGCTGGGCAAAAGCTCATACGTTTGTAACGGGGCAAACTCCAGTTATGAGGTACCATCGTGACTTGATGAAGTCGATTTTAAGCGGCAAAGCACAAATTGCCAAAGCGGTAAACGCAACGGTCATTACGTTAGATCAATCACCAGAGGCATACGCTGAATTTGACCAAGGGGCTTCCAAGAAATTTGTTATTGATCCTCATGGGCATTTTAAAAAGTAAGTTGCTTGCTCCTGTGCTTATGGAAAAACAGGGAGGTTCATTTCCTTTTGAATGATGCGTGTTTGGCTAGTAGATTCCCCAGAACCAAGCATTAATATTTTGATATAAAAAAGCGCTAGGATGATGATCCTAGCGCTTTTGCGAAGTTGCGTTACTAAAAAGTCTACTAGCTCTTTATAGAACTAATCTGTCCTTGCTTAATTCAATTTTAAGCTGAACAAAGACACCGCAAGTTCAAAATAATCATAACTGTATACATGAAAAACACCTGCCTCAGACTTCTATGTAAGAAGAAAAAGGCAGGTGTTTTCTAAAATCTAATTGTAATACAGGTTCTCAGTCGGATAGATCGGATCATTGGTGATGTCGATTCCAAGCTTCTTAAAAGTCTGTTCGTTTTCTCTATTCAATATGACCGTGGAATGAGCTTGGGTGTCTTTTAAATTTGGCAATTGCTTATAAGCCAGCTCAGAAGTAGGATTGGTGACCGCACTGATTGCCAGTGCAATGAGCACTTCATTGGCGCTTAATGTTGGGACACGGCTGTTCAAGTCATCCGTTTTCAACCGTTGAATCGTCTGTAAAATCATCGGCGACAACAAATTAATTTCATCGGAAATATTGGTCAATTTCTTCAACCCATTCAAAATCGCGGCTGCCGAAGCATCCATCAAAGTTGTCGTTCGACCGGTGATTATCTCGCCATTCGGCAGTTCTATCGCAATTACGGCTTGTAGATTCGTGCTGTCAATTTGCTCTTGGATTGCTTTCGCATAATTACGGGCCGGCAATACAGGTGTCCGGTCCTCTTTCTTTAAATCGGTCTCTTCCAGAATCACTTGCATGTGGCTTACACTGTCTTCATCGGCAAGTCCTTTTTTATAGTCATTCTCTACGACGAAACTGCGCCGAATGATTTCCTGCTTGGCAGCTTCTTGGACAACCCTATCGTCGGTGATGCCCGATTTCAGACGATTGACCCCCATATCAGTTGGTGAGCTATAAACAGACGCTTTACCGGTAATCCTTTCGATAATCCGTTTGATGACAGGAAACGTCTCAATATCACGATTGTAATTGATCGCTACTTTTTCATATGCTTCATAGTGATAATTATCAATCATATTTACGTCTTTCAAATCGACGGTAGCCGCTTCATAAGCGATGTTTACCGGATGCTTTAACGGCAAGTTCCAAACCGGAAACGTCTCAAACTTGGCATAGCCGACTTCATTTCCAAGTTTATTCTCATGGTACATTTGGTTAAGGCAGGTGGCGAGCTTTCCGCTACCTGGGCCAGGGCCCGTCACTACCACGATCGGCTTTGTCGTTTTAATATAAGGGTTTGTCGCAAATCCCTCTTCCCCAAGGACCGCGTCCACGTTTGTCGGATAACCTTCGATTTCACGGTGAATACAGACGCTAATTCCGCTTCTCTCAAGCTTAGTCATAAATACTTTGACCGTTGGTTGCCCTTGATAACGAGTGATTAAGACACTGTTGACAGAAATACCATATGCTCGATATTCATCAATTAAGCGCAAGACATCTTGGTCGTAAGTGATGCCGTAATCTTCACGGACTTTGTTTCGTTCGATGTCTCCAGCGTAGACACAGATGATGATTTCCGCCTTTTCTTTCAGTGTATGCAATAGTTTGATTTTGGCATCTTCATCAAACCCAGGCAAGACACGCTTGGCATGTTTGTCACCTATCAATTTTCCGCCAAACTCCAAGTAAAGTTTATCGTACTGCTGCACCCGTTCTAGAATGTAGGCTGATTGTTCTTGCAAATATTTCTCCGAATCAAATCCAAGTTTTTTCATTAATTTTGGTCCCGCTTTCTTTGCTTCAAGCTTTCTCTTAACGCAATAGATAAAAACGCCTTAAGTGAAAATCCCAGCTAAAATTCATCTTTTATCATTATATAGCTTTTTAAAAAAAGAGAAAGGAAAATCGCCTCGATCCGTTCGATGATTGAGTGATTTTAATAAGCGCAGTAATAACTTATCGTCAATGCAGTCAAACAAAATAACGAAATCTGGACCCGTATTTAGCAAATCCAAATAGCCAAAAGCTTATTTCCTTTTGATGGTTTTGAATAACTGAATTGTTTTTAGCGTTTGAATAAAACATAAATAAGTTAGCGTTGGTAATGATATAAACCTCACTTACTTATGGTAAGGTTCACCGTATTGCATCTAAATGAGGTTTCAATTCGCAAAATTACAATGGATGTTTAAATTATTAACAAAGTAAATGAGTTAATTTCATAATTCCGAGCCCTTACGGCTCTAAGTGTAATATCTCAAGAAAATAGAGCACCTCCCCAAATCCTGTATAATGGTAGTCACCACAACATACACAAACAGGAGGGAAAGCGCTCTATGCCTATTATAAGACAAGATAACCTATT